>JBBDMC010000177.1:0-9643 GCA_040878485.1 Bauldia sp. | reverse complement strand
CGGCCTCGAGATCCGAACGCCGGGGGGACTGGTTCTCGCCAAGGCAGACGACTTCGGCGACCTGACGTGGCAGGGCAACGCGACGACCCGTGCATTCCACGCCGCGGTGTCGGTGGCGCTGCCCGAACTCAAGCCGGGCAGCTACGTGCTGCGGCTGACGCTTGCCGACCGGGCCTCGGCCAAGACGACGACCGTGGAACTGCCGTTCACGATCGTCGAATAGACGACGTTACTGCGAGATGCGCAGGAGCGAGATGTCGTCGCCGATCGCGGAGAAGGCAGCCAGCAGCGCGCTCTGGTCGGCGGCCACGTACGCCATCGAGGGCTCTGTTGCGCAGGCGACCAGCATGGCCTGCGTCGTGTCGTTGATGCCGCCCGAACCGGTGAACGCAACCGTGTAGACCGTGATGCCAGCATCCTTCACGGCCTGACAGGCGATCGCGGTCCGCTCATCCATCTTGTTCTGCTCGACGTCCTGGTCGGTCGAGGTCGTGCCGAGGTGGTTCTTGGAGATGAACCCCCATGCTCCGTACCAGGTACCCGGGTACTTGCTGGTCGGGTAGTAGGTGTTCTCGCCGTCGGTCATGAAGACAAGGATCTTCTGGTTGTCGTTCGCGGTGTAGGCCCTGCCCTCGGTGAACGGCGCCGACGGCGACAGCACCCGCCAGCCCCACATCAGGCCTTCCTCGATGTTGGTGGCGCCAAGGGCGATCATCGCGTTGACCGCATTGGTCACCGTGGTCTGGTCGACGGTCAGCGGTTGCAACGCCTTACTGGTGCACATGAAATTCGGGCCGCCCGGGATGCCGCCGACGGTGATGTTGGAGGGGGTGACGTGTGCGGCGGACGTACCGTACTTGGAGGTGGCCGACATGGCGGTTTCTTCCGCAACGCCGTTGCCGCCGCCGCCGCAGTTGGCGTTGCCGTTCGAGCAGGTCCACGAGGGGACCTTGGTGAAACCGAGGCCAGACCCGTTGCTGGTGACGTTGCGCGCGCTGCCGCCGCTCCACGTAGACACCTTGAAGTTGTTCGCGGTCAGGCCGGAGGAAATGACGTAGTAGACGGTATCGGTGCTCAGGCTGCCGGGCATCGACCCCGTGCTTTGAAACTCGACCTGCGTGCCGTTGGTGAGGCCGTGACCGTTCGAGGTAAACACGTCGGTCGAAGAGTTCACGGTCGCCGGCGTGGCGGTGACGTCGGGCAAGTAGTTGTTGTAACTCCGGTTGCCGCTTGGCGCGCCGAGGTAGCGCCGGTTTGAGCCGCTGGAGCCGACATCGAAACAAGTGCCCGTGGAGCAGGTCCAGTTGTCCGGCTCGTCGGGCGCGAACATCGGGACGAACATGGTCGCCGGCGTGGCAACCGAAGCGCCGTCGTCGGAGGCATCGTAGGGGATTGGGCGCGCCTCGACGCAGCCGCCCCATGTATTGTAGCCGGCGGGCGCGCCAGCCGGCAGGTCCACGTTGGCCAGCAGGTCGAACGGATTCACCGTCGTGGCGGCGGCGTCCATGATGTCGGCGTTGTAGGTGCCGAGGCCGGTCTTATCGAGCCACGTCGCGGCCGCGTCGTTCTGGTAGGCGGAACCGACGTTGACGGCGGCGGCGAACGGCACCAGTCCGATCTTGACCGGGTCCGGCTCCGTGCTGGTCGCCCCCAATCCCCAAAGGGTGGTCGCCAGGTCGCCGGCGGCGGTGCGCAGCGTCGCGATATTGTCGTTGGTGTTCATCGACCCCGAGTTGTCGAGCACGATCGCCACCTCGAGAGTGCCGAGGGCGAGGGTCGCCTGGGACGTCAGGTTGAACGAGATCTGGTCGATGCCGATCATGCCAAGGAAGTAGGTCGGCACGCTTAGCACGGTGGTCAGCGTGAGCGTCGAGGCCTCGACCGCGGTGGTGAGCGGCGGCGGATTGACCATCTTGTCCTCAAGATTGGCCGTGTAGTAGTTGTCGACGTCGACCTCCAGCTCCTCCATGGTCAACAGGCCGATCTTTTTGCCGGCGGCAAGAGCGGCCGAGTCCATGGCATCCTGGACCATGGTCTGCTTGTCATAGGCGTTGGTGAAGTCGACCACCCCGCCGGTCGCGAGGAGCAGCGGAAGCAGCGCCAGCACAAAGATTGGCAGCACGGTGCCGCGGTTGTTGGCGAGAAACGTCTTCAGGATCACGGTAAACACCCTTGACCTTGCCTAGTTACCTTCGCGAAAGTTAGTTCGCAAAAGTTGCTGGATGGTAAAACCAATGGTCAAAAGTCTTAATTGAACGATTTTAATTTATTTTTGCTCAAATTTAGACTCCATTTACTTTAACGAGCCTGAGGGCCGCCGCGACGCTGACCGCCGAGGCAAAGCCCGGGCGCCATTCCGGGTCTTGACAGTCCGTACCGGGCTCCTTAAATCCCCAGCGCCTGTTAGCACTCACCGATGGAGAGTGCTAACAGCGTTTCTTTCCATCGATCCGAGGCCGGATCGCACCCAAGAGGAAGCAAACCCCATGAAATTCCGTCCCCTCCACGACCGCGTGGTCGTTCGCCGGGTCGAGTCAGAAGAAAAGACAGCCGGCGGCATCATCATTCCCGACACAGCCAAGGAGAAGCCGCAGGAGGGCCAGATCATCGCGGTCGGACCCGGCGGGCGCGACGAGGCCGGCAAGCTCATCCCGCCCGACGTCAAGACCGGCGATCGCATCCTGTTCGGCAAGTGGTCGGGCACCGAAGTGAAGATCGACGGCGAGGACCTCCTGATCATGAAGGAGTCCGACGTGATGGGAATCATCGAAGGCAAGGTGGCGAGCCGCAAGGCAGCCTGAGCAGCCTGACGAGGCCGCGATCGACAAACATGAACACATCAGATCGAGAAGGAACATTCAGCCATGGCTGCCAAAGACGTTAGATTCTCAGCCGACGCGCGCGAGAAGATGCTGCGCGGTGTCGAGATTCTCAATAACGCCGTGCGGGTTACGCTCGGCCCCAAGGGCCGCAACGTCGTGCTCGAAAAATCGTTCGGCGCGCCGCGCATCACCAAGGACGGCGTCACCGTCGCCAAGGAGATCGAGCTGGAGGACAAGTTCGAGAACATGGGCGCGCAGATGGTGCGCGAGGTCGCCCAAAAGACCAATGACATCGCCGGCGACGGCACCACGACCGCAACGGTGCTGGCTGCGGCGATCGTCCGCGACGGCGCCAAAGCGGTCGCCGCCGGCATGAACCCGATGGACCTGAAACGCGGCGTCGACATGGCGGTGACCGAGGTGGTCAAGGACCTCGAGAAGCGCTCCAAGAAGGTCAAGACGTCGGCCGAGATCGCCCAGGTCGGCTCGATCGCCGCCAATGGCGAGAAGATGATCGGCGAGAAGATCGCCGAGGCGATGCAGAAGGTCGGCAACGAGGGCGTGATCACGGTCGAGGAGTCGAAGGCGCTCGAGTTCGAGCTCGAGGTGGTCGAGGGCATGCAGTTCGACCGCGGCTACCTGTCGCCGTATTTCATCACCAACGCCGAAAAGATGGTGACCGATCTGGAGGACCCCTACATCCTCCTGCACGAGAAGAAGCTGTCGAACCTGCAGGCGATTCTGCCGGTGCTCGAGGCGGTAGTGCAGGCGGCAAGGCCGCTGTTGATCATCGCCGAGGACGTCGAGGGCGAGGCGCTGGCGACGCTGGTCGTCAACAAGCTCAGGGGCGGCCTCAAGGTGGCGGCGGTCAAAGCGCCGGGCTTCGGCGACCGGCGCAAGGCGATGCTGGAAGACATCGCGGTGCTGACCGGCGGCCAGGTCATCTCCGAGGACCTCGGCATCAAGCTGGAAAACGTCACCCTGCAGATG
The DNA here is from genome assembly GCA_040878485.1 of Bauldia sp. GTDB lineage: Bacteria > Pseudomonadota > Alphaproteobacteria > Rhizobiales > Kaistiaceae > JBBDMC01. The sequence goes on along the minus strand of JBBDMC010000177.1, from coordinate 5,831 downwards.
CTCGGCCGTGCCAAGAAGGTGACGGTGGCCAAGGAGAACACCACCATCGTCGACGGCGCCGGCAAGCGGAAGGAGATCGAGGGCCGGATCAACCAGATCAAGGCCCAGATCGAGGAGACGACCTCCGACTACGACAAGGAGAAGCTGCAGGAGCGGCTGGCCAAGCTCGCCGGCGGCGTCGCGGTGGTCCGCGTCGGCGGCGCCACCGAGGTGGAGGTCAAGGAGCGGAAGGACCGCGTCGAGGACGCGCTCAACGCCACCCGGGCGGCGGTTCAGGAAGGCATCGTGCCGGGCGGCGGTGTTGCGCTGCTCCGCTCCAAGCGGGCGATCGAGAAGCTGAAGTCGGACAACCCGGACATCCAGGCCGGCATCAACATCGTGCTCAAGGCGATCGAGTCTCCGATCCGCCAGATCGCCGAGAACTCGGGCGTCGAGGGCTCGATCGTGGTGAGCAAGGTTCTGGAATCGAAGTCCGACTCCTATGGCTTCGACGCCCAAGAGGAGATTTACACCGACCTGGTGACTGCCGGCATCATCGACCCGACCAAGGTGGTCAGGATCGCGCTGCAGGACGCCGCGTCGGTCGCCGGCCTGCTGATCACCACCGAGGCGATGGTGGCCGAGCGCCCGAAGAAGGATAGCGCGCCGTCGATGCCGGGCGGCATGGGCGGCGGCGGCATGGACTTCTAGTCCACCACCTCGGCGACAAAACGATCGAAGGCCGCCTCCGGGCGGCCTTCTTTTTTGCGGCGGTCGTGTATATTATGGTAATATACTACGATGCACTTCGACCTGGCCGCAATTACCGGTTTTGACTCGGATCAGGGCAACTCCGAGAAGAGCGCGGCCAGGCATGGCGTTTCACGTCGCGAAGCAGAGCAAGTATTCTTCAACCGGCCCCTGGCGGTCGTTCCAGACGTCGCCCATAGCGCCCACGAACCGCGCTTCCACGCCTATGGGCGGTCGATAGACGGGCGACGGCTGCAAGTGGCGTTCACGCTGCGCGGCGGCACCTTTATTCGGGTGATTTCGGTGCGCGACATGAGCAGGCAGGAGAAAGCAAGATATGAAGCAGGTCCTCAAGAAGGCTAAAAAGATTCCCAAGTTTCGCAACGAAGCCGAGGAGCGTCGATTCTGGGAGACCCACGATACCGAGGGATTGGTCGATTGGAGCAAGGCACAATGGGTTCAGTTCCCCAACCTCAAGCCGTCGACGACCTCGATCTCCCTGCGGTTGCCAATTAGCATTCTCGAACGGATCAAGGTCGAAGCCAACAAACGCGACGTGCCATACCAGTCGCTGATCAAGACGTGGCTGGCCGAAAAGGTTTCTTGATCGCCCCGACCCGACCGAAGCGATGATCGCCGAGCATCCGCAGGAGGAGACCGTGATGGGCGGCGGCGGCATGGCCTTCTGAGGCCAGGACTACAGCAAACGCGTAAAGGGCCCGGCTCAATAGCGAGCAAGAAACGCCCCATCGCCGGGACGGGCGGGAAGCTCGCCCGCGGCCGCCGCGGCTTTTTTTAGTCGTTCGTTGCTATCCGCGGACAACAGCGGTCCATAGCTTCTGCGCGCAAACCACCGGGGGAGATCGCGTGATCGAGTTCGTCATCTTCGCCGCCGTCGGATTCCTGGCTCAGTTGGTCGACGGCGCGCTCGGCATGGCCTACGGCGTCACCTGCACGTCGGTGCTGCTCGCCTTCGGCGTGCCGCCGGCACACGCATCGGCGAGCGTTCACGCCGCCGAGGTGTTCACGACAGCCGCCTCGGGCGCCTCGCACGTCTGGCACCGCAATGTCGACTGGCGCCTGGTCGGCCTCCTGGCGCCGGCCGGGGTCGTCGGCGGCGTGTTCGGCACCTACGTGCTCACCGGCATCGCCGGCGCTGCCATCCGGCCGTTCGTCACCGCTTATCTCGCCGCCATCGGAGCCTTCATCGTGGTCAAAGCGATGCGGCCGTTCCCGGAGCGGCCGATCTCCGGCTGGCTGGTGGTCCCGCTCGGGGGCGCAGGCGGCTTCGTCGATGCCGTCGGCGGCGGCGGCTGGGGACCGGTGGTGACCTCGAGCCTGATCGGCTCCGGCGGAGCGCCACGCCTGGTGATCGGCTCGGTCAACGCGGTCGAGTTCGTGGTGACGCTCTCGGTTTCGCTGACCTTCCTGTTCGCCCTCCTCAGCGGACATTGGGAGGACGCCGGCAACGTCACTGACCACCTGCCGGCGGTCGGCGGGCTGATCGTCGGCGGCATCGTCGCGGCGCCGCTGGCCGGTTACGTCATCAAGATCGTCGCGACGCCGGTGCTGACGGCGGTGGTCGGCCTCTTGATTCTGACGCTCGCAGCCTACCAGACGTGGCAGCTTCTCCATTGACGTCCGGCGAGCGCGCCCGTTGCTCAACGACTATGATTGGCTTCTCGGGTGTTATCGCGTCCGATTCGGAGGATGGCATCCATGGACGCACTGAAGGCCCTCGCCCTGCTCGTCGGACGCATCTTCATTGCCGGCATCTTTCTCTGGGATGCGACGGTGATGGTGCGCTTCTGGGACTCGACGGTCAGCTACATGGAGGCCTTCGGGCTGCCCGGCGGCCTGCTGCCGCTGGCGGCGCTCTTCCAGTTCGTCGGCGGCGCGCTCGTCGTGCTCGGCCTCATCACCCGGCCGACGGCACTGGCCTTCGCCGGCTACTGCCTGATGACTGCCTTGATCTTCCACAATAACCTTGGCGACTCCGGCGAAGTCATTCATTTCGGCAAGGACTTCGCCATGGCCGGCGGCTTCCTCTTCCTGGTCGTCGCCGGCCCCGGCGACTGGTCGCTCGACGCGCGCATCGGCGGCGGCTAGGGAGCCGGCGAATAGCGAATGGCGAGTAGCGAATTGAGGCTCGATCCGCTATTGGCTACTCGCCATTCGCCATTTGCCATCGCCCTTTCCTCATGACGACCAAGATCAGCCCGATCAAGGCCCGCCGCCCACGCGGGTTCAGCGACCGCTCGGGAGCGGAGATCCGCGCCAACGAGGCGATGATCGCCCGCATCCGCCGGGTCTACGAGCGCTACGGCTTCGAGCCGGTCGAAACGCCGCTCATCGAGTACAGCGATGCGCTGGGAAAATTCCTGCCCGATCAGGACCGGCCGAACGAGGGGGTGTTCTCGTTCCAGGATGAAGACGGCCAAGAGGCGCGGAGCGGCCCCGCCGCGACCGGGAAGGGAGAGTGGCTTTCGCTGCGTTATGACCTGACGGCGCCGCTCGCCCGCTATGTGGCGGAGAACTACGAGCGGCTGCCGAAGCCCTACCGCAGCTACCGGTGGGGCTGGGTGCTGCGCAACGAGAAGCCGGGGCCGGGCCGCTTCCGCCAGTTCATGCAGTTCGACGCCGATACGGTCGGCGCTTCATCGCCCGCCGCCGACGCCGAGATGTGCATGATGGCGGCCGACACCATGGAGGAGATCGGCATTCCGCGCGGGCAGTACGTGATCAAGGTCAATTCGCGCAAGGTGCTCGACGGGGTGATGGACGCGATCCGCGTTCAGGACGCGCACCAGCGCCTGGTTATCCTCCGCGCGATCGACAAGTACGACCGGCTGGGGATCGAGGGCGTGCGCCTGCTCCTCGGCCAGGGGCGCAAGGACGAGAGCGGCGATTTTACCAAGGGGGCGGGGCTCGACGCTTCCCAAGTCGACGCGCTCGAGCAGATGCTGTCGTTTCGGGTCGAGGTCGAAACGCTCGCCGACGGGAGCGAAAAATCCCGCTTGATCGGCAAACTGGCGAGGCGCTTCCCGGACATCACGTCGAAAGCGTTCGATGCGGCGCTGGACGAGCTTGGCAGAATATCGCGCTTGGTCGAAGCCGCCGGCTACGATGACCGGGTGGTGCTCGACGCCTCGGTCGTGCGCGGGCTCGAGTACTACACCGGTCCCGTCTTCGAGGCCGATCTGACCTTCGAGATCAAGGACGACGAAGGACGCCCGGTCCGCTTCGGCTCGGTCGGCGGCGGCGGGCGCTACGACGGGCTGATCGGCCGGTTCATGGACGAGGCCATACCGGCGACCGGCTTCTCGCTCGGCGTCTCGCGGCTCCAGGCGGCGCTGGCAGCGCTCGGTACGGGCGACCACGGCGAGCGCGCCGGGCCGGTGGTGGTGCTCGTCATGGACCGCGACCGGATCGGCGACTACCGGGCGATGGTGGCGGCGCTGCACAGGGCCGACGTCCCGGCCGAGGTCTACCTCGGCGAGGCCGGCATGCGGGCGCAGATGAAGTACGCCGACCGTCGCAACGCGCCGCTCGCCATCATCCAGGGCGAGGACGAGAAGAGGCGCGGCGTCGTCCAGATCAAGGACCTCGCCCTCGGCAAGAAGCTCTCGGCCGGCGTCGCCGACAACAAGGAGTGGCGCGAAGAGCGGCCGGGGCAGGAGGAGGTCGCCGAGGCCGACCTGGTCGAGGCGGTCAACCGCCTGCTCGGCCGTGGCGAGCGCCGGCCGCCGTGACAGCGCTCGCGACCTCTGCGTCTAATCCGTCATGGCCGGGCGTGTCCCGGCCATCCACGTCTTGCCCCACTCCCGCGGTGTTCGCGTGGATACCCGGGCCAAGCCCGGGCATGACGGCAGGGGGCGGTCGAGCAGCGGATCGCCCATGAGCGCGTCTTTTGAATCGCTGCGCGCCCTGTTCGCCGACGCCGGCTACGGCTTCGTCGAGCCGCCGATCGTGTTTCCGGCAAGCGTGTTCGTCGAGGTGGCAGGCGAGGACCTGCGGCGACGCCTGTTCCTGACCAGCGCGGAGGACGGCGCCGAGCTGGCGCTGAGGCCCGACTACACGATCCCGGTCTGCCTCACTCATCTCGCCGCCGGGCCAGCCAAACGTCGGGCCGACTACGCCTACCTGGGCCCGGTGTTCCGCCAGCGGAGCGACGGACCGGGCGAGTTCCTGCAAGCCGGCGTCGAGTCCCTCGGCCGCACGGACCGGGTCGGCGCCGACGCCGACGTGCTGGCGCTCGCCTTCGCGGCGGCGAAGCTTCTCGCCATCCGCAAGTCGGCGGTGTTCATCGGCGACTCAGGGCTCTTTTCGGCCGTGCTGCAAGCCCTCGATCTCAGCCCGCCGTGGCGGCGCAGACTCGCCCGCGCTTTCGGCGACCCCGATCGGCTGAGGGCACTCATTGCCAAGGCCAACGACCACGAGGCAGCGGCCGGGGACATGCCCCCTGCCCTCGCCGGAGCCAGCCGGGCCCGCGTCAAGCGCACGGTCGACGCGCTCTTCGCGGCGACCGGTCTTGGCGTCATCGGGGCGCGCAACGCCGAGGAGATCGCCGAGCGGTTCATCGACAAGGAGGTGCTCGCCAAAGGGATCGACGAGCGAGCGGCCGTCGTCCTCTCGGAGTTTCTCGCCATAGCGGGTACGCCGAGCGCCACCGTCAAGGCGCTGAAAGCGCTTGCCCGCCGCGCGCGACTCGACCTCGGACCGGCGATCGCCCGGTTCGCCGAACGGATCGCGGCGTTCGCCGATCGCGGCATCGACGTCGAGCGCCTCGCCTTCGCCGCCGACTTCGGCCGCCGGCTCGACTATTACTCCGGCTTCGTCTTCGAGTTCCGAGGCAGCAAGCGCGATCCCCGACCGGTCATCGGCGGCGGCCGCTACGACCGGCTGATGTCGCTGATCCCCCGGTCAAGTCGGGGGAGCGCGAAAGAGGCGGTTCCCGCCGTCGGCTTCGCCATCTGGCTCGACCGGATCGGGGGGCGGGCGGCTTCACCTCCCCCTGGAGGGGGGAGGTCGACCGCGAAGCGGCCGGTAGGGGGTGACGGCGCGGAGCGCCGCCTTCGCTCCACGATCCACCCCACCCCGGC
>JBBDMC010000176.1:0-14693 GCA_040878485.1 Bauldia sp. | reverse complement strand
ACGAGATGATGCTGTCGGAGAGCCAGGAGCGCATGCTGATGGTGCTCCGCCCCGAGATGCAGGCGGAAGCAGAGGCGATCTTCCGCAAATGGGGCCTCGACTTCGCCGTCGTCGGCCGGACCACCGACGATCTCCGCTTTCGGGTCACGCACCAGGGCAAGGTCGAGGCCGACCTGCCGATCAAGGACCTCGGCGATCAGGCGCCCGAGTACGACCGGCCTTATGTCCTGCGCAGCGCCTTGCCGCCGCTCGAAAGACTCCCCGAATCAACCGATTGCGGTGCCGACCTGATTCGGATTCTCAACTCGCCTGACATGAGTTCCCGCCGCTGGGTGTGGGAGCAGTACGATCATCTGATCCAGGGCAACACCGTCCTCCGCCCCGGTGGCGACGCCGCCGTCATCCGGATCGCCGGCAACAAGGGCCTCGCCTTTTCGCTCGACGTGACGCCGCGCTATTGCGCCGCCGATGCCTTCGAGGGGGGCAAGCAGGCGGTCGCCGAATGCTGGCGAAATCTCACCGCCGTCGGCGCCGAGCCCCTCGCCGTCACCGACAATCTGAACTTCGGCAACCCCGAGCGCCCGGAGATCATGGGCGAGCTGGTCGGCGCCATCCGGGGCATCGCCGAAGCCTGTCGCGCCCTCTCCTTCCCGGTCGTCTCCGGCAACGTCTCGCTCTACAACGAGACCAACGGGGTGGCGATCCCACCGACCCCGGCGATCGGCGGCGTCGGTCTCGTCGCCGACGTCCGCCAGGTCGCCACTCTGCCCTTCAAGACCGCAGGCGAGATGATCCTGCTCGCCGGAGCGCCTGCCGGCTGGGGCCTCCATCTCGGCCAATCGATCTGGCTGCGGGCGATTCTCGGCCGCGAGGACGGTCCGCCGCCGCCTGTCGATCTTGCCCACGAAAAACAAGTCGGCGATTTCGTCCGCGGGCTCATCCACGACGGCCTCGTCACCGCCGTCCACGACGTTTCCGACGGCGGGCTGGCGGTGGCGCTGGCCGAGATGGCGATGGCTTCCGGAATCGGCGCTGTTGTTGACGAATCGCCTCCCGCCTCGCCCACCGCCGCTTTCTTCGGCGAGGACCAGGGCCGCTACCTTGTGACCGCCAAACTCGACGCGGCCGGGGCCCTCTTCGCCCGGGCGGCGGCGGCGGCGGTTGCGCTCGCGCGCCTCGGCACCACCGGCGGCGTTGATTTGAAACTCGCGCATTGCCGCGCCATATCTGTTGAAAAGCTGGGCCAAGCCCACGAGAATTGGTTTCCGGCGTACATGGTCAGCGCGTTGTGAGAGGTTCTCGTCCCATGGCGATGACCGCCAGAGACATCGAAGTCCTGATCAAGACCGCGCTGCCGGATGCCAGGGTGGTGATTCGCGATCTCGCCGGCGACGGCGACCACTACGCCGCCGAGGTGGTGTCGGAGTCCTTCCGGGGCAAGAGCCGGGTCCAACAACACCAGATGGTCTACGACGCATTGAAGGGCAAGATGGGCGGCACCCTCCACGCCCTCGCCCTGCAAACCAGCGCCCCCGTGTAGGCGCCGGGGTTGACTCGCGGCGAGGCAGGCGGAACATGGGCCGAGCGCTGAGAGCGATCGGCGGCCGATGAGGTTTGAGACGATGAGCGACATTCGAGCCTGGATCGACAACGAGGTCAAAGCCAACGACGTCGTGCTCTTCATGAAGGGCACGCCGACGTTCCCGCAGTGCGGCTTCTCCAGCCAGGTGGTGCAGATTCTCGACTACCTGGGCGTCGACTACAAAGGCGTCAACGTCCTTGAGAACATGGATGTCCGCCAGGGCATCAAGGAGTACTCCAGCTGGCCGACGATCCCGCAGCTCTACGTCAAGGGCGAGTTTGTCGGCGGCTGCGACATCATCCGCGAGATGTTCCAGGAGGGCGAGCTCAAGTCGCTGCTCGCCGAGAGGGGCATCGCCGTCGCCGAGTCGGCCTGAGCCGCGTCGGACCGATCGCCTCGCCTGGAAACAAAAGGCCGCCCGCCGGCGGCCTTTCCGCTTGCGGCGGGGAGCGCGCTTAGCGCGAGTAGAACTCCACCACCAGATGGGGCTCCATCTGCACCGCGTAGGGCACGTCGGTCAGCCCCGGACGACGCACGAAGCTTGCCGTCATCTTGCCGTGATCGACGTCGATGTACTCGGGAACGTCGCGCTCCGGCGACTGGATGGCCTCGAGCACCAGCGCAAGCTGCTTCGACGCGTCCTTGAGCGAAATCACGTCGCCCGGCTTGCATCTGTGGCTCGGGATCGTGACCCGTTTGCCGTTGACCAGGACGTGGCCGTGGTTGACGAACTGGCGTGCGGCGAAGACGGTGGGAACGAACTTCGCGCGGTAGACGATCGCGTCGAGGCGACTTTCGAGCAGGCCGACCAAGTGCTCCGAGGTGTCGCCGGTCCGCCGGATCGCCTCGTAATAGATGTTCTTGAACTGCTTCTCTGAGATGTTGGCGTAGTAGCCCTTCAGCTTCTGCTTGGCGCGGAGCTGGACGCCGAAGTCGGACAGCTTGGTCTTGCGGCGCTGGCCGTGCTGGCCGGGGCCGTACTCGCGACGGTTGACCGGGCTCTTCGGCCGGCCCCAGATGTTCTGTCCGAGACGGCGATCGATCTTGTATTTCGCCGGATTGCGCTTGGTCATCGCTTGTCCCTGTCGGGTTAGGCGCCCTCCTCTGCCGCCCCTTGCGGGCCGGCCGACAGGGAGAGAGGGTAAGCGTCCGTCTCTCCCGCGGGTCGCGTGAAAAGCCGCGCCGAGCCAATCCTCGGCCCGGCGCGGAGGGCAGCGTCTTACTGCCCGGCCCGGACCTTTGTCAAATCGGCGGCAGGAGCTTCACCGCGAGGCCGAGCCCCGAGGAAAGCGCCAGCGTCACCACGATCCCCGCCTTGAAGCGGAAGAGAGCGACCGCGGCGACCGCAAACAGCGCCAGGGCAGTCGGATCGAGCGTCGACCACACCGGCCAAGCCGGCCTGAACGGACCGACCGAGAGCACGCCGACGCGGCCGAAGAGCACGTGCAGGGAAAGGAAGATCGCCAGATTGAGGATCACCCCGACGACCGCGGCGGTGATCGCGGCGAGCCCCGCCGACAGCCGCTGGTTGCCGCGCAGCCGCTCGACGTAGGGCGCGCCGAGGAAGATCCAGAGGAAGCAGGGAACGAACGTCACCCATGTGACGAGCGTCGCCCCGACGACGCCGGCGACAAGCGGCGGCAGGGTTCCCGGATCGCCGTAGGCGGCGATGAACCCGACGAACGTCAGCACCAGGATCAGCGGTCCCGGCGTCGTTTCGGCCAGGGCAAGCCCATCGAGCATCTCGCCGGGTTGGAGCCAGCCGAAGATGGCAACCGCCGCCTCGGCGACATACGCCAGGACGGCGTAGGCGCCGCCGAAGGTGACCACCGCCATCTTGGAGAAGAAGATCCCGAGCGCCGGATAGATCGTGCCCCATCCAAGAACGACGCCCGCAAGCACGACCGGCGCGGCCCACAGCCCGCCCCAGGTCAGGACGACGCGGATCGCGCGTCCCAGCCCGACCTCCGCGCCCGCCCGGCGGACCTCGGCGTCCTCGGCGTCGTCAGCGGCCTTGCCGGCACCGGCGAACAGACCCGGCGCGAGGCTCGCGCCAGCGACGCCGATGAGGCCGGCGCCGATGACGATCACAGGAAACGGGATGTGGAGGGCGAAGATACCGACGAATGCCGCGGCCGCGAGCGTCAATGCGGCCGGCCCGGCAAGCGCCCGTCGGCCGATGCGGACGACCGCCTCGATGACGATGACGAGGACCGCCGCCTTGAGGCCGAAGAAGGCGCTCGACAACCAGTCGGTTTCACGAAAGACCGCGTAGAGGATCGACAGGGCGAGGATGACGGCGAAGCCCGGCAGGATGAACAGCGTGCCGGCGACGATGCCCCCGCGCGTGCCGTGCAGCAGCCAGCCGACGTAGGTGGCGAGCTGCTGCGCCTCGGGTCCCGGCAGCAGCATGCAGAAGTTGAGCGCGTGCAGGAACCGCGTCTCGGAGATCCACCTCTTTTCCTCGACCAGAACCCGGTGCATGAGAGCGATCTGGCCCGCCGGGCCACCGAAGCCGATCAGACCGATCCTCGCCCACACGCGCGTCGCCTCGCCCGGCGTTGGGCGCGCCGCCTGAGCGACCGGCCGCGCAGCTCCCTTGGGCACCGTCAAGCCGGCCTCGCCGGGGCCTTCGCCGACGGCCAGTTGTGGCGTTCGTCGACGGCATCGCGAGCCCACAGGTAGAGCGAGTCGTAGAGGCCCATCCCCGCTGCGAGCTGATCGAGGTCATCGGAGTAGAGGCGTGACAGCCCAAGCGACAGGGCCAGCAGCCCGGCCGCCTCGGGCGCGAGATCGAGCCTGGCGGTATCGGCGCCGCGCACGATCTCGGCCAGGCGGAGCATCGGCTCGTTCGCGAGGCCGAATTCCGCCACCATGGTGTCGAACGTGCAGCGATCGCCGCGATGACTCCAGAAGACCCTCTCGATATCGAAGGCCGTCGCGGCGAACCGCTCGGCGACCGCCTCCACCTCGGACGGAGCAACAAAGAGAAACACGGCCGACGGGTCGACGAACCTGCGGATCAGCCACGGGCAGGCGATCCGGTCGATCTTCGGCCGCGAGCGGGTGACCCACACGGTCTGGCCAAGCCGGTTGCGCGACGGGATCTTCGCCACCGGCACCGCCGGCAGGCCAGCCGCCACCCAAGCCTCGAAGCCGCCCTCGAGCGACTCGGCAGGGACGCCGCCGTGCCTCAGCCAGGCAGCGGCGCCTTCGCTGAGTTTCAGACCGCGCTGGCAGACCACGACTGCGGTTCGCCCGGCAAGCTCGTTCGCCCATTCCGGCGCCTCGGCGAAGGGCCGGCGCAACGAGCCGGGGATAAGGCGTGGGTCGGCGTCGAAGTCATCGTCGGTGCGAACGTCGATCAGCACCGGACGCTTCGGCGTGCCGAAGAGGCGCGAGAGTTTCTGTACAGTGATGCTGGTTGGTGACGACATGAAGCGTCCTCCGTAAAGGATCGGACGCGATTCTTCGGCATGTCGCCTCATGGGGAGATCGCAGTGTCCCCATGCCGGTCAGCTAATCCAGGCGCCGTCCCGATGTCAAATCAACTGGCGCCACAGCCGGAGACAGGCCGGCCGCCGACAACGCCCTGGCAAGCGCGCCCGGCCAAGGCGCACCCGAGGTCAGGTAGGCGCTGCCGCCACCGGAGCCGCCGTTGTCGCCGCCGACCACCGCCGCGGCGCGACGGGCGATCGCCGGCGCCGGATCGATCCAGGCGACCGGCCATGGCGCCAGCCGCGCCAAATGATCGAGGAGAACAGCGTAGTGGGTGCAGGCGAGAACCACGACGTCGGTTCGTCGCCCGCCGCGTTCGACGAACGCCGGCGCGATCTCGGCCAGGATCGTCGCATCCGCGGCCGCCTCTTCCCGCATGTACGCCTCCGCCAGCCGCGCCCAGATTGGCCGAGCCGACCAGGCGCACCTCGCAGTCGCCGGCGAACTGCCGGATGAGCGCGCGGGTGTAGTCGCGTTCGATGGTGCCGAAGGTGGCGAGCACACTGACCAGGCCGGATCGGGTCCGCGCGGCCGCCGGCTTGATGGCCGGCACGGTGCGAACGAAGGGGATCGTGTGACGCCCGCGCAGCGGCGGCAGCACGAGGGTCGAGGCGGTGTTGCAGGCGATCACCGCCGCCGCGGGCGCGAAGCGGACGACCAGACCGCCGACAAGCTCGACGACGTGATCGGCGAGCGCCCCTTCGTCCCAATCGCCATAGGGAAAGCCGGCGTCGTCGGCGACGTAGGTGATCTCGGCGCCCGGCAACACGGCTCTGATCGCGCGTGCCACCGACAGCCCACCGATGCCGGAATCGAAGACCAGCAGCCGCCGCGCCGTCATTCCCCACCGCCCCGCTTGGTGGTCAGCGTGCCGTCGGCCAGCCGGTGCGGGCGCGTCGGCCGGTGCCCCAGCGCCGCCACCGCCCCGCGGAGCGTCCGCACCTCCTGGTCGGTCAGCCCGGCCCGCTGCAGCATGGCGCGCAGTGCCTTCACCATGTGGGGCCGCTTCTCCGGCGGCCGGAAGAAAGCGGCCTCGTCGAGCGCCGTTTCGAGGTGCTCGAACAGCCGGATCAGGTCGGCCTTGGCGGCCGGCAGCGCCAAGCCGCCATCGAACGGCAGCCCGTCCGCCTCTGCCGACACGCCCGAGAGCCGCCACTCGTAGGCGACGATGAGCACCGCCTGGGCGACGTTGAGCGAGGAGAAGGCGGGATCGACCGGCAGCGTGAGGATTTGGTCTGCGAGCGATACTTCGTCGTTGGTCAGCCCAATACGTTCGCGGCCGACCAGGATGCCGACGCCGGTTCCGCCGGCGAGGAGGCGGCGGGCCTTGGCGGCGGCTTCCCGCGGCCCGGCGACGATCCTGGCCGCCTCACGGGCTCGCGCCGTCATCGCGTAGACGAAGCCCAGTTCCCCGATCGCCTCGGGCAGAGACACGAACACCCGAGCGCCTTCGATCACGTGGTCGGCGCCGCTCGCCGCCGCCCGCGCCTTGTCGTTCGGCCAGCCTTCGCGCGGATTGACCAAGCGGAGGTCCGCGAGCCCGAAGTTCGCCATCGCCCGCGCCGCCGTCCCGATGTTCTCACCGAGCTGCGGCTCGACCAGGACGATGGCAGGCGCGGCCGCCTTAGGCCCTGTCGGTGGGGTAGCGGACATGGCGCCGTCCTAGCCGATCGAAGTGCGACCCGCCAGCCGCGGTGAGGTCATTCCGACCGCCGCGCGTACTCGCCGCAGCTGGTCAAGCTGCCGGATAGAAGTCCCGGGGGCGGCCGTCGACAAACCAGGCGGGTGAGGTCCAGCGGTCAGGCACGTGGGCCGCTGACCACGCCGCGAGCGCCTGCAGCACGGGAAGCACGTCGGCTCCCTTTGCGGTCAGGGAGTAGCGGTATCGCCGCGGATTCGTCTGGTAGGGGGCTTTGCTGATGAGGCCATACGCCTCGAGCCGCTCCAAACGGTCGGCGAGCACGTTGGTGGCGATCTTCTCGGGGATTGCGGCGATCTCGGAATAGCGCCGGCGCCCGGCCAAGATCGTCCGCAAGACGACCAGCGTCCACCTGTCGCCGAAGAAATCGAGCGCCGAGGCAACCGGGCACTGCGATCGGAACTCGGGGAGCATTGGCGTGGCCTCTCCACTTTTTCGGCTTGAATGTCGAAACGAACGGTGCTTTGTTAGTGACTTGCAAAATGCAAGTTAGTCTTCTTTCCGACAATTGGAAGCCCCGTGAAGAACAGCAGCCCGCGCCGACCGGCCGAAGGCACGAAATCGACCCACGGCGCGGACACCGACCTGGTCGAGCGCATTCGAGCGATCGTGGCCGGACCCGGCGTCACCGAGCAGAGGATGTTCGGCGGGGTTTGCTTCATGCTGAACGGCAACATGGTCGCCGGGACCCTACGCGGAGACCTCCTTTTGAGGGTTGGCCCCGACGGGTTTGATGCGGCTCTGCGCGCCCCGCATGCGCGCCCGATGGAGCACGGCGGACGGCCTACCGCCGGCTACGTCATCGTCGCCATCGACGGCCTCGCCGACGACCGCGTCCTGCTGCGCTGGATCGACCGCGCCCGCGCTCACGTCGCCAGTCTGCCGGTCAAGAAGAAGGCACCGGCGAAGAGCCGAAAGGGGGCGAAATGAGCGACCTGATCCTCGCCGCGCTCGCCTACCTCATCCCGGCCTTCGCGGTCGCCTTTGTCTGGCACCTGAAGCTCTTCACCGAGCGCTACGACCGGCTTGAAATCTATCGCGAGACCGCCCTGCCGGCCTTCGGACTATCGTCGATGGCGATCCAGGCGATCCTGTTCGGCTTGGTGTACGTGAATCTGATCGTGCCCAACATCGAGAGCTGGCTCGTCCGCGGGGCGGCTTACTTCGTGTTTGGCGCGCTCCTTTCGTGGAGCTTCACCACCCTCGCCGTGGCGGGCAAGACGCGCATGACATCGATCCGCGACTACGTGACCATCGAGACGGCCTTCACCGCGGTTCAGTGGCTCGCGATTGCCCTCGTGACGGCGCTGATCGTGGGCTGAGGCCTCGACGTCAGCGGATTCGGAGCCTTCCCCTCGCCCACCGGTCTTTGCACCCGGCGTCCGCGATGTTATAGCGGCGCAATTGGCCGGCCGGCGTCCGCCGCCGCCGGAATTCCCCTCCGATTGAGATGCCGGAAGGCGCGTCACGCATGCCCAAGATCAAGGTTGCCAACCCGGTCGTCGAAATCGACGGCGACGAGATGACCCGGATCATCTGGCGGCTGATCAAGGACAGGCTGATCCTGCCCTACCTCGATCTCGACCTGGTCTATTTCGATCTCGGCATCGAGAACCGCGACCTGACCGACGACCAGGTGACGGTCGCGGCCGCCAACGCCGTCAAGAAACACGGCGTCGGCGTCAAGTGCGCCACCATCACGCCGGACGAGGCGCGGGTGAAGGAGTTTAACTTGAAGCAGATGTGGCGCTCGCCCAACGGCACCATCCGCAACATCCTCGGCGGCGTCATCTTCCGCGAGCCGATTATCTGCCGCAACGTTCCGCGCCTGGTTCCCGGCTGGACCCGACCGATCATCATCGGCCGCCATGCCTACGGCGACCAGTACCGGGCGACGGATTTCCGTTTCCCCGGCAAGGGCAAGGTGACGCTCAGGTTCGAGGGCGCCGAGGGAACCGTCATCGAGCGCGAGGTGTTCTCGGCGCCCTCCTCCGGCATCGTCATGGCCATGTACAATCTCGACGATTCGATCCGCGATTTCGCTCGCGCCTCCCTCAACTACGGCTTGGCGCGCAAGTTCCCGGTCTACCTGTCGACCAAGAACACCATCCTCAAGGTCTACGACGGCCGCTTCAAGGACCTGTTCCAGGAGGTCTTCGACGCCGAGTTCGCCGACGCCTTCAAGGCGGCCGGCATCACATACGAGCACCGGCTGATCGACGACATGGTAGCGGCGGCCCTCAAATGGTCGGGCGGCTACGTCTGGGCCTGCAAGAACTACGACGGCGACGTCCAGTCCGACACCGTGGCGCAAGGGTTCGGCTCGCTTGGCCTGATGACGTCGGTGCTGATGACGCCGGACGGCAAGACGGTCGAGGCCGAAGCCGCGCACGGCACGGTCACCCGCCACTACCGCCAGCACCAGAAGGGCCACGAGACGTCGACCAACTCGATCGCCTCGATCTTCGCCTGGACGCGCGGCCTTGCCCACCGCGCCAAGCTCGACGCCAACGCCGAGCTCGCCCGCTTCGCCGAGACACTGGAGAGGGTGTGCGTCGGCACGGTCGAGGCCGGCTCCATGACCAAGGACCTCGCCCTGCTTGTCGGCCCCGACCAGAAGTGGCTCACCACCACCGGCTTCCTCGACAAGGTGGACGCGAACCTCAAGACGGCGATGGCCTGAACCGGCGACCGTTCACCCACCGCCATCCGCCGACGGATCGCCGGCGAGCTTGGCGATTTCCGCGTCCCGCTGGAGCGCCAGGCGCGCGTCGATCGCTTCCTCCGGCAGGCCCTCGCCGGCGAGCACCTGTCCGGCGAGCTGCAGGCTCCCTTCCAGCGTCTCCGGCACCGCGCTCTTGACCCCGATCTCGATCAGCCGGCGCGCGTGGGCGCGGTCCTTGGCGCGGGCGTGGATCACCGCCTGGGGCCAGGCGGCGCGGATCGCCCGCACCATGCGCTCCTCCGCCGCCGGCGCATCGGTCGTCACCACGAAGGCGCGCGCCTTGCCCCCGCCGACCCGGTTGAGGATTTCGCGCCGGCTGGCGTCGCCGTAGAAGACCGGCCGGCCGGCCTTGCGCTCGGCGGCCACCACGTCCGGGTCGAGGTCGAGCGCGACGTAGGCAATCCCCTCGGCGTCGAGAATCTCGGCGACGACGCGGCCGACCCTGCCGAAGCCGCCAATCACCACGTGGTCAGCAAGATCGGCGGCGGCGTCGAGGCCGGCGCTCTGTCCGGCGGCGCGGTGCGCGAGCCTTGCGCCGAGCCATCGTCCGACCGGAGCGAGGGCCGGAATGGTCAGCATCGACAAGGCCGCGACGCTGACGAAGAACTGGTGTTCGGAAAGCGCCAGCAGCCCGACGTCGCGGGCAACGGCAAGCACCACGAACGCGAATTCCCCGGCTCCAGCGAGCAAGAATGCCGATTCGACCGCCACCGGCGTCGCGAGGCGGAAGACCCGCGCCAACAGGAAAACGATGACGCCCTTGATCGCCAGCAGACCGACGGCGGCGGCGGCGGTGACGGCAAAGCCGGCGGCCAGCAGCCGCCCGTCGAGGCTCATGCCGACGGTCATGAAGAACAGGCCAAGCAGCAGGCCCTTGAACGGCTCGATATCGACCTCGATCTGATGCCGGTATTCACTCTCGCCGAGCAGCAGCCCGGCGAGGAAGGCGCCGAGGGCCGCCGAAAGACCGACCGCGGCGGTGACCAGGCCCATGCCGACCGCCAGAAACAGGGCGATCGCGACCACCGCTTCGCGGCTGCCGGTGCGGGCGGCAAGCCGCATCAGCGGCCTCAGCAGGAAGCGTCCGGCAACGATCATCGCCGCGACCGCCAAGCACGCCAGCACGACCGCGCCGACGACCGCGCCGGAAGTTGCCACCGCTTCGCCGCCAAGCAGACCGACGACGATCAGCATCGGCACCACCATCAGGTCCTGGAACAACAGCACCGAGAACGCGGCGCGGCCGGAGGGTGTGCCGAGCCGCCGCGCCTCGATCAGGACCTGGGTGACGATGGCCGTTGACGACAGCGCGAAGCCGAGACCCAAGGCGACCGACAGGCCAAAGCCGTTGGCGTACCAGGCCGCCGCCGCGCCGATGACCAGGGCGGAGAGCAGCACCTGCGCCGAGCCGAAGGCGAGGACCAGCCGGCGCATCGCCCACAGCCGCTCCAGCGACAGGTCGAGCCCGATCAGGAACAGCAGAGACAAGACGCCAAGCTCGGCGAACGGGCGCACGCGTTCCGGGTCGGCGAAGGTGATGGCGCCGAGCCACGACAACTTCGGCACCAAGGCACCGAAGCCGCCCGGCCCGATGATCACGCCGGCGATGAGGAACCCCGGAACCAGCCCCAGCCTGAGCCGACCGAACAACGGCGCGACGACACCGGCGACCGCCAGCACGATCATCAGATCCTTGATCAACCCGAGATCGCCCATCGCGCCTCACCGCCCGGCGGTCCGCCGACGCCACGACGCTTGCCAAGTCCGGATGGGCGGGCCTAACCCGCCGCGATCACCGCCTCGATCGCCTTCAGCGCCGCGTCGGCTTTTCCGCCGTCGGGGCCGCCCGCCTGCGCCATGTCCGGCCGGCCGCCGCCGCCCTTGCCGCCCAGCACCTCGGCGCCGTGCCTGACCAGATCGACGGCGTTGAAGCGCTCCGTCAGATCGTCGGTGACGCCGACGACGATACCGGCCCTGCCGTCGGCGACGCCGACGATGGCGACGACGCCGGAGCCCACCGTCCGCTTGCCGTCGTCGGCAAGGCCTTTCAGGTCCTTGGGCGCGATGCCGCTGACCGCCCGACCGAGAAACCTCACCTCGCCGACGTCGCGGACACCGTCGCCGGCACTGTTGCCGCCGCCCATGGCGAGCTTCCGCCTGGCCTCGGCGAGCTCGCGCTCGAGCCGCCGCCGCTCCTCGACCAGCGCCGCGACGCGCAGGGCGGCTTCTTCGGGCCGCGTCTTCAGTGCCATGGCGACGGCCTTCAGCCGCTTCTCCTGTTCAACCAGATGCCGGCGCGCCGCAGTGCCGGCGAGCGCCTCGACCCGGCGCACACCCGCCGCCACCGCGCCCTCGCCGACGATCGCGATCAACCCGATCTCGCCGGTGCGCCCGACATGGGTGCCGCCGCAGAGTTCGACCGAATAGGGCCGCTCGTCGAGCCCGTCGGGGACGGTGCCCATCGAGACGACGCGCACCTCGTCGCCGTATTTCTCGCCGAACAGCGCCATCGCCCCCGACTTGATCGCCTCGTCGCGGTCCATCAGGCCGGTCAGCACCGGAGCGTCCCGGAGAACGGCCCGGTTGGCAAGGTCCTCAACCGCCCCGATTTCGTCGGCATCAAGCGGCTTCGGATGAGAAAAGTCGAAGCGCAGCCGCTCCGGCGCCACCAGCGAGCCCTTCTGGGCGACGTGCGTTCCGAGCACGTTGCGCAGCGCCGCGTGGAGGAGATGGGTGGCGGAGTGGTTGGCGCGGATCGCCGCCCGCCGCGGCCCGTCGACCGCCAGCCTTACCGCGTCGCCGACCGCGAGCGCCCCGGTCTCGACCGTGCCGAAATGGACGATCAGGCCATCGGCCCGTTTCTCGACGTCATCGATGATCGCGCTGCCCTTGTCGCCGCTGATGCTGCCGGTGTCGGCGACCTGGCCGCCGGATTCGGCGTAGAACGGCGTCTGGTTGACGACGATGGCGACCTTGTCGCCGGCGGCCGCCGACTTGATCCCCTCGCCGCCCTTGACCAGCGCCACGATCTCGCCCTCCGCCGCCTCGGCGGCATAGCCGAGAAACTCGGTGGCGCCGAGCGACTCACGCAGGCGGAACCAGATCGGCTCGGTCTGCGCCTCGCCCGAGCCGGCCCAGCTTGCCCGTGCCTCGGCGCGCTGTTTTTCCATGGCGATGCCGAAGCCGGCGATATCGACGGCGATGCCGCGCGCCTTGAGCGCGTCCTCGGTGAGGTCGAGGGGGAAGCCGAAGGTGTCGTGGAGGCGGAAGGCGACCTCGCCGGCGAGCGTGTCGCCGGCGCCGAGCTCGGCGGTCGCCTCATCGAGCAGGGTGAGGCCGCGCGCCAGGGTGCGGCGGAAGCGGATCTCCTCGATCCTCAGCGTCTCGGCGATCAGCGTCTCGGCGCGGACGAGCTCGGGATAGGCACGGCCCATCTCGACGGTGAGCGGGCGCACCAGGCGGTACATGAGCGGCTCCTCGGCGCCGAGCAGGTGGGCGTGGCGCATGGCCCGCCGCATGATCCTTCTCAGCACGTAGCCGCGCCCTTCGTTGGCGGGCAGCACCCCGTCGGCGATCAGGAAGCTCGCCGCGCGCAGGTGATCGGCGATCACCCGGTGGCTCGCCCGGTGCTCGCCTTCGGCCGCAACGCCGACCGCATCGACCGAGGCGCTGATCAACGTCCGGAACAGGTCAAT
Source organism: Bauldia sp. (assembly GCA_040878485.1). Taxonomy (GTDB): domain Bacteria; phylum Pseudomonadota; class Alphaproteobacteria; order Rhizobiales; family Kaistiaceae; genus JBBDMC01. The sequence continues at coordinate 1,494 of JBBDMC010000176.1, read as the reverse complement.
ATCGTAATTGTCGTGCACCCCTTGCAGCACCGCGGCGGTGCGCTCGAGACCGAGGCCGGTATCGATCGACGGCTTCGGCAGCTCGACGCGCTCGCCGCCCGCCAGCTGCTCGTACTGCATGAAGACCAGGTTCCAGATCTCGACGAAGCGGTCGCCTTCGGCCTCGGCACCGCCGGGCGGCCCGCCGGCAATGCCCGGGCCGTGGTCGTAGAAGATTTCCGAGCACGGGCCGCACGGGCCGGTGTCACCCATCTGCCAGAAGTTGTCGCTGGTCGCGATGCGGATGATCCGGCTTTCCGGCAGCCCGGAAATCTTCTTCCACAGGTCGAAGGCCTGGTCGTCCTCGGCATAGACGGTGGCGATCAACCGCTCAGGCGAAATGCCGAACTCCTTGGTGACCAGCCTCCACGACAGCTCGATCGCCCGCTCCTTGAAGTAGTCGCCGAAGGAGAAGTTGCCGAGCATCTCGAAGAAGGTGTGATGGCGAGCGGTGTAGCCGACGTTGTCGAGGTCGTTGTGCTTGCCCCCGGCGCGCACGCACTTCTGGGCCGTGGTTGCCCGCGGCACCGGCGCCTTGGCGCGGCCGGTGAAGTAATCCTTGAACTGGACCATGCCGGCGTTGGCGAACAACAGCGTCGGGTCGTTGCGCGGCACCAGCGGCCCGGAGGGAACGACCGCGTGGCCGTTCTTCTCGAAGAAGCCGAGGAAGTGCGAACGGATATCGTTGACGCTGATCATGCCCGCCGGATGCTTGACGATTGGCCGAATGGCGCGGCCGCCGGGCGGTTGTACAGCCCGGGCGGCGACCATGTCCATATTGTGGCAAGGCCTCAGGACGGCAAGCGCACCCGGCCTTCGGCGTCGAGCGACCAGAAGGGATTGAAGGCGACTTCCCACGGGTGGCCGTCGGGATCGGCGAAGTAGCCGGAATAGCCGCCCCAGAACGTCTCCGCCGCCGGCTTCAGGATGGTGGCGCCCACCGTCGTGGCCTCGGCGAGCACCGCGTCGACCTCGGCCTTCGACCGCGCATTGTAGGCAAGCGCGATGCCGCCGAAGCCGCCGCCGTCGACGACATGGGCATCCTCGGCCAGCGCCGCCCGCGACCACAGCGCCAGGACGGCGCCGGGAAGCTGAAAGAAGACCACGCCGGCCTCCGCGTTGCCGCGCTTCCAGCCGAGCCTCTCGTAGAAGCGCCGCGACCGGTCGAGGTCCGCCGCGCCGAGCGTAACCAGGCTCACCCGTTGATCCATGGCGCCGTCACGCCTCGATGGCGTCGCCCGCCTCGCCCGCCCCGCCGTCCTCGCCGGGTTCGCTGCGGTCGAGAAACTTTTCGGCAATCAGCCCGGCGTTGGCGCGGATCGCCTTCTCGATCGCCGACGCGATGTTGGGATTTTCCTTGAGGAACAGCTTGGCGTTCTCGCGCCCCTGACCGAGGCGCTGGCTGTCGTAGGAGAACCAGGCGCCGGACTTCTCGACGATGCCGGCCTTGACGCC
>JBBDMC010000175.1:1869-14837 GCA_040878485.1 Bauldia sp. | reverse complement strand
CGACTTCATCAAGGTCGACAGCCTCGCCTTCGTGTCGATTGACGGCCTCTACCGCGCCGTCGCCGACGCGCGACGCGACAACGACCAGCCGCAGTTCTGCGACGCCTGCTTCACCGGCGCCTACCCAACCCGGCTCGCCGACCGGGAAAACGGCGATACCGTGCGCCCGTTGCGGCTGCTCGCCGGGGCGGGGTAATGGCCGCGCGGCTACTCGAGGGGAGAAGTCATGTCTGAGGAGTAAATCCGCCGGTTGACCGTGGCCGCGTAATGGCTGACGGACGGCTGCCGGCGGTCAACGGCAGACGTGTGGTCGGCAGTCATCACGTCATGGTCTATCCAGGAGACATGAGCCGGACGGTCACCGTTCCTGTTCATGCCCGCCGTGAGCTGAAACCTGGCACGTTGCGATCCATCATCCGACGGGCCGGCCTCACGGTGGAGGAATTCAACAGGCTTCTCTGAGCGCCGGAGCCCGAAAACTCGATACTTGCTTGACCCAGCCTCTCGCCAACCGCGTCATCGTCGTCACCGGTGCCTCGCGCGGCATCGGCCGAGCCGCGGCGCTGGCGCTGTTCGAGGCCGGCGCCCACGTCGTCGCGGTCGCCAGGACCGTCGGCGGTCTCGAGGAGCTCGACGACGCGATCAGGGCGAAGGGCGGCGCGGCGACGCTGGTTCCCCTCGACCTCAGGGATTTCGCCGCCATCGACCGGCTGGGGGCGGTCATCCACGAACGTTGGGGCCGCCTCGACGGGCTCTTGGCCAACGCCGGCGTGCTCGGCGCGGTCACGCCGCTTGCCCATCTCGACCCGGCGGTGTGGGACGAGGTGATGGCCGTCAACCTGACCGCCAACTGGCGGCTCGTCCGTTCGCTCGACCCGCTGCTCCGCCGGTCGGCGGCCGGGCGCGCGCTGTTCGTCAGTTCTGGCGTGGTCCCGCTCGCACTGCCCTACTGGGGCGCCTACACCGTGTCGAAGGCGGGGCTCGAGGCGCTGGTCAAGGTCTACGCGGCGGAAAGCCAGGCGACGCCGGTGAGGGCCAACGCCATCAACCCCGGACCGCTGCGCACGCGTCTGCGCGCCCTGGGCCGGCCGGGAGAGGATCCGGTGACGCTGAGGCCGCCCGAGGCGCTGGCGCCCGACATCGTCCGGATGCTGTCACCCGACTACGACGACAACGGTGTCATTTTCGATTTCCCCAGCGGAACCACGCGCAGGCTGGCGGCGGGCTAGGGATCGGCCGGGTCGCGCCGGCCCTACCGCTTCCGCTTGCGCCCGGCATAAGGGTTCTCGCCCTTGCGCAGCATCAGTCTCACCGGCACCCCCGGCAAATCGAAATCCTGGCGCAGCGCGTTGACGAGATAGCGCCGGTAGGCCGCCGGCAGCGCCTCGGGCCGCGACGAGAAAGCGACGAAGGTCGGCGGCCGCGCCTTCGGTTGGGTGAGGTAGCGCAGCCGGATGCGCCGCCCGGAGACCGCGGGCGGCGGGTGGCGCTCGACGGCGTCGGCGAGCCAGCGGTTGAGCGCCGCCGTCGGAATCCGCCGGTTCCACACCGCATGAGCCTCGGCGACCGCCTCGATGAGCCGGTCGACGCCCTCCCCGGTCAGGCCAGAGACCGGCACCAGCGTCGCCCCGGCGATCTGTGGCAGCAGGCGACGGGATTGTTCGGTCAGCAGGGCGAGCCTCGCCTGGCGGTCGGTCACCACGTCCCACTTGGCAAGCGCGATGACGATCGCCCGTCCCTCCCGTTCGACCAGGTCGGCGATCTGCAGGTCCTGCTTGTCGAACGGCTGGCCGACGTCGACGAGGAGAACCACCACCTCGGCGAAGCGGATGGCGCTGAGCGCGTCGCCGACGGCGAGCCGCTCGAGTTTGCCGACGACGCGCGCCTTGCGCCTCAGCCCGGCGGTATCGAACAGGCGGAAGCGGCGGTCGCGCCAGGTCCAGTCGACGGCGATGGCGTCGCGGGTAATCCCCGCCTCGGGGCCGGTCAACAGCCGCTCGGCGCCGACGATGCGGTTGATCAGCGTCGACTTGCCGACGTTTGGCCTGCCGACGACCGCGATCCTGAGCGGTGCCTCGGCGCCCTCTTCCTCCGCCGGAGCTTCCGCCGCGGGCAGAAGATCGGCGAGGGCGACGACAAGGTCGGCCATCCCCTCGCCGTGCTCGGCCGAGATCGCCACCGGCTCGCCGAGACCGAGCCCAAAGGCGTCGACGACTCCGGCGGCGGCCGCCGCGCTCTCCGCCTTGTTGGCGACGAGCACGACCGGCTTGCCGGTGCGGCGCAGAAGTTCGGCGAAATGACGATCGAGCGGGGTCACCCCGGCGCGGGCGTCGACCAGAAACAGGCTCGCGTCGGCCGACCGGACGGCGGCCTCGGTCTGCGCGCTCATGCGGGCGGCGAGCGTGTCGGGAGCGGCCTCGTCGAGGCCGGCGGTGTCGATGGCGGTGAAGCCGAGGCCGCCGAGGCGGGCCTCGCCCTCGCGCCAGTCGCGGGTGACGCCCGGCAGGTCGTCGACCAGCGCCAGCCGGCGGCCGACAAGCCGGTTGAACAGCGTCGACTTGCCGACGTTCGGCCGGCCGACGATGGCGACTCGCGACGGCATGGGTGAAGGGGGTTCAGCCCTGCCCTTCTGGCTTGTTCCCGGCGGGCGACTCGGGCGCTTCGGCGGCGATCAGGGCGAGCATGAGCTGGCTGCGCTGGCGCAGCGCCGCAGGCGTCTCCTGATCGGCGTTGATCTCCTCGAAATAGCTCTTGGCGGCGGCGTAGTCGCCCGACCGCCAGGCGCCGAGACCCAGCAACTCGCGGGCCGTGTGGCGCCAGGGATTGCCGACGGTGGCAAGATCGCCGATGCGGTTCTTGAGGTCGGCGAAGTCGGCCCGGTCGACGATCAGAAGGGCGGCGCGCAGACGGGCGAGATTCTTGATTTCCGCCGGCGTGTCTCCCCGGGCAGCGATGGCGTCGAAGGCGGCGACGGCGCCGGCGTTGTCGCCGGCCGCGGCTTTCTCGGCGGCGATGCGGAAGCCGGCAAGCACGGGATAACCGCCGCTGCCGTCGGTGGCGATCGATTCGAGGGCGGCGATCGACTCGTCGTGCTTGTCGGCGATGGCAAGCTCGAGCGCGGCGATGAAGCGGTCGCCGTTCGCCTCGGCCCGGCTCTTCTGCCAATACTCCCAGCCGCGGTAACCGGCCGTCCCGGCAACGATCAGGATCGCGGCGGCGATGACGAACGGCGCGAAGCGGCGCCACAGCTTGCGGAGCTGCTCGCGGCGAATGTCCTCGTCAACTTCGCGGAAAACATCGGACATTTGGTTCGCCCGGGACGGCGGCTGTTGCGCCGCACCTTATCGCCCACCCGGCGGGCTTGCAAACCATTGTCCGCGGTCCGCCCGAGGGTGGTGCCGGTGGGCTGTGGGAGCCGGCCGCCTCGCGGCGGCGACTGCCGGCGGCTCACGCAATTGTGCGGGCGTCGGGTCCGACAAGCGGCGCTTACCGGTTGTTCATCGACACCCGCTAGCGTAGGTTTCCATGAGTAGGGGGTAGCGTGGCGACGGCGGTAGGGTCGCGCGTTGAGTGGGCTGGGTACAATGGGACCGCTGACCCGCGCCTGCGCGCTCGTCGCGGCGTTGTTTGCGTCGCCGGCGCTTGCCGCATCGTCGATCGTCGCCAAGATCGACCTCTCCGATCAACGCATGCAGGTCTACGTCAACGGCGCCCCGCGCTACAGCTGGGCGGTGTCGACGGCGCGGGGCGGCTACCGCACGCCGGTCGGCGCCTTCCGGCCGCAGCGGCTGGAGGAGGTGTGGTACTCGCGCAAGTACGACATGTCGCCGATGCCACACTCGATCTTCTTCCTCGGCGGCTACGCCATCCACGGCACCGACGTCATCAAGCGGCTTGGCACGCCAGCCTCGCACGGCTGCGTCCGGCTGCACCCGTCGAACGCCGCGACGCTTTTCGCGCTGGTCAGCAGCAATGGCATCAACAACACCCAGATCATTGTGACGCGTTGAAATGAAGGGAGACAGCGATGCGGAACTGCTCGTCCCTGCCAAGGTATCGATGGGGGGCGCCCGTGGCGGCGGGCCTCTGGCTGGTGGCGCTGATGGCCGCCGGGCCGGCCGGCCTCGCTCCGGCGGCGGCGGCCGAGGCCGACCACCCGGTGCAGGTGGCACTCGCCTCGGCTGAGCCGGCCGCCGAACCGCTCCCCGAACCGCCGAAGCCGTTGGTCGTGGCGCGGATCGATCTTTCCGACCAGAGGATGTCCATCTACGTCGACGAGCGGCTCTCATACAGCTTCGCCGTCTCGACCGGGCGCGGCAGCTACCGCACGCCGACCGGACGCTGGCAGGCCGAATGGCTGTCGCCGCGCCACCGCTCGCGCAAATACGACAACGCGCCGATGCCGTGGTCGGTCTTCTTCTACCGGGGCTACGCCATCCACGGCACCACCGAGGTCAAGCGACTCGGACAGCCGGCCTCGCACGGCTGCATCCGCCTGCATCCGGACAACGCCAAGATCTTCTATCAGTTGGTCGACGCGAACGGCAGGGACAACACGCTGATCAGCGTGGTCCGCTAGTTGCGGCGGTCCCGGCTGGGCGGTCGCTAGGCGCCGCTGATGTAGCGAGTGAACAGCCGGCCGAACTCACGCAGCGCGGTGAACAGCGCGTTGGTGAAGCGGAAGTCGTTGAGCACGCGGTCGAGGACCATCAAAAAGACGATCAGCGCCAGGGTCACGATTATTCGCCGCATGGGGCATCATCCATCGAAGCCGGCCGCAGCCCCCCTTGCCCGCCGCACGCCGTCGCCGATCGAGCGGCCTGCCGCGTGGAATCACCCCGACCGCATCATAAGCGCAGCCGCCGCCTGATACCAAACGCCGCAGCGGCAAGGCCGGGGCTGTGACGGCGATCACTGGCATCGGCGCCGCTGCGACCTAGATATGTCACCAAGGAACTTGGACTGAACTCCCGAGTCCCCTCGTAAAGACGCCCGCCCCACCCCCAAAAAGGCGTCGGTTCAGTCCTGACCCCGCCGCCGTCCGGTCACCCCGGGCGGCGGCGTTGTGTTGCGAGACAGCCTTACCGGGACATCATCGCTCGCCCAACATCTCGGAAACGGCGGCCCGCAAAGCCGGCAGGGATCGCGATGCGATCTTCCACATGATCAGGTCATCGACCCGTTGGTATTCGTGACGCAGGAGGTTGCCGATGGCAGCGATCTCGGACCACGGCTGATCGGGATATCGGTCGGTTGCCGCAGGTGAAAGGTGGCGGCTCGCCTCAGAAACGATTTCGACGCAGCGTTCGACCGCGCGTTTGAGCTTCACGTCGCCTCGATAGCTGGCGAAGTCGGCCCCTTCAATCATCTCGGCGACCGCGTCGAGCAGGTCGCGCAGGCGGACGAAGTGCGACCGCTTCACCTAGAAGACCCTGATTGCCTCGGCTTCGATGGCCGCGCGCAGAAGCGGGTGCAGGCCGTCTCGTGTCGTCAGGTCGGCCGGGTGGCCAAGCGCCTTGGAGAGCTCCGTGCGCAGCCGCACGAGGTCGACAAAATCAAAGTGTTCAGGATCGTAGTCGACAAAGAGATCGACGTCGCTTCGGGCGCCTGCTTCGCCGCGCGCGGTCGAGCCGAACAAGTAGAGCGCCGTCACTCCGTGGGAGCGGATGTCAGCGGCGTGGTCGCGCAGGGCGGCGATGGTGTCGGCGCGGGTCATCAGAGCAAATCATAGCACAGAGCGGACGGTTGGCCCGAGCACTCGCCGCCGCATCGCTGGGCGACAGATGGCCTCGTTTCAGTCATTCCCACTCGATCGTCCCCGGCGGCTTCGAGGTCACGTCGTAGACCACCCGGTTGATGCCGGACACCTCGTTGATGATGCGGGTGGCAACGCGGCCGAGGAAGCTCGGGTCGAAGGGATAGAAGTCGGCGGTCATGCCGTCGTCGGAGGTGACGGCGCGGAGCGCCAAGACGCGGTCGTAGGTGCGGGAGTCGCCCATCACGCCGACGGTCCTGACCGGCAGCAGCACGGCAAAGGCCTGCCAGATGGCGTCGTAGAGCCCGGCCTTCCTGATTTCGTCGAGAAAGATCGCGTCGGCCTGCCTGAGAACGGCGAGCTTGTCGCGGGTGACCTCGCCCGGCAGGCGGACCGCCAGGCCCGGGCCCGGGAAGGGATGGCGATCGACGAAGGCTTCCGGCAGCCCAAGCTCGCGGCCGAGCGCCCTCACCTCGTCCTTGAACAGCGTCCGCAGCGGCTCGATCACCTTCAGCCGCATGCGCTCCGGCAACCCGCCGACGTTGTGGTGCGACTTGATGGTCGCCGACGGGCCGCCGAGCGCCGAGACGCTCTCGATCACGTCGGGATAAAGCGTTCCCTGGGCGAGATACTCGACTTCGCCGAGCTTATTGGCGACGTCCTCGAAGGCCTCAACGAACAGGCGGCCGATGATCTTGCGCTTCGCCTCCGGGTCGGTGACCCCGGCAAGGGCGGCGAGGAAGCGGTCGGCGTGATCGGCGTGGACGAGCGAGATGTTGTAGTGGCCGCGGAAGAGCGAGACGACCTGGTCGGCCTCGCCGGCCCTGAGCAGCCCGTGATCGACGAAGACGCAGGTGAGCTGGTCGCCGATCGCCTCGTGGATGAGGAGCGCCGCCACCGCCGAATCGACGCCGCCGGAGAGCCCGCAGATGACCCGCCCGCGGCCGACCGCTCGGCGGATGCGGGCGACCGCGTCGGCGCGGAACGCCGCCATGGTCCAGTCGCCCGCGATCCCGGCAACCCGGTGGACGAAGTTGGCGATCAGCCTCGCCCCGTCCGGGGTGTGGACGACTTCCGGGTGGAACTGCAGCGCGTAGAACCGGCGCTGCTCGTCGGCGATCATGGCGAAGGGAGCGCCCTCCGAGGTGCCGACGACCTTGAACCCGCCCGGCAGCCGGGTGACCCGGTCGCCGTGGCTCATCCACACCTGGTGACGCTCGCCGACCTGCCACACCCCGTCATGGAGAGCGGACGGCCGCGTCACCTCGACAACGGCGCGACCGAACTCGCGGGCATGCTCGGCCTCGACCTGGCCGCCGAGCTGGAGCGCCATGGCCTGTTCGCCGTAGCAGATGCCGAGCAGCGGAACGCCGGCCTGATAGACCGCCATCGGCGGCAGCGGGGCGTCGCGGTCGAGCACGCTCGCCGGGCCGCCGGAGAGGATGATCGCCGTCGGCTTGAGCCGCGCCATCGCCGCCTCGGCCTGGTCGAAGGGGGCGATCTCGGAGTAGACGCCGGCCTCGCGCACCCGGCGGGCGATCAGCTGCGTCACCTGGCTGCCGAAATCGACGATGAGGACGGTGTCGGTCATCTGCAGCGATTAGGCGAGGGCGAAACGAGTCGCAAGCCGACGGCCGCCGGCGGTCCGCGGCCGGCCGATCAGGTCATGCGCAGCGCTTCGGCCGGCACGATGCGGGTCGCCCGCCAGGCCGGATAGAGGGCGCCGAGCGGCCCGGCGACGAGCACCGAGATCAGCGCCTCGACCACCACCGACGCAGACAGGTACGGCTCCATCAGCCCGGCGGCGAAGTGCGAGCGCGACGCCAGATGCATCACCGCGATGCCGAGCCCGATGCCGATGGCGCCGCCAAGGAGGCTCATCACCAGCCCCTCGATCAGGATCAGACGCAGGATGCGGCCCGGCCGCCAGCCAAGCGCCGCCAGAATGCCGATCTCATAGGTGCGCTCGTTGACCGCCATCAGCAGCGTGTTGGCGACGCCGATGGAGGCCATGGCCAGCACCACCAGCGAAATGGTCGAGGCGATCGCCTGGAACAGGCTGATCAGCCGGATGTTGCTGGCGAACTCGCTGGTGACGCTGACCTCGTAGTCGACCGCCGCCTCGCTGAGGCGGGCCTTGACCGCGGCAATGCCGGTGGCGTCGACGGGCCGGGCAAGGCGGACCTGGTAGAGCGTCACCGCACCCTGCCGTCCGATCAGCTCCTGCAGGCCCTCGAGCGGAACCATGGCGATGTTCTGGTTGAGCACGGTGGCGAAGGCGGCAATGCCGACGATGCGGTAGGGCTGGAACTGCAGCTCGACCGTGTCGCCGACCGACTTGCCCAGGGCCTCGGCGATCGTCCTGCCGAGAACGACCTCCCAATTCTCGCCGTCGTCCGGCAGCCGGCCCTCGCCCAGCTCGACGGTCTGCCACAGGAAGCTTCGCCGCGGCCACGCGGCAATGACGATGTTGGCGGCATCGTCGACCGTGGTGATGCTGAGCAGCGTCGCCGAGACCGCCTCGACACCAGCCACCGCCGCCAGGGTCGGACCGAGGGTCTCGGGAACCGAGCTGCTCATCAGGCTGAAGACGTTCTTCTGGGTGACGACCAGGTCGGCGCCCGACTCCTCCATGCCGGCCGAATAAGAATGCTCGACGCCGCGGGTGAGGCCGGTGAGCGCAACGAAGCCGGCGATGGCGACGGCGATGCCGAGCGTCGTCAGCCCGGTGCGGATCGGCCGGCCCCACAGGTTGCGGAGCGGCAGGGTCAGTTCATTCATGGCGGACGGCCGCTCCCGCCGGACCCGCGGCCCCGGGCGCATACCCCCCCCCCGCCAGCCCCCCCCCCCCCACCCGGCCGTCGACCATTTCGATCCGGCGGTCGCAGACCGCCGCCACTTCGCGATCGTGGGTGACGATGACGAGGGTGGTCCCCAACTCGCGGTTGAGGCCGGCGATGATGTCGATCACCGAGCGGCCGGTTTCGGAATCGAGGCTGCCGGTCGGCTCGTCGGCGACGATGACCTGCGGCTGGTTGGCCAGCGCCCGGGCGATCGCCAGGCGCTGCCGTTCGCCACCGGAAAGCCGCATCGGATGGAGGTCGGCCCGGCCGGCGAGGCTGAGGCGCGCGAGCAGCTCCGAGGCGCGTTGGCGCCGCCGCCCTGCCCCGGCCAGTTGCCCGAGCATCGCCACCTCGATGTTCTCCCGCCCGGTGAGGGTGGGAATGAGGCAGAAGTTCTGGAAGACGAAGCCGATGTGGCGGGCGCGGATCTCGGCCCAGGCGAGCCTGCCGCTGATGCGCGCGCCGGCAAAGCGGATCTCGCCGCGGGTCGGCACGTCGAGCCCGCACATCAGGTTGAGCAGCGTCGACTTGCCGCTGCCGCTCCGCCCGACAATGGCGACCGCCTCGCCGCGGGCGATGGTCAGCGACACGTCATCGACGGCGACGATGCGGCCGTCGTCGAACTCGCGGCGGACGTGGAGGAGCTCGATCAGGGGCGACATCGGTTTCGGTCAGCGGACTGCATCGGCCGCGTCCTTGCGCAGATCGGCGATAAGCTCGCTGAGCGAGCCGTCGTTGGCCGCCAGGCGGGCGGCAACGTCGTTGCGGCGCTCAAGCGACACAGAGGCGCCGCCGACCAGCAGGTCGACGATGCACGGGCGGGCCCCGCAGCCGCGAACCCGCCAGTCGACGGTAAGCGGGTCGTCGAGCGGGCTCACGAGCCGGCTTCTGACCAGGATGTCGCCGTTCGAGATCGCCCGGGTGCCGACGACGGTGACGTCCTGGGCGCGGTAGCGGCCGATACGCCGCACCAGGGCGCCGACAATGGCGTCGAGCAGGGCATCGACGAATTCCCGGCGCTCGCCGGCGGCGGCGCGCTCCCAGCGGTCACCCAGCACCACGCGGGCGATGGCGGACCCGTCGAAGGAGTCGCGGAGCACGTGCAGCCCGTCTTGCGGCCGTCCGGCGGATCGGTCGCCGGCGACCTCGAAGGCCATCGCATAGACGCGCTCGACGAGGGCGACGGCGTCCGCCGGCGCGCCGGCCAGAGCCGAAGCCTGCGAAATCCCCCAGATGATGGAAAGGAAGGCGAAAACGAACCGAAGGACCCGCACTTGGAAGCTTGAATCCGGCCAGCCAATGGGATGGGGAGAATTTCACAGCGGTCGCCGCCACGCAAGGACGCCGCGCCGGCGTTTGCGTGGATTTCTCCTCTCCCATGGGGTGCAAGCTTTCTCCCACCAAACGCGGGTTTACCCGCGTTTGGCAGTCAATATTGTCAAAGTCGGAAACATCCGACTTCGATGGGAGAGGGAGCCGTGCCTTGCTCGCCGGGTAGGAATAACTCGCCCAACCGGAGCTAACCCTTTGATATTCCTCGCCAACAAAAGTTATCCCCGCGCCTCGCCGCGCCCCCATAATCGCACCCATCCTCGCTCAATCGGGGCGTCTACCGGTGACGGCCTTAGGCGGAGCGGGGTGTGGCGCCTGCGGCGTTCCCGAAAGGGAGCGAACGGCGGCGAGGAAACCCCTTGCCGCTGGAAAGGACGACGGTCCTTACGCCTCGGGAGGCCTTCGTTAAGCCCGCCCGCCGGCACTACGACCGGCTGCCAGGAGCTGGCCTTAAGGGCGGCAGGCTAGCCCCCAACCGGCAACGGGGCGGGGCGGTCAGGACGGGTGCTCTGCGCAAGGGTCCGTCCGCTTGCCGTCTGGAGCGCGGGAACGGAGGTCGTCAAATCGCCGCGGCGGGCGTTCGGGAGAGCGCCCTTAGACTACTGGCTTGCGTTCTTTCGGACGCCCGCCACCCCGTTTTCGCCGAAGCGCGTCAGCGCCAAGGCGGACCGGGGGGAAACAACAAGAGGCGAGGACGGCCGACTTGTCCGCCGAAGCCCGGAGGGCGAAGGCGGAAGGCCGGACTGGGACCTCAAGAAGGAGGAGCAAACATCCCCCGGAGCGGGACCGCTCGCGGGAACGAGAACGTGCGACCATAGGGAAGGCATCCATGACCGCACCCAAACGACGCCGCATCAAGCGATTCACCCCACCCTCCCTTACGGCGGACGGGAAGCTTCGACCGGATCGGAACATGCAGTAGCCTACGATCGGAGCCACATCCGAGCCAGCCCATGCCCGCACTCGCCCCTCAGGCCGAAATCCCCGGGTTCTGCCGCGATTGCCTCTCGCCGGCGCCGCCGTCGGGCGACCGCTGCCGGGTTTGCGGCAGTCCGCGACTCGTTCGCCACCTCGAACTCGCGGCCCTCGCCATCGCCCACCTCGATTGCGACGCCTTCTACGCCGCCATCGAGAAGCGCGACGACCCGACCCTCACCGACAAGCCGGTCATCGTCGGCGGCGGCCGGCGGGGCGTGGTGGCGACCGCCTGCTACGTCGCCCGCATCCGCGGGGTGCACTCGGCAATGCCCATGTTCCAGGCGCTCAAGGCCTGCCCCGACGCGGTGGTGATCCGCCCTGACTTCGCCAAGTACAGCACCGTCGCCCGCGCCGTGCGCACGCTGATGCTTGAGCAGACCCCGCTCGTCGAGCCGCTGTCGATCGACGAGGCGTTTATGGACCTTTCCGGCACCGAGCGGCTGCACCGGGCACCGCCGGCGCTGACCCTCGCCCGTCTGCAGCAGCGAATCGAGGGCGAACTCGGCATCACCGTCTCGATCGGCCTGTCGTTCAACAAGTTCCTCTCCAAGGTCGCCTCCGACCTCGCCAAGCCGCGCGGCTTCTCGGTGATCGGCCGCGCCGAAGCGCGGTCGTTCCTCGCCGACAAGCCGGTCGGACTGATCTGGGGCGTCGGTGAGAAAACGCAGGCGACCCTCGCGGAGGACGGCATCCGCACCATCGGCGCGCTCCAGCACATCGACGAAGCCGAGCTCGGCCGTCGCTACGGCGCCATCGGCCTCAGGCTCGCGCGGCTCGCCCGCGCCGACGACCCCCGCGGCGTCGAGCCGCGCGGCGAGGCCAAGAGCGTCAGCGCCGAGACCACGTTCGAGACCGACATCGCCGATCCGCGACGTCTCAAGCCGATCCTGCGCCTGCTCGCCGAGAAGGTGTCGCGCCGGCTGAAGCAGGCGGGCCTTGCCGCCACCACGGTGACGCTGAAGCTCAAGACCGCCGACTTTCGCACCCGCACCAGGCGGTGCCAACTTGCCGATCCGACCCGTCTGGCCGACCGCATCTTCACCGCCGGCGCCGGGCTGCTCGTCGGCGAGGCCGACGGCACGCGCTTCCGCCTCATCGGCATCGGGCTCTCCGATTTCGCCGATCCGAGCCTCGCCGACCCCGACGACCTGGTCGACGCCGGCGCCCGCAAGCGGGCGGCGGCCGAGACCGCCATCGATGCGATCCGCGGGAAGTACGGCGACAAGGCCGTTGAGCTGGGCATGGTCTTCGACGGCGATGCGACCGCTGGTGACGCCACCGAGTCGGAGAGGCTTGCCCCCGCCCGGAAGCCCAACCGCTGAGCCGCCTATGGACAGGGAGCCGACGGCAGCATCTTCAAGTGGGTCATCCTTCCGACGATCGTGAAGTCGCCGTAGTCGAACTTGAGGGTGCGGCCGATGCCGTTCTCGTAGAGGACGTAAGACATGACGTAGGCCGGCGTCGCGTCGCCGCCGCTGCCGCTCTCGAAATAGCTGATCGTCAGCGGCCAGTGCCGGATGCCGGCAAAGCCGGCCTCGCCGATCGGCGTCTCGTCGCCGAAATCGTCGGCCGCGGTCGACGACCGGCCGATCACGGCGGCGGTGTCGTACAAGGTCTCGCCCGCCTCGACGCCATCGTAGAGCCGCAGCGGAAGAAAGTTGCCACCGTCGCTGGCCGCCTCGATGATTCGCGCGATCTGCTCGGTCGGGAACACGACGTCGGCGCCGAGGCCGATGGTCTTGTCGGTCGGCTTGGTCAACGCGACGGTAGCTCCGTCGGGGCCCTTCCTTGCGGTCCCGCTCGAATCCTCGACCAACGCGTCGTTGGCATAGACCTGATTGTCGAAGTCGAAACGTCCGTCGGCGGTCTCGAACGTCGTCGAGCGCATATCCGTGACGATCGGCTGGCCCTCGGGGTCCTCGTTGCGGGTGACGAAGCGGATCCGGCTGCCGTAGCCGGCGCAACGCGACCCGGTCAGCTCCACCACCAGCCGGCCGGTCAGCATCGCCACGTCCGTCGGGCTCGAGGCGCGATCGAGCATGAGGTCGTAGGCGGCGAGG
>JBBDMC010000175.1:0-1859 GCA_040878485.1 Bauldia sp. | reverse complement strand
AAACACCGCCGGCCCGGCCTTTGCCGGGGCGGCAGGCACTCCTGCCGCCAGCGACACCGCCGTCATCAGCCACCCCGACCGGCGGCTCAGCGCTTTCAACCTTGCGATGCTTCGGTTTTTGGGCGACATGGGCAGGCTTGATCATTCGGTGAAGCCGCGGAGAAATCAATGGCAGAAACCGCCGCATTCCGCCTCAAGGCCCTCGGCATCGTGTTGCCGACCCCGGGCCCGCCGCAGGCGAACTACATCCCGACCGTCACCGTCGGCAGCCTGATCTTCGTCTCCGGCCAGGTGTCGATCGGCGCCGGCGGCGCGAAGTTCCTCGGCAAGGTGGGCCGGGACCTGTCTGTCGAGCAAGGCCGAGAGGCGGCGCGGCTGTGCGCCATCAACCTGCTTGCCAGCCTCAACGCCGCGCTCGGCGACCTCGAGGCGGTCAGACGAATGGTCAAGCTCACCGGCTTCGTCAACTCGGCGCCCGACTTCACCGAGCCGCACAAGGTGATCAACGGCGCTTCCGACTTCCTCGTCGAGGTTCTCGGCGAGCGCGGCCGCCATGCCCGTTCGGCGATCGGCGTCGCCACCCTGCCCCTCGGCGCCGCCGTCGAGGTCGAGGCGATCGCGGAGATCGTCTGATCGCCGCAATGTCGCGCCTCGACTGGCTCACCGCCCGGCCGATCGCCCACCGCGGTTACCACGACCGCGCCAGCGGCCGGATCGAGAACACGCTCGCCGCCGCTGCCGCCGCCGTCGAGCGCGGCTTCGCCATCGAATGCGACCTCCAGATCACCGCCGACGGCGAGGTGGTGGTGTTCCATGACGACACCCTCGATCGCCTGACCGAGTCGACCGGACGGATCGATCGCACGAGCCTCGTCGACATCAGGAAGGCCCGGTTCAGGGACGGCGACGCCCGCGTGCCGACGCTCGAGGACCTGCTCGATCTGGTGGACGGGCGGGTTCCGCTGGTCATCGAGCTGAAGAGCCGGTGGAACGGCGACCGCCGGCTTGAACAGGTGGTGGCCGGGATCCTCGCGGCCTATTCCGGCCCAATGGCTGTGATGTCGTTCGACCCGGCATCGATGGTCGCGATGCGACGACTGGCGCCGGAGCTGGCGCGCGGCATGACCGCCGATCATTTCCCCGCCGGCGACTGGCCGATGCTATCCTGGCCGGTGCGCTTTGCCTCCCGCAACCTGCTGTCGGCGCCCTTCGTTCTGCCGAGCTTCGTCGCCTACGGCGTCAAGGCGCTGCCCGCTTCGGCGCCGCTGGCGCTCCGCCATTTCTTCCGCCGGCCGTTGCTCACCAGGACGGTCAGGACGGCGGCCGACCTCGTCGTCGCCCGCCGTTGGGCCGACCAGATCATCTTCGAGGGCTTCGATCCCGACGCGGCGTGAGGTCGGCTTGCGCCGGGCCGGCGGCGGCCTAAGTTTGAGATCAGCCACCGCGCAACCCGGGTGCCCCGCCGTGACCTCTTCGCCGGAAGCGACATTCCGCGTGCTCTCCTCGCTCAAGGAGATCGCGCCCGACGCCTGGGACGCCTGCGCCAATCCCGAGGGCGTGGCCTTCAACCCCTTTCTGTCGCACGCCTTCCTGTGGTCGCTGGAGGAATCCGGCGCCGCGTCCGCCAAGACCGGCTGGGCCGCCCACCACCTCGTCCTCGACGGGCATGACGGCGGGCCGGTCGCGGTCATGCCCTGCTATCGGAAGAGCCATTCGATGGGCGAGTACGTGTTCGACCACGGCTGGGCCGACTCCTACGAGCAGGCGGGTGGGCGCTACTATCCAAAGCTCCAGGTCTCAGTGCCGTTCACCCCGGTGACCGGCCGCCGCCTGCTCGTCGGCGCCGGCGCCGACGCCGC
>JBBDMC010000174.1:0-14966 GCA_040878485.1 Bauldia sp. | reverse complement strand
ATCCGCCGCTTCCCGAACCAGGCCCGCTTCGCCGCGATGATCGAGGCCGCCGGGTTCAGGCGCGTTGCCTGGCGGAACCTCACCGGTGGCATCGTGGCGGTTCATTCCGGCTGGAAAATCTGAGACGACGATGGCCGCTATGGTTGCCGCGCTCATCCGCCTCGCCGGAGCGGGCTTCGTCATGGCGCGCCAGGGCGCATTCGCGCTGGTCGACCCGGATGCGCTCCCCGCCGGTCCCGCCGCCGCCGTCAGGCTTGCCCGCCGCCTCGAACGACGAGCCGTTTCCGACTCGGATCGCGGCGAGCGGCTGACCGCCGCCCTCAACCGCCTCGGCCCATCGTACGTGAAGCTCGGCCAGTTCCTGGCCACCCGGCCGGACATCGTCGGCGAGGCGGTCGCCGATGCCTTGGGGCTGCTGCGCGACGAGATCGCGCCCTTTCCGGAGGAGGACGCCCGCGCGACGATCGTGCGGGCATTCGGCAAGCCGGTCGAGGATATCTTCGCCTCGTTCTCGCCGCCGGTCGCCGCCGCCTCCATCGCCCAGGTCCACAAGGCCGTGGTAGCCGAGCCGGAGGGGGGCGCCCGCACGGTTGCCGTCAAGGTGCTGCGCCCCGGTATCCGCCGGCGCTTCCGCCGCGACCTCGACACCTTCTACGCCGGCGCCCGCCTGATCGAGCGGATCGACCCTCAAGCGCGGCGCCTGCGCCCGGTCGCCGTCGTCGACACCCTCGCCCGCACCGTTGCCATCGAGATGGACCTTCGCCTCGAAGCCGCCGCCCTCTCCGAGATGGCGGAACTCACCGTGAGCGACCAGGGCTACCGCCTTCCCAGCGTCGATTGGGAACGCACCGCCCGCGACGTTCTGACCCTCGAATGGGTCGACGGCATCAAGCTCTCCGACGTTGCCGCGCTCCGCGCCGCTGGGCACGATCTCCCAGCGCTGGCCCGCCGCCTGATGCAGACGTTTCTCCGCCAGGCGCTCCGCGACGGCTTCTTCCACGCCGACATGCATCAGGGGAACTTCTTCATCGACCAAGCCGGCGACATCGTCGCCGTCGACTTCGGCATCATGGGCCGGCTCGGCAAGCCTGAGCGCCGCTTCCTCGCCGAGATCCTCTACGGGTTCGTGCGCCGCGACTATCGCCGCGTCGCCGAGGTCCATTTCGAGGCGGGCTACGTGCCGGACCGCCACGCCGTCGATGATTTCGCCCAGGCCATCCGCGCCATTGGCGAGCCGATCCACGGCCAGACGGCGCGCGACATCTCGATGGCCAAGCTGCTCAGGCTGCTCTTCGAGGTGACCGAGATCTTCGACATGCAGACCCGGCCCGAGCTGCTGCTCGTCCAGAAGACGATGGTGGTGGTCGAGGGGGTCGCCCGTTCGCTCGACCCCGACTTCGACATGTGGTCGACCGCCGAGCCGATCTTGGCCGATTGGATCGAGCGTCACCTCGGCCCCGCTGGCCAGATCGAGCGCGTTACGGAAGGGGTGGGCGCTCTCGGCCGTCTCGCCGGCGAGCTGCCGCGTCTGGCCGAACGCGCCGAGCGGCTCGCCGCCGACTTTGCCGAGATGGGCGAGCGCGGTATTCGGCTTGACCCCGAAACGATCGACAAGATCGCCCGCTCCGAGGCGCGCGGCGGCCGTTGGGGGCGGATTGCGCTAGTGGTCATCGCGACGGTCGTAGTGATCGTCGGGTTGAGGCTGGTGATGTGACGAGTGTCAAGCGGAGCTTGACAATTCTCACGCCGCGACCTAGGGTGCGACTTGATCGAGGAGGCCCTCGCTGGCGGTGTCTACCGCCAGTGTGAGATCAGTGCCGCGTATTGGCGTGATCCAGTCGCAAAGCGGGTCTACTCAGTGATCAACTCTTTCCGCAGCAAGGCTCTGCGTCAATTCTGGGAAGAAGGAAATCGCCGTGGCCTTCGTCCAGACCTGGTTGAGAGAATCTCGGATTTGCTGGACATCCTCGATCAGGCCGGAAGCCCCGAGGACACGAATATGCGGGGCGCACGTTTCCACGGCCTTCGCGGAAAGCCACCGCGCTTTGCGGTTTCGGTCAACAAGAACTGGCGGATCACCTTCGGCTGGAGCGAGGGGCACGCAGTCGCGGTCGATCTGGAGGACTACCATTGAGCCGATGAGGGCGCCTGGAGTGTCCGATGAATGATCGCCCCGTCCGCCGCGACCCGCGTCGGCCGCCAACACACCCGGGCGGGATTCTCCGCCGGGTCGTCCTACCCGACCTGAATCGCCCGATGACCGAGATCGCGCGCTCGCTCGGCATCTCGCGCCAGCTCCTCTATTCGATCGTCAACGAGAAGGCGCCGGTGACGCCCGAGGTCGCCGTGCGACTGGGCAAGCTCGTCGGCAACGGCCCTCGCCTGTGGGTCAACATGCAGGCCGCCTATGACCTCTGGCATGCCGAACGCAAGGTCGACGTGTCGAAGATCCCGACCCTCGCGCCGTCGCGGCAAGCCGCGGAATAGGACGCTTTCCTATAGGTTGGCGGTGCCATCGGTTTCCTTGACAGCATTGACAGCATTGAAGTCAATGCATACAATGTTAGTGTCAGGAGGTCCGAGGTGGCGACCATCACCGTTCGCAATATCGCCGAGAGCACCAAGCGCAGGCTCCGCGTGCGCGCGGCCTCGCGCGGTCGATCGATGGAGGAGGAGGTGCGTCAAATTCTCCTCGCCGTCGTCGATGGCGAAGCCCGCGCGCCGTCGAACCTGGCCGAGTCGATCGCGGCGATCGTCGATCCCTTGGGCGGGATTGAGCTCGATTTGCCGCCGCGCCGGCCGTTGCGGGAGCCTCCTCGGTTCGATGATTGACCGGAGGCTGGCATGATCGTCCTCGATACGAATGTGCTGTCTGAGATGATGAAGCCCGCCGAACAGCGGTCCTCCACGGTCTTCGCCTGGTTCGGTCGCCAGAGCGGCGACCGCCTCTACACGACGACGATCACCGTCGCCGAGGTCCTTGCCGGCGTGGCCATCCTGCCGGCGGGCAGGCGCAGGACAGCTTTGCAGTCCGTCCTCCACCGCGTCCTGGAGCTCTTCAGCGGACGCTGCCTGCCGTTTGACATGGCCTCCGCTCCGTTCTTTGCCGACGCGGTGACCGTCCGCCGCAGGGCCGGCAAGTCGATCGATCCCCTCGACATGCTGATCGGTGCCATCGCCCGCGCCAACGGCATGGCCGTCGCGACTCGGAACCTGCTCGATTTTGCCGACTGCGGCGTTCGCCTCATCGACCCCTGGGGCGCCGCGGAATAGGATTCTGGCATTCATATAGGAAAAATCCTATCTTATCTGCATGGCACTCCGTGACGACTTCCTCGCCGCCATCGAGGCGTTCCTGAAATCGACCGGCATGTCGGCCACCCGCTTTGGCCGCGAAGCCGCCGGCGATCCGCGCTTTGTCTTCGACCTCCGCTCGAAGGGGAGGGCCCCGAGCGCCCGCCTGATGGACCGGCTGAGCTTGTTCATGGCCGACAACCAGGGGCCGGGCACGGCGGGCGAAGCGCGCCGTGCCGCCCCGCTCCGCGACCGGCGCGTCCTTCTCGTCATCGGCGGCGGCATCGCCGCCTACAAGTCGCTCGACCTCATCCGGCGCCTGCGCCAACGCGGCGCGATGGTGAAGGCGGTCATGACCGACGCCGCCCAGGAGTTCGTTACCCCGCTTTCGGTCGGCGCGCTCACCGGCGGCCGCGTCTTCACCGGCCTCTTCGACCGCGACGATGAGCACGACGTCGGCCACATCCGTCTCGCCCGCGAGGCCGATGTCGTCGTCGTCGCCCCGGCGACCGCGGATCTGATCGCCCGGATGGCCGGCGGCCACGCCAACGACCTTGCCACCGCCGTCCTGCTGGCGACCGCGGCGCCGGTCCTGGTCGCGCCGGCCATGAACCCCCGGATGTGGGCCCATCCGGCGACCGTACGCAACGTCGCCATGCTTCGCCGCGACGGCGTCCGCTTCGTCGGGCCGAACGAGGGCGAGATGGCGGAGGCGAACGAAGCCGGCGTCGGTCGCATGGCCGAGCCGGCCGAGATCGTCGCCGCGATCGGCCCGCTGCTGGCGCCGGCGCCGCGCCCCCTCGCCGGCAGACGCGTCGTTGTCACGTCCGGACCGACCCACGAGCCGATCGATCCGGTGCGCTATCTCGCCAATCGCTCCTCGGGCCGTCAGGGTCACGCCATCGCCGCCGCGGCGGCCGCCGCCGGGGCCCGAGTTACGCTCGTCTCCGGTCCGGTCAGCGTCCCGGACCCGCCGGAGGTCGCCGTCGTCCATGTCGAGACGGCGCGTGAGATGCTGACGGCGGTCGAGAGTGCGCTGCCCGCCGATGTCTTGGTCATGGCCGCCGCGGTCGCCGACTGGCGCGTCCAGTCGGTTTCCGACGCCAAGATCAAAAAAGGCGCGGTCGCGGCTCCGCTGCTGACGCTGGCCGAGAACCCCGACATCCTCGCCGCCATCGGTCGCCACGCGAGGTTGCGGCCGCTGCTCGTCATCGGGTTCGCCGCCGAGACGAATAACATCTTGAGAAACGCCCGCACCAAGTTGAAGGCCAAGGGCGCCGACTGGATACTCGCCAACGATGTCTCGCCAGCGGCCGGGATCCTCGGCGGGGAGGAGAACATGGTCCATCTGGTTCGCGCCGACGGGGTCGAGCACTGGCCGCGTCTGGCCAAGACCGAAGTCGCCGAGCGCCTGGTCGAGCGCATCGCCGAAGCCCTCGCCGGTCGTGGCGCCCGATGACGCCGCCGTTGATTCGCGCCGCTCGCCTGCCCGGCGGCCAGGCCCTGCCGCTTCCGGCCCGGCGCTCGCGGGCCGCCGCCGGACTCGACCTTGCGGCCGCCATCGATCGGCCGCTGGTGATCGCCCCCGGCGCCCGCGCCCTGGTCCCCACCGGCTTCGCCATCGCCCTGCCGCCTGGTCACGAGGGGCAGGTTCGCCCGCGCTCCGGCCTCGCCGCCGAGCACGGCGTCACCATCCTCAATTCTCCCGGCACCATCGACGCCGACTATCGCGGCGAAGTGAAGGTGCTTCTGGTCAATCTCGGTGAGGCGCCATTCACGGTGACGCGCGGCATGCGAATTGCTCAACTAGTTATTGCGCCCGTCGTTGCGGCGGAGGTGGTCGAGGTCGCATCCCTTGACGAAACACCGCGGGGCGACGGCGGTTTCGGCTCGACCGGTATTTCGGGATAGTATGGCCCCGCTTCGGGAGTGGGTGACGATGGTCAAGCAAGCGAGAACCAAGCCGGCCGGGGACGAGGCCGCCGCAGCGCCGAGGCCACTCGGCCGCGGTCGCATCTACGATTCGATCACCGACACCGTCGGCGACACGCCGATCGTCCGCCTCGACCGCATCGCGGCCATGAAGGACGTTCCGGCCCACCTGCTTGCCAAGCTCGAGTTCTTCAACCCCATCGGCAGCGTCAAAGACCGCATCGGCGTGTCGATGATCGATGCACTCGAGGCTGCCGGCCGCATTGGCCCCGCCACCACTTTGATCGAGCCGACCTCGGGCAACACCGGCATCGCGCTCGCCTTCGTCGCCGCCGCGCGCGGCTACCGGCTGATCCTGGTGATGCCGGAGACCATGTCGGTCGAGCGCCGCAAGATGCTGAAGCTGCTCGGCGCCGAGCTGGTTCTGACCGACGGCGCCAAGGGCATGCGCGGCGCCATCCAGCGGGCCGACGAGCTGACCAAGGAGATTCCCGACTCGGTCATTCCGCAGCAGTTCCAGAACCCGGCCAATCCCGAGATTCACCGCCGCACGACCGCCGAGGAGATCTGGAACGACACCCAAGGCGAGATCGACGCCTTCATTTCCGGCATCGGCACCGGCGGCACCATCACCGGCGTCGGCCAGGTACTGAAGGCGCGCAAGCCCGCTCTCCGCGTCATAGCGGTGGAGCCGGCCGACAGCCCAGTTCTGTCCGGCGGCAAGCCCGGTCCGCACAAGATTCAGGGAATCGGGGCCGGCTTCGTACCTGCCGTCCTCGACACCGGCGTCTACGACGAGGTCATCACCGTCGGCAACGACGAGGCCTTCAACTATGCGCGCATCTGCGCCCGGGTCGAGGGCATCCCGGTCGGCATTTCCTCCGGCGCCGCCATCGCCGCCGCCGTCAGGGTCGGCCAGCGACCCGACATGAAGGGCAAGAACATCGTTTTGGTCATCCCCTCGTTCGCCGAGCGGTACCTGTCGACGGCGCTGTTCGAGGGCATGGACTGAGAGGCGGTCGCGCCCGGCGAGCCTCTCCCATCACGATTTCGTGAGCCGATTGCGGCGGCGGCGCGGCTCGACGAGATTCCGCCGCACATTTAACCGGGGAGGAAATCATGGCAGTCAGCTGGTTGGCGATCATCGTCGCCGCGGTGGTGAAGTTCCTGATCGGCTGGGGCTGGTACGCCCCGCCGGCGTTCGGCAAGCAGTGGCAGGAGCTGTCTAAGGTCTCGCCCGAGCAGATGCGGTCGGGGCTCGCCGCAGCGATCGTCGTTCAGGTCATCGGCGACCTGATCATGGCGTATGTGTTGGCCCGCTTCATCGGCCACTACGGGTTGCCTGGCTTCGCCGGCGGCGCCTTCATCGGCGCCATGGCTTGGCTCGGTTTCGTCGCAACCATCATGGTCGGATCGATCTTTTACGAGCGAAAGCCGCCGATGCTGATCGCCATCAACGCCGGCTACGTCCTTGTTGGGCTGGTCGTGATGGGCGCGATCATCGGCGCCTGGCCGCAATAGGTCCGGCGCCCGGCTTTTCGCCGCCGCGCGCGACACGCGCGGACATGGTCTGATCCGCCGGCGAGGCCGACGCCGTCTCGTCAACCGGGGCGGCCGGGACTAATGTCGCCGTCATGATCTTCTCCGACGACGAAATCGAGCGCTACGCGCGCCACATCGTCCTTGCCGACGTCGGCGGCCCCGGCCAGCAGCGGCTCGGCCGGGCGCGGGTTCTCGTCGTCGGCGCCGGCGGGCTCGGCGCGCCGGTCATCCAGTATCTCGCCGCCGCCGGGGTTGGCACCCTCGGTATCGTCGACGACGACCGCGTCGCGCTCTCCAATCTCCAGCGCCAAGTGATCCACGATACCGCCGCCGTCGGCCGCGCCAAGGTGGAGAGCGCCCGCGACGCGGTCGCCCGTCTCAACCCGCATGTGAGAGTCGAGATCCATCCGGTCCGCCTCGATGCCGCCAACGCCGCCTCGCTGATTGGCGCCTATGACATCGTCGCCGACGGCTCCGACAATTTCGCCACCCGCTACGTCGTGTCGGATGCCTGCTGCGTTCTGGCCAAGCCCCTGGTCACCGCCGCCGTCGGCCAGTTCGACGGGTCGCTGACGACGCTGAAGCCCTATGAGCGCGGTGCCGGCGGAACGCCCAACCCGACCTACCGCTGCCTGTTCCCCGAGCCGCCGCCGGCTGGCCTGCTGCCGACCTGCGCCCAGGCCGGCATCCTCGGCGCGCTGACCGGCGTCGTCGGTTCCCTCCAGGCGCTGGAGGTCATCAAGGAGATCGTCGGCATCGGATCGCCGCTCGTCGGCCGTCTTCTTCTCTTTGATGCGCGCGATGCCCGCTTCGAGACCATCGACTATCGCTGGGACCCGGCCAATCCGCTCACCGGGAAGGTCGCCGCGGCCGCCGAGTGACACCGATCGACCACGGCGGAGCAGGCGGAGAGCGGCGGCGTACCACCCGCCGCCACCACCTCCGCCACCGTGTGCCCAATCAGTATCCGGCCTCGATGTTTGTCCAGTTGCGGCCGGAGGCAACGACGCAGACGCTGGTCGGCGACATGGTCGCTACCAACGCCCAGTAGCCGGTCGTGCCGGCGAGCAGGACGACCAGGTCCTCGCCGCGCGAATTGCCGCCTTTGCCGACCGCCTGCCGGGTCGCCATATTGACGCTCAGCATTTCCTGGATGTCCTCGACGGTGCTACAGGCGGCCGGTACCTGGATGAGTTTCACGTTCGCGCTGGCGGCCGAACCGGCGAACATGGCCAGGGCTGCGATGATAGTCCTGCGCTTCATGATGGACCTCCTTTGAGGGGTTTCCGCGGCCTCCGGCAGCCTCTGCCAAAACCGCACGTTGAACCGGGATGAACCAAATGGATGACATCGAGTTGATGGACCGGTCCATCAACTTACCTCTCGTACTTGGACCGGTCCAATTCCGCCAGACTATCGGGCGGAATTCATTGTCAAGAAAATAATTGGACCGGTCCAGATGAAAGAGGTAGAGCGTTGCAGGAACCGGAGAGCGGCATGAAGCGGGCGACGACGTGCCGACGTCTGCGCCGAACAGGGCGCCGGCCTTGCTCTCGTGTCGGGCGTCGATGATCAGAAGGCCTGGGGGATCAGGAACGCACTGGTCGACGGGTTTATTCTCAATCTGCTCGAGGACGTCGAGCTGATCGAACCGGCCCTGCGTCGCAAGTTGCCCTTCGTGGTGATGGACATCGACGGCGGACCCGCCTTCAGCTCGGTCCGCATCGACGATCGCGGCGGCGCCCGCCAAGCGGCGCAGCACCTCGTCGACCTCGGTCATCGTCACTTCGCCATTGTCTCGGTGTTGCGGCAAATGGGCCTTGCGCCGATCCTTCACGGTCCGGCGGAGGCGCATCACCGGCTGGTGGCGGGATATCCGCCCGACCGCGAGCGCCTGTCCGCATGTGCCGAAGTTTTGGCTGGGGCTGGAATCCCGATCGACGACGTTCCGATCGTCGAGATCAATTCCAACGAAGACATGGCGGCCGGAGTGTCGCTTCTTCTTGACAGCGCGCCGGAAACGACGGCCGTGATCTCCATAGCGGGCGATCCACAGGCGCTCGCCGTCCTCGACCAGGCGCGCCGTCGCGGCATCGCCGTGCCGGGTGATCTTTCGATCGTCGGTTTCGACGATAATCCGGAGGCCGCTCTGGCCGATCCGCCGCTCACCACCATCGTTCAGCCGGTCGGCGAGAAGGGCCGGGTCGCGGCCCGTATCCTGTTCGAGGGCGGGCCGCCGCGCCACGTCGTCCTGCCGGTGACGCTCGTCGTCCGCGGCTCGACCGCCCCGCCACGGACGCGCTGACCGCTTTGGGCGGCGAACCCGTGGTCGGCCGCCCGCATCACAGCGGTAGGCCGAAGGTCAGGATGGCCCCGGCGAAGAGGATGGCGATTGAGATCATCGGGTAGGCGCGCAGGCGTCGGGCGTCGAAAGTCCCGTAGTAGGCTTCCTCGCTGGTCGAGGGCTTGTTGCCGAGCTGGCGCAGGGTGCTGGCGACGACGAACGCATCCATGACTTTCTCCTGTTGCCTAAATCGGTTCAATCTTATATTGAATCGGTTCATACGATATTGAACCGATTCAATATCGGCAATCTAGGGGCGCCTTATCGCGCTGTCAAGGGAAATTTGAATCGGTTCAAGAAATAGGCTAGGAATGGCCGAAAGGAGCCACGAAGTGATTCCGCCTATCAAGCTGAAGGACGTCGCCAAAGCCGCCGGCGTGTCCCAGGGAACCGCGTCGAACGCGTTCAACCGCCCGGAGCTCGTCCGCCCCGAGGTCCGCGAGCGGGTCGCGGCGGCGGCGTCGCGCCTCGGCTACGCCGGTCCTGACCCCAGGGGCCGCCTGCTTCGCGACGGCAAATTCCACGCCATCGGCGTGGTCCCGCCCGGCGCCTTCGGCCTCTCGATCATGTTCTCTGGCGGCTATACCGCGGATTTCCTCGCCGGCATCGCCGAGGTCTGCGACGAAATGGGCGCGGCCCTGACATTGGTTTCCGGCCGTGACCAGGAGAAGGCGCAAGGGATCCGAAATGCCTTGGTCGACGGCTTCATCCTCAATCGCATCGAGGACCTCGACCTTGTCGACCCGGCCCGACGCCGCGGCCTGGCGGTCGTCGTGATGGATGAAGACGGCGACAGCAATACCAATTCAGTCCGCCTCGACGACCGCGACGGTGCGCGGCAGGCGGCACAGCACCTGGTTGGCCTCGGCCACCGGCGATTCGCCATTCTTTCCGTAATGCGGGAGGATCGCCACGAGTCGATCTTCCACGCTCCGGGCGAGCCGCATCACCGGCTGCTGACCGGATTCACCCACGACCGCGATCGCCTGTCCGGCTATGGCGAAGTGCTGGCGGAAGCCGGAATCTCGCTGGACGAGGTGCCGATCATCGAGGGCTACGTCAGCCCGAAGGGTGCCTTCGCGGGGGCTGCGATGCTGTTCGACAGAGCGCCGGAAACGACCGCCGTGCTGACGATGTCGGATGGACTGGCGCTGGCGGTGCTCGACGAAGCGCACCAGCGCAGTATTTCCGTGCCGCGCGACCTCTCTGTCGTCGGCTTCGACGACTGGGCAGCAGCCGCACGCGCCGATCCACCGCTCACCACCGTCTTTCAGCCGGTCGTCGAAAAAGGCCGGGCCGCCGCCCGCATCCTGTTCGAGGGCGGGCCGCCGCGGCACGTCGTCCTGCCGCTGAGGCTCGTGGTCCGCTCCTCGACCGCCCCGCCGCGCGAGGAGGGGACTAGGCCGGCCATGCGCCGAAAGCCGCGACGACCATGAATCCGACGGCCGCCACGCCCGAGATCGCCCGGACGAGGCCGCGGTTCGTCGGCGCGTTGCGCTGGTAGTAGGCATCCTCCGATTCGCACTTGGCAGAACGGGCGACCGCATCGAACCGGCGCGCGAGGGTGAGGGTCATGGCGTCCATCTGTCTCTCCTTGATCGATCCATTGTGTCTTTGGATCGATGCATGACAATTGTGGATCGATCCAAATAAGAGATACCGCAATATCCGGCTTAGCGTCAAGCAGAATTTGGATCGATCCACAAAATGCGCTAGAAAGAGCGAAAGCGGCGGGATTCGGCGATGGCGCGATTGCTTGATGTGGCAAGGGCGGCAGGGGTGTCCCGGAGCACGGTGTCGAACGTGTTCAGCCGGCCCGAACGCGTTCGCCCGGAGATTCGCGAGCGCGTCGAGGAGGCGGCGCGCGCCCTCGGCTATGCCGGCCCAGATCCGATGGGACGGGCGCTACGCGGCGGAAAGGTCAATGCCGTCGGCATCGTTCCGGGCGGTTCACTGACAACCGTGTTCGAGCATGCCTATTTCCACGACTTCATGCACGGCGCCGCCGAAGTCTGCGACAGGCACCATGCTGCTCTTGTCATGGTCTCCGGAGTGGACGAGGCCGCGGCGACCCGCGGGGTGAAGACCGCCCTCGTCGACGGGTTCATCCTGCACAATCCGAAAGAGGTCCAGACGCTGGTCGCGCTTGCCGAGCGCCGGGGGCTGCCCTTCATCGCCGTCGACATGGACGCCCCGCCTCGAGTGAGCTCGATCAGGCTCGACAATCGTGACGGTGCGCGCCAAGCCATCCGGCATCTCCTCGGGCTCGGCCATCGCCGCTTCGCCGTCTTCTCGTTTCTCCTCCCTGATCGAGGCTACGTGGGCCCGATCTATCACGCTCCCGGCGACCCCGGTCGACGGCTGGTCGAGACCTTTCATGATACGCGTGAGCGGCTGGCCGGATACGCCGAGGCGTTGGCGGAGGCGGGCCTGTCGATCGGCGACGTACCAATCGTCGAGGCATTCTCCGATGAGTCCAGAGTGGGGGCGGGTGCGCGGATGCTGCTCGACAATCTGGGTGATGCCACTGCCGTGGTTGCGATGGCGGACGATCTCGCGATCAGTGTTCTCAAGGAGGCCCGCCGCCGGGGGATCGTAACGCCGGCGGAGCTCTCGGTGGTCGGCTTCGACGACATCGCGGCCGCCTCGTCCGCGGTTCCGCCACTGACGACGATTGCCCAGCCGATCAGGGCCAAAGGCAGCGCCGCGGCGGAGTTCATCCTTGCTCCCCCGGCCGAACCGGTGCACGTCGTCCTGCCGGTGAAGTTGGTCGTCCGCGGCTCGACCGGCCCGCCACGGGGTGCTCCCCCGAAGCCCGCACATTGAGGGCTCCTTAACCGAGCGCCGGGCAAGGTAGCGGCGGGACTGAATCGCTGCGTCGGGGTGGAGCATGGCGGGCCGCGCGCCGAGGTTTCGGGTAGCCCTTTCGAGGGGCGGTTTTTGCGGCTCTGTTCTGGCGTTCTCGCTCAGCGTTGCGATGCTGGCCGGTGCAAACGCGCCGGCATCCGCCGGCCCGGCGCCTGGCGTGGCGATCGGCAAGAGCGGCCTACCGCTGCCGCGCTTCGTCAGCCTCAAGGCGAGCCGGGTTAACGTCCGCAACGGCCCCGGCCAGGACTACGGCGTCGCTTGGGTGTTTACTCGCGCCGGCCTGCCGATTGAGGTGGTCCAGGAGTACGACACTTGGCGCCGGGTGCGCGATTCGGACGGCTCCGTCGGCTGGGTCTTTCACAGCCTGCTCTCCGGCACGCGCACCGCCGTTGTTTCGCCCTGGGCGACAGGCGAACCTCTGGCGCTCCGTACCCGCTCGTCGCCGCAGGCCTCGATCGCGGCTTATCTCGAGCCGGGCGTCCTTGCTTCGATCGAGCGCTGCCAGGCGGGCTGGTGCCGCCTCTCCGGCGACGGATTCGACGGTTGGATGAGTCAGGATCAGCTGTGGGGCGTCTATCCCGACGAGGAGATCGACTAGCGATCGGCGGTCTGCCTCGCTAGCCTCCGACGGTCCAAACGCTGACTGCCGCAATGATCTACTGCATAGGCCGCCGCTTCGAATACGAGCGCGCCCTCGCCGGCCCCGCGCCGGTGACAAAACGGGGTCGCGGTGTCGACCGCGACGGTCGTCCCTATCCGGGCGGATGGGTTTGGCAGGATGTGGAGGGTGCGCGGCGTTTCATCGCCGCCAACGGCCTTACCGCCACCCACTCCGTCTATGGCGTTGAGGCCGACTGGGAACGGGACACCGAAGCGGGCCGCGGCGGCGAGGCCAGGCGCCTTGCTCGAGACGCCGAAGTTGTCCGCCTCATCTGATCATGCCGGCCGCCGTTCCACTCCGTGAACGTGTGCTCTCGGCTGCGCGGCTCGAAGGTGCGAGGTCGCAATAAGCCGCCGGCCTCCCCACCCGCTACCAAAGGCGGCGGCGCAGCGAGCCCAGGCATGTCCTGGGGAATCACCGGCGCTTGCGGGTTTCTGACGGGTGTCGACCTGCTGGAGAAAGGCAGAAAGGCAAAAAGCGCGAGACGAGAGCAGGAATAATAGTACGACGGCGCCCGCGACCGAAGCGATCGCGGCGCGCGACGACGGAATCAAGACGCAGTATGACGCGACAGACGCAACACAAACGTACATGCCGGACCTAGTAATGCGGTCCGCCGCAATGGTTAACCAAGCGTAAACGCCGGGCCGTGTCAACCGTTTCGGCGACTTTGTGGCAGCCCACCAAGATCGCCGGCGGACGAGCCGTTGCAGTCAGTCGAAGTGGATGTCGCCGGGCCCGCTCAAGCGGGAGTCTCAGGTCTGGATGCGCCTCAGGCGGATCACCACGTCGACACGGCTGATTTCGTAGCCGGGCGGCGGCTGCGGCAACCCGTCCACTCCGACCTGGCCCTCGGGGATGTCGATGACCTGATTGCGATCCTCGACGAAGAAGTGGTGGTGGTCGGACGTATTGGTGTCGAAATAGGTCCTCGATCCGTCGACCGCGACCTCGCGCAACAGCCCCGCCTGAGTGAATTGGTGGAGCGTGTTGTAGATGGTCGCCAGCGACACCTTGACTTGGCGGCCGACGGCCTCTTCGTGCAGCTGTTCGGCCGAGACATGCCGATTGCCGCGCCCGAACAGGATCGCCGCCAGCGCGACGCGCTGGTCCGTCGGCCTGAGGTGTGAACGGCGCAACAGCGCCTTGACTTGCGGCAAGCCCTTTTCGGCGTCGTGACGCATCGGCTCCAACCTAGCCCGGCCGGCGGGTGCCGGGACCGCGACAGCGAAATATGGTGCGGTATCGGCGCGCTGACAACAACAAAACCTGCCTCGCGGCCGGTTTTGCCGCCCGCCCACGCGATCCTTCTAGACAAGCCCGGTCGGCGACGCCATGTGACGATTGAACACGCGCGCCGGGCCGGATCTGGCGGACGCGCGGGTCTGTGGCGGCGATAGGGATGCTGTGTTAAGGATTCCGCGTAAGCGTTCCCTTTGGGCCGAGCAGCGGCGGAAAGCCGCCCAAATGGATAGTTTCGACCGATGACGATGGCGATGCCTGAAGCGAGGGAGGATCGCGCCTCGAGCTTCGATTACGAGGCGTTGATTGCCTGTGGACGCGGCGAACTCTTTGGCGAGGGCAACGCCCAGTTGCCGCTGCCGCCGATGCTGATGTTCGATCGCATTACCTCGATCGGCGAGGAGGGCGGCGAGCATGGCCGCGGCCATGTCCGCGCCGAGCTCGACGTGAAACCGGACCTGTGGTTCTTCTCCTGCCACTTCAAGGGCGATCCGGTGATGCCCGGCTGCCTCGGCCTCGACGCGCTGTGGCAGATGCTGGGCTTCTTCCTCGGCTGGCTTGGCGCGCCGGGCCGCGGCCGGGCCCTGTCGATCGGCGAGCTGAAGTTCACCGGCATGGTGCTGCCGACTGCCAAGCTCGTCGAATACGGCATCGACCTCAAGCGCGTCCTGCGCTCCAAGCTCGTCCTTGGCATCGCCGACGGCTGGCTGAAGGCCGACGGCACGACGATTTACCGGGCCAAGGACCTCAAGGTCGGGCTGTTCCAGGGAGCGACCCAGCCCTCGATCGGCTGAGCGGCGGCCGCATCGGGAGAGCCGATCGCCCGGCCGGGCGTGTTGGCGTGGACAAGGGGCGACCGACGGGACGGGGAATGCCGTGATGAAGCGTGTCGTCGTGACTGGCATGGGCATTGTCTCCTCGATCGGCAACTCGACGCAGGAGGTGGTCGCCAGTCTGCGCGAGGCCAAGTCGGGCATTTCGCGCGCCGACGAGTACGCCGCCCGCGGCTTCCGTTGCCAGGTGCACGGTGCCCCCACGCTCGACGCCGCCGCGATGATCGACCGGCGCGCCATGCGCTTCCAC
>JBBDMC010000173.1:0-14970 GCA_040878485.1 Bauldia sp. | reverse complement strand
GCGCCGCGCCACGGCGTCGCCATCGCCGTAGGCCATCGGCATTCCCGTGCGCACCGTGTTGCTCGGGCGCACGATGGTGTAGGGGAGCTTGCTCTGCTCGCGCAGCAGTTTTTCGCAGGCGATCTTGTTGCGGCTATAATCCCAGTAAGGGTTCTCCAGCGGCGTCCGCTCGGTGATGATGTAGTGCCGAGCCGGCTTCTGATAGGCCGAGGCCGACGATATGAAGATGTACTGGCCGGCATGGCCGGCGAAGGTGGCGATGTCGCGCGCCATCTGCGCCGGCGTGTAGGCCCGGAACTGGCAGACGACATCGAACGATGCCTGACCCAGCCGTGAGTAAGTGGCGTCGTCGTCCATGTCGCCGACGATGGTCGACACGCCCTTGGGAAGGTCGACGACGGTACGGCCCCGGTTGAGCACGCTCACCCGATGTCCGGCGGCGACCGCCTCGTGGACGACCGGCAGCGAAATCTGTCCACTGCCGCCGATGAAAAGAACGCTTAGTCCCATCTTGCTGGCCCCCCCTTGAGTTTTTGACGCCCTGCTACCGGCACCGCGTCAGCCGACCATCGTATCGTCCAACCCTCGCTTCCTGAAGAGCGCCGCCGGCGTCGGCATCCGCCCGCGGAAGGCGACATAGGCATCGGCGGGATCGCGCAGGTTTCCCGCCGCATAGATGAAATCGCGCAGCCGTTTCGCCGTCGCCGGATCGAAAGCGTCGCCGGTCTCCTCGAAGGCCTCGAACGCGTCGGCGTCGAGCACCTCCGACCACAGGTAGGAGTAGTAGCCGGCGGCGTAATAGTCGCCGGCGAAGATATGCCCGAAGTGCGGTGTGCGGTGGCGCATGACGATCGCCTCCGGCATGCCGATCTCGGCCAGCGTATGCTTCTCGAAATCGACGACGTCAATTTCGTCGGCACCCATCAGCAGGTGCAGGTTAAGGTCGACCAGCGCCGAGGCGGTGTATTCGACCGTGGCGAAGCCCTGGCTGAAGGTCCGCGCCTTAATGACCTTGTAGATGAGCGCCGACATATAGCGACCGCCGGCGCCTGGGTGTAGCCCGTTAGTCGACCGCCTCCGCGAGCAACCGCGACATCTCCGCGAGCGCCGCGTCGAACTGCGGGTCGCGGCCGGCCGCGTAACGCGCGTCGAACGGCACTGCGATGTCGGGCTGAACCGGGTTCCCCTCCAGCCGTTGGTCATCGACCAAGACATCATTCACCGCCAGCACCAGCAGGCTGTCGTCGGGCAGCAGGAACCCGGTCGCGGCAAGGACATCGCCCGCGGTCTCGGCGCCGACCAGGGCCACGCCGTTCTTCTTCAGCGAATAGGCGAGGATTTCCATGCCGCTTCGCGTCCCCCCGTCGATGATCGCGACGACCGGCTTGTGCCAGCGCACGTTGGCGAGATGCTGCTCGCCGCCGCGCTCGATGAGCCGCATGTCGGCGCTCCGGCCGACGAAGGTCTCCGCCGCGTCCGGCGGCGCTCCGCCCCACCTGCTCCTGAGATCGAGAACCAGCCCATCGACGTCCTTGAGACGCCCGCCGAGCTCGCTGTAGAGGATGCTCGTCACCTCGTCGCGGGTGTAGGACCAAAGCCGGATGGTGCCGATGGTGCGCCCGTCGTGTCGGATCGCCCGCACGCTGTCGCCGATCGCCTTGAGGAAGGCTTCGCCCGGCTGCAGCCTCTCCACCTGAGCCTTCACGGTGATCGGTTGGCCGCCCGCCGTTCGCCTGAGCCGGACCTCGGCAAGCCCGCCGGCCTTGCCGCGGAACGACCCGATCTCGGCGAACGGAGCGCCGTCCACCGCCAGGATCTCGTCTCCCGGCAGGATCGCGGCCCGCGCTGCCGGCCCGCCATCGTAGGCGTCGGTGATGAAGACCTTGCCGTCGATCGATGCCGTGGCGATCCCGATGCCCTCGTAAGTGACCACCCCCTCCGGCGGGAACAGGCGTCTGAGGTCGCGGCGGACGGCGAAGCGGAAGACGTCGATCAGCTCGTAGTAGTCGCGCTGGTCGCCGACGTAGCGGCCGGTGTGCGACGCGCCCAAACTGGCAAGCACTGCGTCGATCGCCTCGCGCGTTACCGGCGACCCGGGATCGGCGCCGGCGAGGCCCGGCGTCGCCTCGACCACATGGCTGACTGTCGCCTCGAATGCGACGAGCGCCGCCGGCGCGTAGAACCGCTCCTTGACGATCGCGACCGCCCGGTCGAACACCGGGTTCCCCAACGGAGCCGCCCCCGCGACCGCGACAAACGCAAGTGCGACGAGGCCAGCAATGGCATACGCCGCGATCAGACGCCGCATGGACCTCCTCCTCACCTCGCTGCCGCCCCTGGGCCAACTATCGCCAGGAGCCGTCGAGTCAATCGGCGGCGGCCGGATTGACTTGAGGGACCGTTCTGCCCATCAACCCGCCACGCGGGCCCTGACCGCATCGCCACGTTCCGCCCGGTAGCAAGGAGACCGCCATGGCCGACTGGCCGGTCCACGCCAGGATCGACGGCCCGATCGTGATGATCGGGTTCGGCTCGATCGGCAAGGGGACGCTCCCCCTGATTGAGCGCCACTTTCACTACGACAAGGCGCGCTTCGTCGTCATCGACCCCGACGATAGCGACCGCGCTCTGCTCGAGCGCCACGGTGTCCGCTTCATTCACCAGGCGGTCACCCGCGACCGCTACCGCCACCTGCTTGGCCCGCTTCTCAACGAGGGCAGCGGCAGGGGCTTCTGCGTCAACCTGTCGGTCGACACCTCCTCGCTCGACATCATGCGTTTCTGCCGCGAGGTGGGCGCCCTCTACGTCGACACCGTCATCGAGCCATGGCCTGGCTTCTATTTCGATTCGCAAATGAACCCTGCGGCGCGCTCCAACTACGCGCTCCGCGAGACGGTTCGCGCCGAGAAGGCGAAGAGCCCCGGCGGCACGACGGCGGTTTCCTGCTGCGGGGCCAACCCCGGCATGGTTTCCTGGTTCGTCAAGCAGGCCCTTGTCAATCTTGCCAAGGACAGCAGGCTCGCTGGCTTCTCCGAGCCGTCCGACCGGGCCGGCTGGGCCGGGCTTGCTCGCGATCTCGGCATTAGGGGCATCCACATCGCCGAGCGTGACACCCAACGGGCTCGCGCTCCGAAGAAGATGGGCACGTTCGTCAACACCTGGTCGGTCGAAGGCTTCCTGTCGGAGGGCATGCAGCCGGCCGAACTCGGTTGGGGCAGCCACGAGAAATGGATGCCGCCGAACGCCCGCACCCACCGCCACGGCTGCCGCGCCTCGATCTATCTCCTCCAGCCCGGCGCCAACACCCGCGTTCGCTCGTGGTGCCCGACGCCGGGGCCGCAATACGGTTTCCTCGTCACCCACAACGAGTCGATCTCGATCGCCGATTACTTCACGCTCAACCAGGCCGGCAAGGTCGTCTACCGCCCGACCTGCCACTACGCCTACCACCCGGCAAACGACGCGGTCCTGTCGCTGCACGAGCTGTTCGGCCGAGCCGGCAAGATCCAGGAACAGCATCACATCCTCGGCGAGAACGAGATCGCCGACGGTATCGACGAGTTGGGCGTGCTCCTCTACGGCCATGCCAGGAACGCCTACTGGTACGGCTCGCAGCTGTCGATCGACGAGACCCGCGACCTCGCCTCCTACCAGAACGCCACCGGCCTGCAGGTGACCTCGGCCGTCCTTGCCGGCATGGTGTGGGCGCTGGAGAACCCGGCGGCCGGCATCGTCGAGGCCGACGAGATGGACTACCGCCGCTGTCTCGAAATCCAGCGACCCTACCTCGGCCCGGTCAAGGGCTACTACACCGAATGGACCCCGCTCGAAGGCCGCCCCGGCCTCTTCCCCGAGGACATCGACGAGAGCGACCCCTGGCAGTTCAGGAACGTACTGGTCCGCTGAGACGGTCGCTCCCCGTCTCCTCCTCGTCGCCGATGATCAGCCGGGCGCCGGTCTGGTAGGTGAGGTAGCGCCACAGCCACTGGGTGGCGACGAGCAGCCGCTTGTCGAAGCCGGTCAAGAGGTAGATGTGGACGATCGCCCACAACAGCCAGCCAATCCTGCCCGTCAAATGCAACCGGCCGAAATCGAAGATCGCCGAGTTGCGGCCGACGATGGCCGTGTTGCCGCGGTTGCGAAAGCGGAAAGGCGGGATCGGCGTTCCCTGCTCCATGTTGCGGCGGAGCGCCCGGCCGAGAAAGCGTCCCTGCTGATGCGCGACCTGGGCGAGCGCCGGGAGGGCCGCCCCGTCCCTGCCGGTCGCCATCGCGGTGTCTCCGATCACGTAAACATCCTTCAAACCACGCACCGCGAGGTCAGGCCCGACCGCGATACGGCCCGCCCGGTCGGTCTCGACCCCGAGCCACCGGCCTGCCGGCAGCGCCCTGACACCAGCCCCCCAGACGATGCAGCCGGCCTTCTCGGTCCGTCCCCCCAGCGTCATCTCTCCCGGCGCGATCCGTTCGACCGACGTGCCGGTCAACACGGTGACGCCGAGCCGCTGCAGCGCCTTGTGCGCGTGGTTGGCGAGGTCCTCCGGGAACGTCGGCAGGATCCGCGGGCCGGCCTCGACCAGCAGGATGTGCGCCTTGGCTGGGTCGATGTGACGGAAGTCGCGACGGAACGAATAGCGCGCCAGCTCGGCGACCGAGCCCGCCATCTCGACTCCGGTCGGGCCTCCACCGACGATGATCGTCGTCAGCAGCGCTCTCTGTTCCTCCGGGTCGGGCGACTGCTCGGCCCGCTCGAAGGCGAGCAGCAGCCGTTCCCTGATCCGGCGGGCGTCGGCAAAGCTCCGTGGTCCCGGAGCCGCCGCCGCCCAGTCCTCGTGGCCGAAGTAGTTGTAGGCGGAGCCCGGCGCCAGGATCAGCCGGTCGTAGCTGACCACGGTGCCGTCCGCGAGTTTGACCGTCCGTCCGCCGGCGTCGACGCCGGTCACCTCGCCCAACACCACCTCGACGTTGCGGTAGCGGGCGAGCAGCCGCCTGATCGGCTGGGCGATATCGGCCGGCGACAGGGCCGCCGTCGCCACTTGGTAGAGGAGCGGCACAAACAGGTGGTAGTTGCGCCGATCGATCACCGTCACCGGGAAATCGGCGCCGCCGAGCCCGCGCGCTGCGGCAAGCCCGCCGAAGCCGGCGCCGACGATCACCACATGCGGCTTCAGCCCGGCCGTCCCGCCCTTGCTGGCCGCGCTTGATCCGCTGTCGCTCACCGCGGCATTATCAGCTCAGTTGGCGATGTCGACAATTCCCGCCGCACCCTCTTCCGTACCGAAGGCGAGCCGGCGGCCAACGCCATCCCAGGCGAGCGCCGAGATGGGACCGTTGCCAGGCTTGCGCAAGAGCGCCTCTTCGGCGTCGGCGAAGCGCACCGCCAGCACCATGCCGTCCTGGTAGCCGATGGCGACCGTCTCCTGGCGCGGGTGGCAGGCGACGCGCGTGACCAGGGCCTCGCGCGCGCCGAGCTGGAGCGGCGCTCGTCCCATCGGCCCATCCTTGAAATGGAACGGCCACAGGATCGCCGCGTTCGCCCCCGAGGTCGCCAGGTACCGGCCCTTGGCTGACCACGACAGCGAGCGTGGCTTCGCCGCATAGCCGGTCATCCGCAGATCCTTGCCGTCGGCGAGCCGCCAGCCGTGGAGGGCGTTCTCCTGCATGGCGGTGACGACGGTGCGGCCGTCCGGCGACACCGCGACGGCGAGGTGGGCGCCCCGCCAGGCGAGCTTGGCGGGCTCCGCGTCCGTGCCGACCCACCACAGAGTCACGCCGCCGTAGCGGGCGACCGCCAGGCGCAGGCCCTTCGGCGCGAAGGCGAGTCCGCCGACCGCGCGCTCGTGGTCGAGCGTCCGTTTGCGCCCGTCGGCGAGCTTCACCGACGCCTGCCGGCCGCTGGCGAAGGCGATCGCCCGGCCCGGCCCCGCGGCGACGTGGTCGATCCACTTGTTCGGCCGTTCGGCGATCGTCTCCGAGCCGCCGTCGGTACCGGTCAGAACCACCCGCCCGTCATCGCCGCCGGTCAGCAGCCGTGCCTCGCTTGCCGTCGCCGCCAGGATCGCGCCGGAATGCGCGGCGACCGTCCTCTCCCCGGAACCGTCGACGAGCCGCACGGTTCCGTCCCCCAGAGCGAATGCACCCGTCTCGCCGAGGAACGCGACCTCGACCACGTAGGCGCCGAAGGAGAACTCCCGGATGGAGGGCACCGCGCTAGCGCGCCTTCGACGCCGGTCGCCGCCCACCCTCCCCTGGAGGGGGAGGGTCGATGCCGAAGGCGTCGGCGTGGGGTGAATTGCGAAACGAAGTCATTCCAACCCCACCCGATTCGCCTCGCGGATCGACCTCCCCCCTCCAGGGGGGAGGTGAACGGCGCGCGGTCATGCATTCATGCCAGGCACGCCTCAAAGCCGCGCTTCAGCATCTCCGGGTCGAGCTTGCGGCCGATGAAGACCAGCCGGCTCTCGCGCCTCTCGCCGTCTTTCCAGGCGCGCTGGTGGTTGCCCTCGACGATCATGTGGACGCCCTGCAGGACGTAGCGCTCGGGATCGTCCTTGAAAGCGAGGATGCCCTTGAGCCGCAGGATGTCGGGTCCAAAGTCCTGGGTGATCCGCTGGATCCACGGAAAAAACCGCTGCGGATCGAGAGCCTCGCCCTTGAGTGACACGCTACCGATCGTCCTGTCGTGGGGGTGATCGTGATCGTGATCGTGATCGTGGTCGTGGTCATGATCGTGGTCGTGCCCGTCGAGAAACGCCGGGTCGAGCGACAGGATGCGGTCGAGATCGAAGGCGCCGCGATCGAGGACTTGGGTCAGCGAGACGGCGCAGCGCTCCGTCCGATGGATGACGGCGTGCGGATTGATCGCCCGGATGCGTCGCTCGACTTGGCCGAGTTCTTCCGCCGTCACCAGGTCGGTCTTGTTCAACAGGATCACGTCGGCGAAGCCGATCTGCTCTTCCGCCTCCGGGCTGTCGGCAAGCCGCGCCGTCAGGTGCTTGGCGTCGGCGATGGTCACCACCGCGTCGAGCTTCGCCCGCGCCCGCACGTCGTCGTCCATGAAGAAGGTCTGTGCCACCGGCGCGGGGTCCGCGAGCCCGGTCGTCTCGACCAGGATGCCGTCGAAGCCGCCCGGCCGCTTCATCAGCCCCTCGACGACACGAATGAGGTCGCCGCGCACCGTGCAGCAGACGCAGCCGTTGTTCATCTCGAACACTTCCTCATCGGATTCGACGATGAGGTCGTTGTCGATGCCGATCTCACCGAACTCGTTCACCACCACCGCGTACCGCTTGCCGTGGTTCTCGCTGAGGATGCGGTTGAGCAGCGTCGTTTTGCCGGCGCCGAGGTAGCCGGTCAGCACGGTGACGGGGATTTGCGTGTCTGGCATGGGGAAGGCCCCGAGGCGGTTCAAGGCCGCCGGGATGGGAGGAGGGTCGGCGCTGATATAGGGGAGTCGCAATCCGATTGCACCTCGATTGGCCCGGAATCAGGCCACACTTCCCCAACGCCGGACAACCGACCAAGCTCGGGCGGCTCTTGGCAATCGTCGATATACGTATACTATACGTATTATGACCAAAAAGCTTACCATCACCGTCGACAACGAGGTCTACGCCGGTCTGCACAGCGTCATCGGGCGGCGTCGCATCAGCCGTTTCCTGAACGACCTCGCGCGGCCCCACGTCGCCCGCCGCGACCTGGCCGCCGGCTACCGCGAAATGGCGGTCGATGAAGAGCGCGAGCGCGAGGCGGCCGAGTGGGTCGAAGGCGTCGTGGGCGACGTCGCCGATGAACCGCGCTGACTCGCCCAACCGCGGCGACGTCTGGTGGACCGCTCTCGATCCGTCGCTTGGCGGCGAAACCCGAAAGACCCGCCCCGCGGTCATCGTCAGCAACGACTTCGCCAACGGCGCCCTCAACCGGGTTCAGGTCGTGCCGCTGACGAGCAACGTGGCGCGTCTTTATCCTTCCGAAGCCTATGTCACGCTCAAGGGTGAGCCGCGAAAGGCCATGGCGGATCAGTTGACGACCGTGAGCGAGGTCCGTCTGCGTGAATGGGTCGGCAAGCTCTCACCGGACGACATGGCTGCCGTCGAACGCGCTGTACGCGTCCAACTCGCGCTCTAATCGAGCCGCGGCTCCTTGAGCAGATGATCGAGATCAAGCCGCGCGGTGAACATCTTGAGCGATCCGTCCGGGTTGAGCGGCCACTCTTCGCGCGGCCGGTCGCGGTAGAGCTCGACCCCGTTGTCGTCCGGGTCGCGCAGATAGAGCGCCTCGCTCACCCCGTGGTCGCTCGCCCCTTCGAGCGGAATGCCGGCCGCGATCAGCCGGCGGAGCGCATCGGCGAGTGCCGTCCGGCTCGGGTAGAGGATGGCGGTGTGGTAGAGCCCGGTTGAGCCGCGCGGCGGTGGCGAACCGTTGAGGCTCTCCCAGGTGTTGATGCCGATGTGGTGATGGTAGCCGCCGGCCGAGATGAAGGCGGCCTGCGCGCCGTAGCGCGCCGTGAGCTCGAAGCCGAGCACACCGCAGTAGAAGGCGAGCGACCGTTCGATATCGGCGACCTTAAGGTGGACGTGCCCGATGCGGACGCCCGGATCGATGGGCTTGACGGATCGAGCGGCGGCTTTTGCGGCAGCCGGTGCGATTCTGGTGTCGGACAAAGGCAGCCCTCCTCTCGTGACGCTGGGGTGGCGACCCGGACGACGAATATAGGCCCTGGGTGTGCCTCCGCCACCGCTCAGCGCCCGGCACGCCTTACGATCACGGTTGACAAGATCGAAAGCTATCGGTATTAGCGTATGAGCTATCTTAGTTCTCGACTGATATGCCTCGCGCCGGACTGACTCCTACCGCCGTCGTTGAGCGGGCCGAAGCGGTCGCCGACCGCGACGGCCTCGAGGCGGTGACGCTGGCCCGTCTGGCTTCGGAGTTCGGCGTCCGCTCCCCCTCGCTCTACAAGCACGTCGAGGGCCTCGACGGCGTCCGCCGCGCTCTCGCCGTCAGAGGTCTCATCGAAGCCAACGCCCGCATCCAGCGGGCCACCGTCGGCAAGACGCGTGACGAGGCCCTCCTCGCCCTCGCCCGCGCCTACTGGCAGTTCGCCCGCGACCGCCCCGGCCTCTACGCTGCATCGCTCCGCGCCCCGACACCGCGGCAGAACGACGTCGCCGCCGCCGGCGAGGCGCTGCTCGGCACCGTCCTATCGGTCGTCGCCAGCTATGGCGTCAGCGGCGACGACGCGCTCCACGCGACGCGCGGGCTCCGCGCCATCATCCACGGTTTCGTCTCGCTCGATGCCGCCGGCGGGTTCCGCCTGAAGCTGGACCTGGAGGAATCGTTCCGCCGCCTGCTCTCTGCCTTCGCCCGCGATCTCGCCGCCCGCGGCCCGCCGGCCTAGACGGCGGCCGCCTCCGTCCGCTCGGTCTGCCCCTGCGAGTCGACGGCAAAGCAGGCGACGCGCACGCCACCTTTTGCCTCCAGCTCCGGTCGCTCGCGCCGGCAGCGATCGAAGGCGAGCGGGCACCGCGGGTTGAAGGCGCACCCGGTTGGCGGATTGATCGGCGACGGCAGCTCGCCCTCGAGGCGGATGCGCGCTTTGCGCCGCGTCGGGTCGGCGACCGGCGTCGCCGAAAGGAGTGCCCGCGTGTAAGGGTGGCGCGGGTTGTCGAAGATCTCATCGCGCCCCCCCTGCTCGACCGGCCGTCCGAGGTACATCACCATCACCTCGTTCGCCATGTGGCGGACGACCGACAGTCCGTGGCTGATGAACAGGTAGGCGAGGCCGAACGTCTGCTGCAGGTCGATGAGGATGTTGAGGACCTGCGCCTGCACCGACACGTCGAGCGCCGAGACCGGCTCGTCGAGGACGAGAATGCGCGGCCTCAGCATCAGCGCCCGTGCGATCGCGATCCGCTGCCGCTGGCCGCCGGAAAACATATGGGGATAGCGCTCGTAGTGCTCGGGTCTGAGCCCCACCCTCTCCATCATGTCGATTGCCGCGTCGCGCCGCTTGACCGTGCTCATCTGCGGCCGGTTGATCTTCAGCGGCTCCTCCAGCATCGCACCGATCTTCTGGCGCGGGTTGAGCGACCCGTAGGGGTCCTGAAAAACGATCTGGACGTGGCTCCTGAGCTCCTTGAGCGGGCGCCGGCCGGCCGTGGCGATGTCGATCCCCTCGATCACCAGGCTTCCCGATGTCGGCGGCTCGATCATGGTGACGACCCGCGCCAACGTCGACTTTCCGCAGCCTGACTCGCCGACTACCGCGAGCGTCCTGCCCTCGAAGAGTTCGAAGCTCGCCCCGTCGACCGCCTTGAGAGTGATCGGCGGGGCGAACGGACCGCGGGTGAGCACGTAGGAGCGCGTGATGTTGGTCGCCCTCAGCACCGGCTCGCTCGGTGTGCTCACGAGACGAGCTCCACGGCCGGATTCGGGTGGCCCGTTGGCCTGCCATGGGCGAGCGGATAGTGGCAGAGCGCGAACCCCGCCTCCCGGCCCCGCCGGGGTGGTGCCTCTTCGACGCACGTCTCCGTCGCCAACCGGCAGCGCGGCGAGAACAGGCAGCCGCTCGGCCGGTCGAACAGCCCCGGCACAACGCCGCCGATCGACGGCAGCCGCCTCCCGCTCGCCCGCTCCGGCAGCGTCGCAAGGAGGGCCGCCGTGTACGGATGGTGCGGATCGGCAAACAGGTCCCTGACCGGCTGCTCCTCAACCTTCTGACCGCTGTAGAAGACGGCTACTCGCTCCGCCGTCTCCGCCACCACGCCCATGTCGTGGGTGATGAGGATCAGCGCCATGCCGGTCTCCTTTTGCAGTTCGATCAGGAGATCGAGGATCTGGGCCTGGATGGTCACGTCGAGCGCGGTGGTTGGTTCATCGGCGATGATCAGCTTGGGATTGCAGGCGATCGCCATGGCGATCATGACGCGCTGGTTCATGCCGCCGGAAAGCTGGTGGGGAAAGGCCTGCAGCCGCCGCTCGCCGTCGGTGATGCCGACCGCGTCGAGCAGCCTGAGCGACCGCTGGTGCCGCGCGGCCCGGTTAAGGCCGAGGTGGGTCGCCAGCGCCTCGCCGACCTGGAAGCCGACCGTGAAGCACGGGTTGAGGCTCGACATCGGCTCCTGGAAGATCATCGCCATGTCCTTGCCGATGATCCGCCGGCGCTGGCGCGGGGAGAGGCCGAGGAGATCGGTGCCGTCGAAGGCCAGGCGCTTGGCCGTTACCGTCGCCGTCCACGGCAACAAGCCCATCACCGCCAGCATCGCCACCGACTTGCCGGAGCCCGACTCGCCGACGATCGCCTGCACCTCGCCGGCTTCGACGGTCAACGATACGCGGTCGACCGCCCGGAATGGCCCGAGGGCGGTTGCGAAATCGACTGACAGCTCGTTGATCTCAAGAAGCGGCACGTCAGCTCCGCTTCATCTTCGGGTCCAGCGCGTCGCGCAGACCGTCGCCGACGAGGTTGATGGCGAGCACCGTCAGGAGAATCGCCACGCCCGGGAGAGTCACCACCCACCAGGCGCGCAGGATGAACTCGCGCGCCTCGGCGAGCATGGTGCCCCATTCCGGCGTTGGCGGCTGGGCGCCCATGCCGAGAAAACCGAGCGCCGCCGCATCGAGGATGGCGTTGGAGAAGGAGAGCGTCGCCTGGACGATGAGCGGCGCCATGCAGTTCGGCAGGATCGTCACGAACATCAGCCTGAGCGGCCCTGCACCGGACACCCGCGCCGCGGTGACGTAATCCTTCGACCGTTCGGACAGGACCGCCGCCCGCGTCAGACGCACGTAGTGCGGCTGGAGCGTAATGGCGATGGCGATCATGGCGTTGAACAGACCGGGGCCGAGGATGGCGACCAGGACCAGCGCCAGCAGCAGGCTCGGAAACGCCAGGATGACGTCCATCAGCCGCATGATCGCCGTATCGACGATGCCGCGAACGAAGCCGGCAATCAGCCCGAGCGTGATACCACCGACGAGCGCGATTGAGACGACCACCGCGCCGATGAATAGCGAATAGCGTGCTCCGTGGATCAGCCGGGACAGGATATCGCGGCCAACCGCGTCGGTGCCAAGCAGGAACGCCCGGCTGCCGCCTTCCTGCCACGCTGGCGGCTGCAGGAATGCGTCGCGATACTGCTCGAACGGCGGGTGCGGTGCGATCACGTCGGCGGACACCGCCAGCAAGACGATGCCGCAGACAAAGACAAGACCGGCAACCGCGCCGCGGTTCTCGCGGAAATAGCGCCAGAACTCGGCGAACCGCGCCGGTCGCTCGATTGCCGTCCCGCCCGCCAACAGGGGCGATAAAGGCAGGTCCGCCATCACCTCACCTCACGTGCCGGATGCGCGGGTTGATCAGGCCGTAAAGCACATCGACCGTCAGGTTGACGATCATGACCGTGAGCGCGATGAGCAGCAGCCCGCCCTGCACCACCTGATAGTCGCGTCGGAAGATCGAATCGACCATCCACTTGCCGACCCCCGGCCACGAGAAGATCGTTTCGGTGAGGATCGCGCCCGCCATCAGCACTCCGATCTGCAGGCCGATGGTGGTCACAACCGGGATGAGCGCGTTGCGCAGCGCATGCAGCCCGACCACCCGCCAGGGCGGCAGGCCCTTCGCCCGCGCCGTGCGCACGTAGTCCTCGCCGAGCACCTCCAGCATCGCCGAGCGCGTCTGCCGGGCGATGACGGCAAGGGGAATGGTCGACAGCACGATGGTCGGCAGGATGAGGTGGGAGACGGCCGAGCCGAACGCGCCTTTCTGGCCCGAGAGGAGGCTGTCGATGAGCATGAAGCCGGTGACCGGCTTGAAGAAATAGATGAGCCCGATCCGCCCC
The DNA here is from genome assembly GCA_040878485.1 of Bauldia sp. GTDB lineage: Bacteria > Pseudomonadota > Alphaproteobacteria > Rhizobiales > Kaistiaceae > JBBDMC01. The sequence goes on along the minus strand of JBBDMC010000173.1, from coordinate 2,126 downwards.
GACACCGGCGTCCACCCAAGCCACCCGGAGAAGACGATGATCAGCAGCAACGCCCACCAGAAGATCGGCATCGAATAGCCGACGAGGGCCGCGCCCATTACTGTGTGATCAACGGCAGTGCCGCGCTTGATCGCGGCGACGATACCCGCCGGAATGCCGACCGCGATCGCCAGCACGATCGCGCACAGCGACAGCTCCAGGGTCGCCGGGAACAGGGCGAAGAACTCGGTCCACACCGGCTTTTTGGTGGCGAACGACGAGCCGAAATCGCCGGAAGCGAGGTGCATCAGGTAGATCAGGTACTGCTGCCACAGCGGCAGGTCGAAGCCATGGCGGTGGAGAAGCTCGGCGTAACGCTCGGGAGGCAGGCCGCGTTCGCCGGCAAGCAAGAGGACCGGATCGCCGGGCAGCAGCCGCACGAAGATGAAGGCGATGAAGCTTACGCCGACGAAGGTCGGCACCAGGATCGCAATGCGCCTCGCGAAAAAGCCGAGCATGCCCCCTCGCTCAGGCCTGGCGGGCGGCGCCGGCCCTTCCGGCCGGCGCCGCCGTTGGTCCCTGTCCTACTCGGCGACGTCCACGCCCTCGAAGGCGAAATGGCCGAACGGATCGACCTTGAACCCGGTCACCGACTTGGCCATCGGCACGGTCACCAACGCGTGGGCGACGGTAACCCACGGCGCCTGCTCCTTGAAGATGACCTGGGCCTGCTCGTAGAGATCGGCGCGAGCCTCCTGATCCGCCACAGCCTTCGCCTTCTGGATCAGATCCTCGAACGGCTGGTAGCACCACTGGGCGCGATTGGAGCCGCCGACCGCGTCGCAGCCGAGGAGAACGGCGAGGAAGTTGTCCGGATCGCCATTGTCGCCCGTCCAGCCAAGCAGAACCGCGCCGTCGCGGTCCCTGTCGCTCGCCCGCTTCAGGTACTCGCCCCACTCAAACGAGACGATCTCAACGGAGACGCCGACCTTGGCGAAGTCCGCCTGGATCAGCTCGGCCATGCGCCGCGCGTTCGGATTGTACGGCCGCTGCACCGGCATCGCCCACACTTTCATGCTCAGGTTGCTGACGCCGGCCTCGTCAAGCATCTTCTTGGCCGCATCAGGGTCGTAGGCATCGTCGACGATCGCATCGTTGTAGGACCACATCGTCGGCGGGATCGGGTTCTTCGCGGCTCCCCCGGTCCCCTGGTAGACCGCATCGATGATCGCCTGCTTGTTGATCGCCATGTTGAGCGCCTTGCGCACCGCCGGGTTGTCGAATGGCGGCTGCTTGGTGTTGTAGGCGAGGTAGCCGACGTTGAGGCCTTCCGCCTGCATGACGTTGATGTTGGCGTTGGCCTTCATCGCCTCGATGTCGGCCGGGTTGGGGTACGGCATCAGGTGGCACTCGCCGGCCTGCACTTTCTGCCAGCGCACGCCGTTGTCCGGAGTGATCGCAAACACCAGATCATCGATCGCCGGCTTGGCGCGCCAGTAGTCGGCGTTGGCCTTGTAACGGATGACCGCGTCCTTCTGGTAGTCGACGAACTGGAACGGTCCGGTGCCCACCGGCTTTTGATTGAGATCGTCGGTGCGGCCGTCGGTGAGCAGCTTGTCGGCGTACTCCTTCGACACGATGGAGCCGAAGTCCATCGCCAGGTTGGCGATCATCGGCGCTTCCGGGCGGTTGAGCACGAACTTGACCGTGTAGTCGTCGACCCTCTCGATCGACTTGAGCAGGTCGGGCATCGACATGCCGTTGTAGTATTCCCACTGGCCACCGGCGTAGTTGAAGTAGGCGTTCTGCGTGTTGCCCTGGCGGTCGAAGGTAAAGATCACGTCGTCCGCATTGAACTCGCGGGTCGGCGTGAAATAGTCGGTGGTGTGAAATTTGACGCCGTGCCTCAGATGGAACGTGTACTCGAGGCCGTCGGCGGACACCTCCCAGCTCTCCGCCAGACCCGGGACGACCTTGGTCGTGCCCCGCTCGAACTCGACGATGCGGTTGTAGAGTGCCTGGGAAGAAGCGTCGAAGGTCGTGCCGGCCGTATACGGTGCCGGATCGAACCCCTCGGGGCTGCCTTCCGAACAATAGACGAAGGTTTTGGCGTCGGCCGCCGAAGCGAGCCCTGCGGCCAGTCCCGT
>JBBDMC010000172.1:0-15007 GCA_040878485.1 Bauldia sp. | reverse complement strand
CCCCGCCGCCGACGTCGATGAGCCGGCCGATCCCGGAAAAGTCGCAGGCGGCAAGCACGCCCGGGATCGCCAGTTGCGTCATGCTCGCCATTGCTTCGTTGAATGTCCTGACCGCCTCCGGGCGGCGCCCCAATTGCTCGAAGCGGCTGCCGGCGCCGGCAAGCTCCGCCTCGGTCTGCCCGGTGCGTACGGAGTCGATCAGACCGCCCCACGAGCGCCACAGCATCCCGCCTTCGAAGAGGGCGTATGACTTGAGTGACGGGGCGGCATTTCCGGCCAGATGGGCACCGACGGCCGTCAGCTCGAACCGATGCTTGCCGACCTGCCGGCAGACGCCGATCGTCACCAGCGCCAGCAGGAGTCGCGCCAGCGATCGGCGGTCGGCGCCGGTCCGCCGGGCGATCGCCGCGGTCGTGGTGATGCCCTCGGCCATCAGGTCCGCCACCCCGAGGCGAGCGGCCACATAGATGGCGGCGGTGGTGCGCTGCGCCGTGATCAACGCGAAGAGGGCATCGGCCGCCCGATCGGACTTTCGCCCGGCGGACCGGGACACCCGTTTCGCCGGCAATTTCAGCTCCCGCTCGCCCGGCCGAAGGGCAGCTCGGGCGACCCGCCGCCCGGATTCTCTTCCGGCCCCGAGGCCCCGGCCGGCGTCTCCTCGGCGGCGTCGAACTCGACGACTTCAATCCTGCCGCGCCGTTCCGCGATCTTGTCGGTCGAGATGAGAATCTGGCGAACGTCGTCGTTGGCCTGATCGAAGTGGCTGCGCAGATTGCGCACCCGCTGATCGAGCCGGCCGACGTCGTCCATCAGGCGCATGACCTCGTCCTGGATGATGTGTGCCTGCTCGCGCATGCGCTGGTCGCGCAGCAGCGACATCACCACCTGGATCGACAGCATCAGCAGCGAGGGAGAAACGATGACCACGCGCGAGCGGTGTGCGCGCTGTATGATGTCGTCGTAGCGTTCGTAGATGTCGGCGAAGATTGATTCCGACGGCACGAACATGAACGCCGTATCGAACGTCTCGCCGGGGACCAGATAGCGTTGGGCGATGTCCTGGACGTGCTTCAGGACGTCGCGGCGGAACTGCGCCTCTGCCGCCTTGGCGGCCTCCGGCGTGGTCGCCGATCGGATCGCCGTCCATGCCTCCAGCGGGAACTTGGCGTCGATCGCCAGGCTGGGGCCGCCGTCCGGCATCTTGACCACGCAATCGGGCTTGGTGCCGTTCTTCAGCGGCGCGTGGAAGGCGTAGGCGTTGGGCGGGAGATTGTCGCGGATGATTGCTTCCATGCGGCCTTCGCCGAAGGCGCCGCGCGTCTGCTTGTTGGCCAGTACCTGCTGGAGCTGGACCGTCTGGCTTGACAGCTTTTCGATGTTCTTCTGCGCCACGTCGATCAGCGAGATTCGTTCGCTGAGCCGGCTCAAGACCTCGCCGGTACGATTGGCGGTTTCGGTCATCGACTGGTTCAGCCGGTGATCGAAGCCTTCGATGCGATGCATGAGGCCCTGGACGTGGGCGGTGATCTCGCCGTGGGACCTGACCATCTCGGCTAGGTGAGCCCCGATCTCGTAGGCCCTCGGCTGGCCGGCAGGGTCCGCCCACCGTGCCGCCCGCCGCCACGCGGCGAGCGCCAGGAAGAGGAGCACCAGCAGGGCGATGGCGACCGCGCCGAGGCCGAGCTCGGTGCCAGTCACGGAGTAGTTCCCGAACCGGAAGATCTGATCGCTCATCGCCGGAGACTAGCCCGATTCGGCATCTGTGGATCAAAACGGGAACAACAGGCCGCCATTTCACTGGCCATCGCCGTCTTCGACCGCCGGCTTGCGGTGCTTCGGCCGGCGACCAAGCTTGTCCTTCCGTCCGACGATCCGCTTGGCAAAACGGCCCTCCGCCAGCGCCCGCGCCATGGGGTTGCGTCTAGCCGCCCGGCGCAGGCGTCGCTTGGCAATCCGTCTCATCGCGCCTCTCCGGCACCGTTGACCGGGCCCGCCTCGTCCCATATCTGAGACCCGTGGCCAAACTCGATATCATTACTCTCCCCGACCGCAAGCTGCGGATGAAGAGCGCCCCGGTCGAGCGCCTCGACGACGACCTGCGCCGGCTGATGGATTCCATGCTGGAGACGATGTACGCCGCCCCGGGCATCGGCCTGGCCGCGATCCAGGTCGGCGAGCCGCTTCGCCTGGTCACCGTCGACGTCGCCCAGCGCGAAGACGAAACCGCCGAGCCCAACCCCCTGTTCCTGGCCAATCCTGAGATCGTGTGGACGTCTGACGAACGGGTGACGGCCGAGGAAGGCTGCCTCTCGATCCCGGAGTATTTCGCCGAGGTCGAGCGGGCGGCGCGGGTGCGCGTCGCCTTTCTCGATCGAGCCGGCAAGCAGCAGGAGATCGAAGCGAACGGCGTTCTCGCCGTCTGTCTCCAACACGAGATCGACCACCTCGACGGCAAGCTGTTCATCGACCACCTGTCGAAGCTCAAGCGCAACATGGTGATCAAGAAGTTCACCAAGCAGCAGCGGCTGGGGCCGAAGCCGTTGACGCTCTGAGGGGCGGCATGGTCCTCAGGATCGTATTCTTTGGCACGCCTGGGTTCGCCGTCCCGACGCTGACCGGGATCATCGGCCACGGTCACGAGGTGGTGGCGGTCTACACCCGGCCGCCGCGCGCTGCCGGCCGTGGGCTCGCCGCTCGCCGCTCGCCGGTTCATGACGTGGCCGAGAAATTCGCCCTTCCGGTAGTGACCCCCATGAGCCTCAAGGCGGCCGGCGAGGCGGAGCGGTTCGCCGCGCTACGACCCGATGTCGGCGTCGTCGTCGCCTATGGACTGATCCTGCCCAAGGCGTTTCTCGACGCGCCGGCGAACGGCTGCCTGAACCTCCACCCGTCCTTGCTTCCCCGCTGGCGCGGCGCCGCCCCCATTGCCCGGGCGATCATGGCCGGCGATGCCGAGGCCGGCGTCATGGTCATGCGCATGGAGGAGGGCCTCGACAGCGGACCGGTCGCGATGGCCGAACGCGTCGCCATCGCGCCCGACGTCACCGCCGGAGAGCTGTCGGAACGGCTCGCCGCCCTCGGCGCCGACCTGATGGTTCGCGCCCTGTCGGCGCTGGCGCGCGGCGTCCTTGCCTTCACGCCGCAAGCGGACGAGGGGGCAAGCTACGCCGGCAAGATCGACAAGTCCGCGACGCGCATCGACTGGTCGAAGCCGGCGAGCGACGTCCACAACCTGATCCGCGGTCTGTCTCCGGAGCCGGGTGGCTGGTTCGAGGCCGATCTCGGCAAGCGCCCGGAGCGCATCAAGGTCCTGCGCTCGACCCTCGCCGAGGGTTCGGGAACTCCCGGCGCCGTCCTCGACGGACAGCTGACCGTTGCCTGCGGCTCGGGCGCCGTCCGTCTGACCGAGCTGCAACGCGCGGGCGGCCAGCCGGTCAAGGCTGACGCCTTCCTGCGCGGAGTGCGGAAGCCGCCCGCCTGCCTGTCGTGATCGCCGTCCGGCCCGAGACAGTGGAAGACCAAGCGGCCATCCGTACGGTGGTCGCCGCGGCCTTCGGCCGAGAAGCCGAGGCCGACCTTGTCGATCGCCTGCGCCAGGGGGGCGACCTCGTCCTCTCGCTCATCGCCGTCGACAGCGCCGAGGTGGTCGGCCACATCGCCTTCTCGCGCCTGTGGATCGAGGTGGAGGGAGCGCCGTTCGCGGCCGTCTGCCTGGCGCCTCTGTCGGTCCGACCCGACCGCCAACGCCAAGGCATCGGCGCTCGCCTGATCGTCGACGGTCACCGCCGGCTGGCTCAATCCGCCGAGCGCCTGTCGGTGCTCGTCGGCCATCCCGACTATTACCCGCGATTCGGCTATCGTCGCGCCTTGGCGGCAGGATTCGCGACGCCCTGGCAGGGCGAGGCTCTGCTGGCCTGCGCCTTCGCCGACGCTCCGACAACGGGAACGCTGCGCTTCGCCGGCGCGTTCCAGGGGATGGACTGATGCCCCGCTACAAGCTCGTCATCGAGTATGACGGCGGCCCGTTCGTCGGCTGGCAGCGTCAAGCCAACGGCCGCTCGGTCCAGCAGGCGATCGAGGAGGCGGTGGCCGCCTTCTCGGGCGACCCTGCCACGGTCAAGGGCGCCGGCCGCACCGACTCCGGAGTCCACGCGCTCGGCCAGGTCGCCCACTTCGATCTCTCGCGGGACTGGCCGGCGGACACAGTTCGCGACGCTCTCAACGCCCATCTCAGGTCGGAGCCGGTGGCGATCCTATCGACCGAAGCGGTCGCCGATGACTTCGACGCCCGCTTCTCGGCGGTGAAGCGCCACTACCTCTACCGGATCAGCCAGCGTCGCGCCCCGCCGGCGCTCGACCGCGGCCGCGCCTGGTGGGTCGCCGTCGACCTCGACGCCGAAGCCATGCACGCCGCTGCGCAAAGCCTCGTCGGCCGGCATGACTTCACCACCTTCCGCTCCTCCCAGTGCCAGTCCCGCTCGCCGGTCAAGACCCTCGACCGCCTCGATGTCTCGCGCCAGGGGGGCGAGGTGGCGATCGGGGCGAGCGCCCGCTCGTTCCTCCACCACCAGGTTCGCTCGATGGTCGGCGCCCTCAAGAAGGTCGGCGAAGGCCGATGGCCGATCGCCGCCGTCGCCGACCGGCTCGCCGCGCGCGACCGCGCGGGCGCCGGTCCGGTTGCCCCGCCGCAGGGTCTCTACCTGGTTGCCGTCGACTACACCTAGATGGGCACGGCGACCCCGAACAGACGGCCGACGAGCATAGCGACGCCCAGGCTCACGAGGAAGTCGAGCGCGACGAAGCCGATTGCCGCGTGGACTGCGACCCCGAGGGCTCGGCGCGCGATCTGGTAGCTGAAGCGCAGCGCCACCGCCAGCGCGATGATCGACGGCAAGAACAGCAGCCGGGCGTCGATGAGACCGATCAGCGAAAGCAGGGAGATCGCGGCGAAGGGCAGAACGGCCAGCACCGACGACCAGTTGCGGGCGACGATGTAGGCCATGTAGCCGCGCTTGATGTCGAGGAACCCGGCGAGCCCCGCAAGCAGCAGCGGCAGCGCGATCCAGTCGAGGGCCAGCGTCAGCCACTTGGCGGCCATGAAGGCGGGCTCGTCGAGGCCGTCCTCGGCCATCGCATCAAGGATGGTCAGCGCATACGCCGGCGCAATCAGCACGATGGCCTGAAACGACCGCCAGAAGCCGCCGTAGCTGGCGTCGAACTGACGCACCGCCTGCGGCCGGTCGAGGAACAGCTCCCACGCCGCCTGCAACGACCGCACAATCTCGCCGCGCGTGATCACCGTCGCCCCGCGGTGAAAAACCGGTCGAGAACCGCGCGATAGACGGCCGTCAGGATTTCAAGATCGGCGAGCGGCACCCGCTCGTCCACCTGGTGAATGGTCTCCCCGACGAGGCCGATCTCGACGACCGGACAGAGGTCCTTGAAGAATCGCGCATCGGACGTGCCACCGGTGGTGGAGAGCTGCGGGCTCGCCCCGGTCACCGAGCGGACGGCCTCGCTTATGAGGTCGACTAGCGGGCCGGCCCGCGGTGACAGGAACCAGTTGCTGGCGCGCTCGACCGACAGCTCCGCCCTCGCGTCGCCGCCTGCGGCCGCGACCTCGCGCCTGAGGTGCTCCTCCAGCGAGGCGGCCGACCAGCGGTCGTTGAAGCGCGCGTTGAAACGCGCCGAGGCCTCGCCGGGGATGACGTTGAACGTCGGATTGCCGACGTCGATGCTGGTGATTTCGAGGTGCGAGGGCGAGAAGTCGGCGCTGCCGTCGTCGAGCTTGCCGGCCGCCAGCCGGTCGACGATACGGACCAGCCGCGGGATCGGGTTGTCGGCGAGATCGGGATAGGCGACATGCCCCTGGCGGCCGGTGACGCGGATCGAGGCCGAGAGGCTGCCGCGCCGCCCGATCTTGATAGTGTCGCCGACCGATCGCCGCGACGTCGGCTCGCCGATCACCGCCGCGTCGAACCGGTGGCCGGCGGCGAATGCCCAATCGATGAGTTTGGCGGTGCCGTTGATCGCCGGGCCTTCCTCGTCGCCGGTGACGACCAGTGACAGGGTACCACCGGGCGCCGGCCGCTCACCGACGAATGCCAGGGCGGCGGCGAGGAAGCAGGCGATCCCACCCTTCATGTCGACCGCGCCGCGGCCGTAGAGGACGCCGCCGGCGACGGTTGCCTGAAAGGGCCGATGCGTCCACCGCCGCTCGTCGCCCGCCGGAACCACATCCGTGTGGCCGGCGAAGACGAGATGCGGCGGACCGTTGCCGATTGTCGCCAGCAGGTTCGCGACGTCCGGCGTGCCGGCAGCGGTAAAGGTCTTGCGCGCGACCGAAAATCCGGCGCCGGTCAGGATTCCGGCGAGCAGATCCTGAGCACCGTCGTCCGCCGGCGTCACCGAGCGGCAGCGCAGAAGCGCGCGGGCTATTTCGACGGGGTCGGCAACTGTCATCTCACAGGGCCTTCGGATGCCCGCCCGCCTCAAAACGTCGTTTGCCGTGTGGCGCGACTGGTCGAGCGCGGCACAGTCACATGACGTTTGGTTATTGGGCTATACCAGATCTCGTGGCTGCCCTTGCCATGGCGGACAGAATAGCAGCCGTTGGCGCGGAGGACCGCCAGGAGTTCACGACGCCTCGGCTTTGAACGCCAGCGAGATATCGTCCGCGGTCTCTCCGGACAATTCCAGGAGATCGGGCAGAACGAGCCTGACCTCGTCTATCATGCGCGGCCAGGAGTCGGCTTCCACGACAAGGCCGTGGACATCTTCGCTCGTGGCGATCCAGACCCTGGCCTCGTCATCTCAACGTGCATCGATTTTGATCGACCGGCTCATGAGTTGACCATCGGACAGGCCGACACGCCGGTCAATACCGGCTGAGCGAGCCTCGTCGCTGGGCGTCAATCGGGGCGGAAACGCGAGGCCGTGAGCAGCGCGGCCGGATTATTCGGTCCTGACATGGTCGCCGATCGGGAAAGACGAGAGTCGGCCCGTTTAGCCGGGCCGGCGAGCCCGCGTCAATCCGCGCCGGCACGCAGCGCCGCCCGAGGCGGCGTGACCGTCAGAGCGGCGCCAACCCGCGCGGTGGCTGAGCGAGGCTATTCCATCCGGCTGGTTCGCGTGTTCTCGGCGATCTCCTCGAGCAGAAAGAAGGTCGCCGCGATGACCGCCGACAGCACGAATCCGAAGACCCCCCCGACCAGGAACCCGATGACACCATTCCCCATCATCCAGCCGGATATGGCGAAAGAAAGCGTCATCAAGACCACGACCGCGACCACAAAAATCTCGGCGGTCTTGATCACAAATCTCCTGAACTGGTCCATTTCGGTGATTCCCCCGTCTGAGTGGGCGGCCGCTCGGCTGGCGGTTTGCGAGTCCATCCGAAACCGGCTGAGTTGCGAATGCCGCCCTGCTAGTCTATCCGAAACGGGCCGAGTTGCGAATGCTGCTCGGCTTAGTCCCTGAGCAGATCGGTCAGCGCCGTCTTCGCCCGCGTCTTCTCGTCGACCTTCTTGACGATCACCGCGCAGTAGAGCGACGGCCCCGGCGCGTTGTTCGGAAACGGCTTGCCGGGCAACGTGCCCGACACCACCACCGAGTAGGGCGGTACGTGGCCGAGGTGGATTTCGCCGGTCTCCCGGTCCACCACCTTGGTCGAGGCGCCGATGAAGACGCCCATGGAAATGACCGAGCCCTCGCCGACGATCACGCCCTCGACCACCTCCGACCGCGCCCCGATGAAGCAGTTGTCCTCGATGATCGTCGGATTTGCCTGCAGCGGCTCGATCACGCCGCCGATGCCGACGCCGCCGGACAGGTGGACGTTCTTTCCGATCTGGGCACAAGAGCCGACGGTCGCCCAGGTATCGACCATGGTGCCCGAGTCAACGTAGGCGCCGAGGTTGACGAAGGACGGCATCAGCACGACGCCGGGAGCGATGTAGGCCGATCTGCGCACGATCGAGCCGGGAACCGCCCTGAACCCGGCCCGTTCGAAGTCGGCAGCCGCCCAGCCGGCGAATTTGGAGGGCACCTTGTCCCACCAGGCGCCGGCGGGCCCGCCGGGGATGAGGGCCATCGGATTGAGCCGGAAGGACAGCAGCACCGCCTTCTTCAGCCACTGATTGACCACCCAGGCGCCCCGTCTCTTCTCGGCGACCCTAAGCGCGCCGGTATCGAGCAGGCCGAGCGTCTGGTCGACGGCCGCGCGAGCCGGGCCCGTGCTGCTTGGGTCGATCCCGTCGCGGTCCTCGTACGCGGCCTCGATGATCGCTCTGAGGGCATCGATGTCGGCGCCGGTCATGGGCGGTTCCTTGGTCGGGGGCTCGGCAGCGGCGGGTGATCGCAAAAAACCGCCGCTGCCGCAATAGACCACGCGGCGCCTAGCCCGAGCCTTCGTCGCCAGCCTCGGGGAGGGTGACCAGCACCTTGTCGATCCGCCGGCCGTCCATGTCGACCACTTCGAGGGTCATGCTGCCGTGCACGAGGCGGTCGCCGACGTCCGGCAAGCGCCCGAGCCGGTCTATCACGAAGCCGGCAACCGTTTCGTAATCGCCGCCGGTCCTGAGATCTCGCAGGCCAAAATGATCGGCGAATTCGTCGATCGCCAACATGCCGTCGACGAGAAAAGAGCCGTCGGCCCGCCGCACGATGGCGGGACCGGCGGGCTCGCCCTGCTCGGGCAGATCGCCGGCCACCGCCTCCAGGAGGTCGGTCGCGGTCACCACCCCCTGCGTGGTGCCGTACTCGTCGACGACGAGGGCGAAATGAATTGCCTCGCGCCGGAAGAGGTCGATGAGGGCCAGGACGGGTGTCTGCTCGCTGACGACGAGCAGCCGCCGCATGCTTTTCGGCAGGTCTATCGCACCGCCACCCAGCACCAGCGGCAGGATATCGCGTGCATCGACGAAGCCGCGGGCGTGGTCGATCGAGCCTTCACAGACAAGAATCCGCGTGTGGCGGCCGGCGGCGATCGCCTCGACCACCGTGCGGCTCTCGTCGGAGGCGTCGACCCAGTCGAGCGAGGCGCGCGGCGTCATGATCGCCCTGACCGAGCGGTCGGCGAGCCTGAGCACTCCTTCGATCATCTCGCGTTCCTGCGGCGCGAAGACGCCGGCCCTGGTTCCCTCGGCGATCAGCACCTTGATCTCGTCCTCGCTGACGGCCGCCTGGCGCACGCCATGGAGACCGAGAAGCCTGAGGATCGCGTCGGTCGAGTGCCTGAGTAGCCACACAACCGGCGCCGCCACCCGCGACAGGGCCCGCATGGGCCCGGCGACGAGTGTCGCCGCCCGCTCCGGGTTGGCAAGCGCGATCCGTTTCGGCACCAGCTCGCCGATGATCAGCGAGAGATAGGTGATGGCAGCGACCACGACGGCGATGGCGACGGTGTTGCCGTGCGGTGCGATCCACGCGATCGCGTCGAGCGCGCTCCCCAGCCGTTCAGCGATGGTCGCGCCGCTGAAGGCGCCGGCGACGATTCCCACGAGGGTTATCCCGATCTGGACCACCGCCAGAAAGCGGCTCGGGTCGGCGATCAGGTCGAGGGCCTTGCTGGCGCCGCGGTTGCCCCCTTCGGCGAGGGTCCTGAGCTTCGACCGCCGTGCCGAGACGATCGCCAACTCGGACATGGCGAGCAGGCCGTTCAGCAGCACAAGCAAAACAACGATCGCGATCTCGATGATTGGCATCGCCGTCGATCCTTTCTTCCGTCGGCGGCTCGGGTCCCGAGCGGCATCGGCGGCCGCGTCCCGGCAATCCTACGGCGCCGCGATGGCGGCGAGCACCTTTTCGAGGAAAAGGGCGATGTCGTCGGTTAGGAAGTCGATGTGCGCCGCGTCGCGGCCCTCCAGCTCCCACTCCTCGGTGAATACCTCGCGGGTGCCCGTCGGCACGACGAGGACGGTGGTCATGCCGAGCGCCTGCGGCACGACGAGGTTGCGCGCCAGGTCCTCGAACATCGCCGTGCGCTGCGGCACGACGCCGGTTTTCGCCAGGAAGCGTTCGTAGGTCTCGCGGTTCGGCTTGGGCATCAGCTCTGATCGCACGATATCGAAGATGTCGTCGAAGTGGCCGGTGACGCCGAGCCGCTCGGCGACCTTCTCGGCGTGCGCCCGCGAGCCGTTGGTCAGGATGAACTTGCGACCCGGCAGCCCGCCGATCGCCGCCGCAAGGCGCGGATTGGCTTCGACCGGCGAATGGTCGATGTCGTGGACGAACTCGAGGAAATCGTCCGGCAGGATGCCGTGTTCCTCCATCAGGCCGCGCAGCGTCGTCCCGTAGCGGCGGTAGTAGTCCTTCTGGATCCGCGTCGCCTCGTCCGGCTCGAGCTTCAACAGCCGCTGGACGTACTGGCGAATGCGGGCATCGACCTGCTGGAAGAGATTGGTGTGGCGCGGATAGAGTGTGTTGTCGAGATCGAATACCCAGGCGTGGACGGGCGCGAACAGCGAAAGGTCGCGGGCCGGAGCCTCCGGCCCGGGCGACGGCGCGTTCATGGCTTGATCAGCGTTCCCGCACCGTGATCGGTGAACAGCTCAAGCAGCACCGCATGCGGCGTCCTGCCGTTGAGGATGACCACGCCCTCGACGCCGTGCTCGAGCGCCTCGATGCAGGTCTCGACCTTGGGGATCATGCCGCCCGAGATGGTTCCGTCGGCGATCAGCCCGCGCGCCCGCCCGGCGCTCATCTCCTTGATGAGGTTGCCGTCCCGATCGAGCACCCCGGGCACGTCGGTGAGGAACAGCAGGCGCGTCGCGCCGAGCGCGCCGGCGATTGCGCCGGCGAAAGTGTCGGCGTTGACGTTGTAAGTCTCGCCATCGCCGCCGGGGGCGACCGGCGCGATCACCGGGATCAGCCCGGCGCCGAGCACCATGTCGATGACCGCGCGATTAACCTGGCGCGGCTCGCCGACGAAGCCGAGGTCAACCACCTTCTCGATGTTCGAGTCGGTGTCCTTGACGGTCCGCGTCACGCGCTCGGCGAACACCATGTTGCCGTCTTTGCCCGACAGGCCGACCGCCTTGCCGCCTTCGGCGTTGATCGCCATGACGATTTCCTTATTGATCGAGCCGGCGAGCACCATCTCGACCACCTCGACGGTACGCCGGTCGGTCACCCGGAGGCCGCCGCGGAACTCCGATTGAATGCCGAGCCGGTCGAGCATGGCGCCGATCTGCGGCCCGCCGCCGTGCACCACCACCGGCTTAGCGCCGGAGGTCCCGACCAAGGTGACGTCGCGGGCAAAGGCCTGCGCCAGGTCGGCGTCGCCCATTGCATGGCCGCCATATTTCACCACGACGATCTTGCCGTCGTAGGCGAGCATGTAGGGCAGCGCCGCCGAAATCAGGCGGGCGCGCTGGATCGCGTTGATGGTCTCCTGATCGGCGGTGCCACTCATCACAGGGCTCTCAGGACTTGGGCCGGTTCTAATAGCCGGTTTGCTAGGCGCAAACAAACCCGCATCAATCCCCTGACGGGCGACCGAGAAGCATGAGGTCCGTCGCCTCGATGCGGCCCCGTGCCAGCGTTTCAAAGCCGGCAAACAGCCCGGGCTCGCTCGCCCACTGCCGCTCGCGGGCTACAACATAGGCCGCACCCGTCTCTCCCAGCGCACGGCCGAGCGCCTCGCGTTCATCGACGTATTGCAAGCGATGGCGAAAGTCATAGGAGAGTGAGCCACGCGGCATATTGTAGACCACGATCGGCACACCGTTCGGTACGTGGATTTCGAAGGCTGCCGCGACGGCTTGCGGGCTAAAAGCTCGATTGAAGTCGGTGGCCAGCGTCGCCTTGAGCGCGGCAATGACGATGGCCATGCTGACGATGTTTGCGATCACGCGGTTTCTTCCCCGCAGCAGCGCCGCAACGGCCAGCGGCAGGACCGCAAGCGAGACGGCCGCCAAGGCTCGGTTAAAGCTCGCCTCGCCGACGATTCGCTGCAGATCAGCTTTGAGATCGGCAGGCAGAAGCTCGATCGCCGCTCCGGTGCCGACGATCACCGACAGAAGTGACGCCGCCAGGGCGACGTATAACCAGTCGAGGACGCGCGGATAGTGTGCCTCGAGGCGCCGGTAGGCGACCGCAACCGGCAGCATCAGCGCGGGAAGCAGGGGTAGAAGATAGCGAACGCTCTTCTGGGCAACGGGGGTGAGAAGAATGAGGCTGACGGCCAGGTAGGCGAGGACAAGCCGCACGCCCTGCGGCGGTATCGCGGCGCCGGGTTCGCCGGTGAGCACGACCACGCGGTACGTCCGGCGCGCGAGCAGGGGAGCAAGGAGCAGCCACGGCATCAGCATCAGCGGAACCCACTCCAGGTAGAGCCACCACGGGTAGTGCGTATCGCGGCTCAAGACGGCCCGTTCGATGACCTGCTCCCCGAACAAGACGCGGATCGATTGCCAGCCGAACGTTGCGTTGAGGAACAGCAGCCACGTGGCAACCAGCAAGATTGCGACGAACAGCGAGATCAGGAGATCGGCGCGCAGAAGTCGCCGTGGCCGCCCGCTGACCAGAAGGAACGCCACGACGCTGAAGAACGGCATCACGGCACCGAAGGGGCCTTTGACGAGGACCGCCACGCCGGCGAAAAAGCCGCCGGCGATCGACCAGTAGTTTGCCTCGCCGCGCTCAATGCCGCGGGCGAAAGCGGCCATCGACAAGAGGATGAGGCCGCTGAACAGAAAATCCATGCGGACGGCCTGCATGTGGAAGGCGAGCCAGGGAATCGCAAGGACGAAAAGGTTGACGAGCCGCGTCGTCGCGCGATCAAAGCCGGCGGTCCTGAGAAACGCGTCGCTGCCGATCAGGAAGATGAATGCCGTCAAGCCGATGACCGAATAGAACACCCAGGGCTCGATCGAACCGGTCAGTTCGGCGGCGAGACGCAGAAGCGTGAAGAAGAGCGGCGGTTTGTCGAGATACGGTTGGCCGTCGATTGTCAGTGCGAACCAGGCGTTGTGCTCGATCAACTCCCGCAGCACGCTCGCGTAGCGCGTCTCGTCGCGATAGAAGAGATTGCGAGCGCCGATGAAGGGAAGACAGTAGAGGACGATCGCCGCAAGATAGAGGGCATAGTCACTAAAGCGCGAAATGGTGCCGCTGGAGGCGCGCGGTCGAGCGAGAGTCACGTTCATCCGGTCTCGGCGCCGAACGTTGTGTTCCCGGCCGCGAGCGTGTCCTGCGGCCCGCTGGTCATCGCCGACGCGCCGGGCATGTGCGCTAACACCGTCGAGATCAGGCGTGCTGACTTGATCGCCACTCCAGCACCCAAATCGTGCGCGGTGTCCATCGACCGTCCTTCTTCGGGGGATTCGGGGCGGTCATATAGCGGGTCGGCGCAACACGGACAAGCCGCCGCGATGCTAACGAAGCGCCGCAACGAGTCGTGGCCGTATCGACCAGCTTGCCGCCGGTGTGTGGAGTCGGGGCCGATTTTCGCCTGGTGCGGATTTACCCATTGCGCGTCGCGATGATAGCCTCGTTTGTTGCGTCGGAGTCAGTCGCATCGTCGGTCGGGTACCGGGGAGCACGAGCGCCAATGTCGCGTCTTAACGTCTTCGGCTGGGGACTGATGACCGTCGGATGTGTCCTGTGGCTTTACGGCTATCTTGCCGACGGCCATGCCGCCCTTATTGCCTGGTCGGAATTGTTGCCGGGTTGGATTGCCGAGTTCGTGCCCAATCTCGAAGCCGAGGTCGGCATGGCGACAATGATTGCCGCCATGGTTCCGACTTACTGGCCCAACCGCTGACGATCCTGCTGACGGCCGGCAGCCGGGTGTTCACGGCCGGACCAGGCCAGCGATCTCGGCCCTCAGCGCATCGATCCCGGTGCCGGTCGCGGCCGACGTGGCGATGAGCTGTGGGTGCGCCGCCGGACGCTTGGCGATCGCATCCCGCGTCTCTGCGACAACGGCGTCCAGCGCCGCCGGTTTCGGCTTGTCGCACTTGGTCAGCACGACCTGGTAGGACACCGCCGCCTTGTCGAGGACGTCGAGCGCCTCGCGGTCGTTGGCCTTGAGGCCGTGGCGGGCATCGACCAGCAGGTAGACCCGGCGCAGGTTGGCGCGGCCGCGCAGGTAGTCGAAAACCGTCCGCGTCCACGCCGCGATCTCCTTTTTCGGCGCCCGCGCGTAGCCGTAGCCGGGCATGTCGACGACGGTGACGTCGGCCTCGGCGCCGAACCGGTTGAGCTGGCGCGTCCGCCCCGGCGCGTTGGAGGTCTTGGCCAGCGCCTTGCGGCCGGTGAGCGCGTTGATCAGCGACGACTTGCCGACGTTGGAGCGACCGGCGAAGGCCACCTCGATGCCCTCCGGCGCCGGCAGCTCGGCGACCGCGGCGACGCCGGCGAGAAACCGCCACGGCCGGGCGAACATGCGCCGGCCGGCTTCCAGCTTGGCCGCTTCGATCTCGTCGGAGACAGGATCGGCCATGACCGCTCCCTCGACCGTTCGGGCACTGCCCCGCCGCGGGCGGTCGATCAGCCCTTGGCCTTGGCGCCGGCCCGTCGCGGCCTGGCCTTGCCGCCCGACTTCTTGGGCTTGGCCGGCTTGCGCGGACCGGCGGGCTGTGCGTCTTCCTGGCTCGCCTGGTCTTTGGCCGGCGAAGCCGCCGCCGGCGCCGCCGGCTTGGCCGCCGGTTTTCGCCCGAACGAGCCCAGGATGTTGCCGATAAGATCGACGTCGACGCCTTGCCGCCGCATGATCACGTACTGCTGGGTGACCGACAGCGTATTGTTCCAGGCCCAGTAGATGACCAGACCGGCCGGGAACGAGGCGAGCATGAAGGTGAAGACCACCGGCATCCAGGTGAAGATCATCGCCTGGGTGGGATCCGGCGGCGCCGGATTGAGCTTCATCTGGACGAACATCGACACGCCAATGATCAGCGGCCAGGCGCCGCGCATCAGGAAGGCGCCGACCATCGGCGCGGTCGCCGGGTCCCATGGGATCAGCCCGAACAGGTTGAATACGCTCGTCGGGTCGGCCGCCGAC
>JBBDMC010000171.1:0-15135 GCA_040878485.1 Bauldia sp. | reverse complement strand
GCGGCTATGACAAGTTCCGGGCCGACTTCATTCAGGCCGGCCTTACTCAGTTCGGCTCCGGCTGGTGCTGGGTGGTGGTGCGCGACGGCAAGCTGACGATCTCCAAGACGCCGAACGGCGAGAACCCGCTGGTCCACGGCGGCACCCCGATCCTCGGCTGCGACGTCTGGGAGCACGCCTACTACATCGACTACCGCAACGCCCGACAGAAATACCTGGAGGCCTTCGTCGACAACCTGATCAATTGGGACTACGTGCTGGCGCTCTACGAGAAGGCAGCCCGCGCCTGAGGAGAAGCGCTTTCGAGAACTCAACGGACACCACGTCCTCGGACCTCAGCTCTCGGCCTTGCCCACAACCTTGAGTGCGAACGCGGTCGCGAAGGCGGTCTCGTTGAGCCGGTCGAAGCGACCCGAGGCACCACCGTGGCCGGCCTCCATGTTGGTCCTGAGCAAGAGCGGGTTGTCGTCGGTCTTCGTGGCGCGGAGGGTCGCCACCCACTTGGCAGCCTCCCAGTAGGTGACTCTCGGATCGGCGAGACCGGCGAGCGCAAGGATCGCCGGGTAGGCCTGCCGGCGGACGTTGTCGATCGGCGAATAGGAGGCGATCAACCCGTAGTCGGCCTCGCTGGTAATCGGGTTTCCCCATTCCGGCCATTCCGGTGGGGTGAGCGGCAGAGAGCCGTCGAGCATCGTCGCCAGGGTGTCGACGAAGGGGACCTCAGCGACGAGCCCGGCGAAGAGCTCCGGCGCCATGTTGGCGACGGCGCCGATGAGCAGGCCTCCCGCCGACCCGCCCCATCCGACGATCCGGCCGCGGGCTGTGAGCCCCTTCTCGATTAGATGCTCGGCCGCAGTGATGAAGTCATTGAAGGTGTTGACCTTCTTGTCTCTGCGCCCGGTGGCGTACCAGCGGAAGCCGTGGTCTTTGCCCCCGCGCACGTGGGCGATGGCGTAAACGAAGCCGCGATCGACCAGTGACAGCCGCGTCGTGCTGAAGGAGGCGGGGATCGCCGTACCGTAGGCACCGTAGCCATAGAGCAGGCAGGGCGCGCTGCCGTTGAGCGGTGTCTCCTTGCGGTAGAGCAGCGAGATGGGCACCTTCTCGCCGTCCGCAGTCGGAGCGAAGATCCGGCGGGTGACGTAGGCGCTCGGGTCGTGCCCGGACGGCACCTCCTCTTCCTTTCTCAGGACGCTCCGGCGGCTCGCCATGTCGTAGTCGTAGGTGCGCGTCGGCGTGGTCATCGACGAGTAGGTGAAGCGCAGCGTCGTCGTGTCGAACTCAAAGCCGCGGCCGATGCCGAGCGAGTAGGCCTCTTCGTCGAATGCGATCGCGTGCTCCTCGCCGGTCTGGAGACGGTGGATGACGATGCGGGGAAGACTTGCCTCGCGTTCGAGACGGACGAGGAAGTCTTTGTAGACGGCGAGATCGAGGATGAGGCGTCCGGGCTCGTGGGCGACGAGGTCCCGCCAGTGACGCCTGTCGGGGGTCGCGAGCGGCGCCGTCACGATCTTGAAGTCCTCGGCGCCGCCGACGTTGGTCAGCAGGTAGAGCCGGTCGCTGCAGTGGTCGACCTGGTACTGCTCGGCCTTGCGCCGCTCGGCGATGAGCCGCGGCGCACCGTCCACAAGATCGGCGTCGATAATCCGGATCTCGGAGGTTTCGTGGTCGTGCGTCTCGATGGCGATGAAGCGACGCGATTGGCTCTTGCCGACGCCGATGAAGAAGCCAGGATCGCCGTCCTCATAGATGAGGACGTCGGCGGCGGGGTCGGTGCCGACGACGTGCCTAAACACCCGCGACGGTCGGTGATGCGGGTCGATCCAGACGTAGAACAAGGTCCTTCCGTCGTTGGCCCACACCGCGCTGCCGGTCGTCTCCGGAATTTGCTCGGGAAGGTCCTCGCCGCTGCCGACGTCCCTGATCCGGATGACGAAGTATTCGGAGCCGGTGTCGTCGTAGGAGTAAGCTACCAGCCGATGGTCGGGCGCGTGGCCGTATCCGCCGAGGCGGAAGTAGGGCTTACCCGCGGCCATCGCCTCGAAGTCGATCAGGACAGTCTCATCGCTCCCGTCCCGGCGGCTGCGCACCAACGTCGGCAGTTCGGCGCCGAGCGCGTAGCGCGTAGTGTAGGCCCAATCGCCATCTGGCAGCGGCACCGAGGTATCATCGTCCTTGATCCGCCCGCGCATCTCGTTGAACAGCGCCTGTCTCAGCGGCTCGACGTCGGCCATCATCGCCGCCGTATAGGTGTTCTCCGCCTCGAGATAGGCGCGGATGTCGGCGGGAAGCGCCGACGGATTCCGCATCACTTCCTGCCAGTTGCCGGCGCGCAGCCAAGCGTAGTCGTCGACCCGCGCAATGCCGTGGTGGGTCGTCCGCACCGGCCGCTTCGCGGCGACCGGCGGTCGGACGACGGCAGTCCCCCCGCCGGTGATGTCGCCGGCGTTCGCTTCACGCCTGGGGCTTGTCATCGGGCTCCAGCCTCAGCGCGGTTCCGTTCATGCAGTAGCGCTGCCCCGTCGGCTGCGGGCCGTCGTCGAAGACGTGGCCGAGGTGGGCATCGCAGGTTGCGCAGCGCGCCTCGACGCGAACCATCCCATGCGAGGTGTCGCGCGTCTCCGCGACGGCGCCGGCATCGACGGGTTGGAAGAAGCTCGGCCAGCCGGTGCCCGACTCGAACTTCGTTTCCGACCGGAAGAGGGGCGTTCCGCAAGCCACGCAGAGGTAGAGCCCGGCCTGGTGCTCGTTCCAGTACGGCCCGCTGAACGGCCGCTCGGTGCCCGCCATGCGAGTGACGGTAAATTGCTCGGGGGTCAGGATACTCCGCCACTCCTGGTCGGTTTTGACGACCTTTCGACGGGTCGAAGTCGACGTCATGGTCTCCTCCGTTCGAATCGCGCTGATGGCTGGGGAACGCCGCCCATAAATGGGCCCTCGTGCCCCGATCCTCAACGACAAATCGACGTGACTGCAAGGTGACCGGTTGAACGGCGGTTCGCAATCGGGTGAATAATGAGTTCCGATTCGCTGGCGTTAGGGGGGGAAGGTCCGACCCGATGCGCGTCCTCAGCCTGGCCTTGGTTTTGTTCGTCTTCTGGTTGTTGCTCTCCGGGCACTTCACCCCGTTCCTGGTGATCTCCGGGGCCGTCGCCGCGATCCTCACCGCCGCGCTCGGGCTGAGGCTCGGTTATTCCGACGAGGAGGGCCATCCGATCGAACTTCTCCCGCGCGGCTTGCTCTACTGGCCGTGGCTGGTCAAGGAGGCGGCGCTGTCGGCGCTCTCGGTTGCCCGGGTCATCCTCGATCCGCGGCTGCCGATCTCGCCGCGGCTGGTGCGGGTCAACACGACGCAGCGCGGCGCGGTGGGCTACGTGACTTACGCCAATTCGATCACGCTCACGCCCGGGACGATCACCGTCGAGGCGGACCGGCCGACTGGAACTCTTGTTGTCCACGCGCTGACCGAGGCGGCCGCACAGGGGCTGCGGAGCGGCGAGATGGACCGCCGCGTGACCGCCATGGAAGGCTCCGGCTGATGATGCTCGCTGCCGCCCTGGTCGCGGTCCTCCTCGCCGCCGCAATGATGGTCGGGCGGGCGGTCCTCGGACCGAGCGTGTTCGACCGCCTGGTCGCCGCCAACGCCATCGGCAACGCCGCCATCCTGATTCTGGCGCTCTACGGCTTCCTCGGCGGCCGGCCTGCCTTTCTCGATAT
The DNA here is from genome assembly GCA_040878485.1 of Bauldia sp. Taxonomy (GTDB): domain Bacteria; phylum Pseudomonadota; class Alphaproteobacteria; order Rhizobiales; family Kaistiaceae; genus JBBDMC01. The sequence continues at coordinate 11,418 of JBBDMC010000171.1, read as the reverse complement.
TGGACTCGCCTACGCGATGCTCAACATCATCGGCACCTTCGCCGTCTTGAAGTTCCTGCGTTTCGGCGCACTCGGCGCGACAGGCGAAGAGGAGCGGCCGTGACGCTCGACCTCGTCCGTGAATGGCTGGGCGGCGGACTGGTGGCCGCCGGCGCTGCTTTCATGCTGATCGGTGCGATCGGGCTCCTGCGCATGCCCGACGTGTTCACGCGGATGCACGCCACTTCGGTATCCGACACTCTCGGAGCCGGGCTGATCCTGCTCGGTCTCGTTGTCCTTGCCGGAGCGAGCCTGGCCGCGGTCAAACTCTTGCTCCTCGCCCTGTTCTTCGGTCTGATGAGCCCCGTTTCGACCCACGCCGTTGCCCGCGCCGCGCTCCATGCCGGCGTCAAGCCGGTTCTTGCCGACGGAGTCGAGGTCGAGACCTCCTCGCGGGAGGGACAGTCATCGACACGCTGATCACCATGATGCTCCTTTCGATGCTAGCGGTGACCACAGTCGGGGTCGTCCGCGCCCGCAACCTGTTCGCTGTCGCCGTCCTCTCTGGGGTCTACAGCTTCCTGATGGCGAGCGTGCTGATCGTGCTCGACGCGGTCGACGTCGCCATGACCGAAGCGACGGTCGGCGCCGGCATATCGATGGTCCTGGTGCTCGGCGTACTCCATCTCACGAAAACCGACGAGGCGCGGCCGGTCCATCGCGCGCTGCTGCCGCTGTTCGTCGCCACGGTGACCGCCGCCATTCTCGTCTGGGCGGTGTCGGCCCTGCCGCCCTTCGGCATCGCCGACGCGCCGATCCATGTTGCCGGACCTGACTACTTGGCGCGATCGCTCGCGGAGACCGGCATCGCCAACGTCGTCACCTCGGTTCTGGCGAGCTACCGCGGCTTCGACACGCTCGGCGAGACCGTCGTCATCTTCACCGCCGGTATCGCGGTACTGATGTTGCTGAAGCGGACGCCGTCCGGCCGCGGCGGGGAAAGCAGCTAGGCGAGGGGGCATGCGATGCGTCTCGACGTGATCCTCAGGATTACCGCCAAGCTGATCCTGCCGATGATGTTGCTGTTCGCCGTCTACGTTCAGTTTCACGGCGACTACGGGCCGGGTGGCGGCTTTCAGGCCGGCGTCATCGCCGGGGCGACGGTCATTCTCTACGCGCTCATCTACGGCCTCGGCGCCACCATGGTGGTCGTTCCGGTGGCGGTCGTCGAGGCACTGATCCCGCTCGGCGTGCTGGTCTACGCGGCGACCGGCGTGATGGGCCTGCTGACCGGCGGCAACTTCCTGGACTATTCGCACCTCGCCGACGATGAGGTGCATGGCCAGGAGTGGGGCGTGTTCGTCGTCGAGCTCGGCGTCTTCGTCACCGTCGCCTCGACCATGGTCGCCATCTTCTACGCCGTGGCGGGCAGGGGACGGCGATGAAGGAACTCGTCGGCAATCTGGCCGCCCACTTCAATCAGTGGATCACCGTTTTTCTGATGGTGTCGGGGCTCTACATCGTCATCGCCCGCGGCAACATGATCAAGAAGCTGATCGGCCTGTCGCTGTTTCAGACTTCCGTCTATCTGCTCTACATCTCGCCCGGCAAGATTCTCGGCGGCACGGCGCCGATCCTCGAAGACGGGGTCTCGGTCTACGCCAACCCGCTGCCGCACGTTCTGATCCTGACGGCGATCGTCGTCGGCGTTGCCACGCTGGCGCTCGGTCTCGCCCTCGTCGTCCGCATCAACGAGGCCTACGGGACAATCGAGGAAGACGAGATTTTCGAACGGGACACCCGCGGCTGATGCGGGAGCATTTGCCCGCACTCCAGGTCCTCGTGCCCCTGTTCGGCGCGCTGTTGTGCGCCCTTGTCCGGCGGCCACGCGCCGCCTGGCTGATCGCAGCGGTAGTCTCCTGGATCGTTCCGGTCATCGCCGTCATGCTGCTCGCCCAAGTCCTCGGCACCGGCGTCGTCTCCTACCACCTCGGCGGCTGGGACCCGTCGATCGGCATCGAGTACCGGGTCGATGCGCTGAACGGGCTGATCCTGGTGCTGGTCTCCGGCATGGCGGCGGTCATCGCGCCGTTCGCGCGGCGCAGTGTCGCCGCCGAGGTCGAGACCGGCCGGGTCGCCTGGTTCTACACCATGTATCTACTGGCCCTGACCGGCCTGCTCGGCATCGCCATCACCGGCGACGCCTTCAACGCTTTCGTCTTCTTGGAGATATCGTCGCTGTCGAGCTACGCGCTGATCGCCCTCGGCAGCCACCGCCGCGCCCTCGTCGCCGCCTACCAGTATCTCGTCCTCGGCACCATCGGCGCCACCTTCTACGTCATCGGCGTCGGCCTCATCTACGTGATGACGGGAACCCTGAACCTCGGCCTGATGGCCGAACGCATCGGCGCGGTTCAGTCGACACGTCCAGTTCTGGCCGCCCTTGCCTTCATCACTGTCGGCATCAGCCTCAAGCTCGCGCTCTTTCCACTTCACGTGTGGCTGCCCAACGCCTACGCTTATGCCCCTTCCACCGCCACTGTCTTCATGGCGGCGACCGCCACGAAGGTCGCCATCTACCTGCTGGTGCGCTTCTTGTTTTCGGTGTTCGGGGTCGGCTTCGTCATTGCCGACCTGCCGGTGACGCCGATACTCACCGTGTTTTCCGTGGCCGCGATCTTCGCCGCTGCGACGGTCGCTGTCTTCCAGTCCGACGCCAAGCGCATGTTTGCCTATTCCTCGGTCGCCCAGGTGGGCTACATCACCCTCGGCGTCGCGCTGGCGACCGCTACCAGCCTCAAGGGGGGCCTGATCCACATTGTCGGCCACGCGCTCGCCAAGGGCGGCCTGTTCATGGCCCTGGGAGCGGTCACCATGCGCTCCCGCGCCTTCGACATCGACGACCTCTGCGGCATCGGCCGCCGGATGCCGCTCACCATGGCGGCCGTCGTCGTTGCCGGCCTCAGCCTGATCGGCGTTCCCGGCACGATCGGCTTCGTCTCCAAGTGGTACCTGGTGGTCGCCGCCTTCGAGCGTGGCTGGTGGTGGCTGGCGTTCCTTATCGTTGCGAGCTCGCTCATCACCGTGGTCTACATTGGCCGCTTCGTCGAAGCGGCCTGGTTCCGCGAGCCATCGGCGGCGGCGATGGGCGCGACCGAAGCGCCGGTGAGCATGCTGGTGCCGATCTGGCTGCTCGCCGTGGCCACCGTGTTCCTCGGCCTCGACGCGAGACTGCCGGCCGGCATCGCCGAGCAGGCGGCCAGCGCGCTGGGTCTCCGATGACCGGCGAGACCCTCATCGCCTTGGCACTTGTCATTCCGGCGGCCACGGCTCTGCTGACCCCGCTATTCGCCCGCCACCCTAACCTGCGCGAGTCGGTCACGCTGCTCGGCACCGTGTTGCTGTTCGCTGCCCTCCTGGCGTTATTGTCGAAAGTGCTGGGCGGGGCGCGGCCGGCGCTCCACGTTCTCGACGTCGTTCCAGGGCTGGCGGTCGCCTTCGCGGTCGAGCCGCTCGGCATGCTGTTCGCGACGGTCGCCTCGGGTCTGTGGATCGTCACCTCGCTCTATTCGATCGGCTACATGCGGGCGAACCACGAGGTGCGCCAGACCGGCTACTACGTCGCCTTCGCCGCGGCGATCGTCGCCACGGTGGGTATCGCGCTCGCCGGCAACCTGTTCACCCTTTTTCTGTTCTACGAGATGCTGACGCTGGTGACCTACCCGCTGGTCATCCATCACCGCACGCCCGAGGCCAAGGCCGCCGGCCGTCTTTACCTCATGATGCTGCTCGGTGCCTCGACGGTCCTACTCCTACCGGCCATCGCCTGGACCGCAGTTGCCGCCGGCACCCTCGACTTTCGACCGGGCGGCATTCTAGCGGAGAAACTCAGCCCCACCGCCCTGGCGATGCTCCTGGCGCTCTTCGCATTCGGCATCGCCAAGGCCGCACTTGTTCCGCTGCACTTCTGGTTGCCGGCGGCGATGGTCGCGCCGACGCCGGTTTCCGCCCTGCTCCATGCGGTTGCTGTCGTGAAGGCGGGAGTCTTTTTTGTCGTCAAGGTGATCGTCTACGTCTTCGGCGTCGAGACGCTATCGACGAGCGGCGCCGGCGATTGGCTGGTCTTTGCCGCCGCCGGCTCGATTCTCATCGCTTCGATGGTTGCCATGACCAGGGACAACCTCAAGGCCCGGCTCGCCTATTCGACCGTCAGCCAGCTCGGCTACGTCGTGCTCGGCGCAGCGTTGGCGACCCATTGGGGGATCGTCGGCAGCGGCATGCAGATCGCCACGCACGCGCTCGGCAAGATCACCTTGTTCTTCTGCGCCGGCGCCATCTACACCGTCCATCACAAGACCGAGGTGAGCGAGCTTGCTGGCCTGGGCCGCGTCATGCCGGTGACCTTCGCGGCGTTTCTCGTCGGGGCGCTGAGTATTATCGGCCTGCCGCCGGGCGGCGGCCTGTGGAGCAAGTGGTACCTCGTTCTCGGTGCCCTCGACGGTGGCCAGATCGCCATCGTCGCTGTGCTGATGATTTCGTCGCTGCTCAACGTCGCCTACCTGCTGCCGATTCCGCTAAGGGCCTTTTTCGGGACGGCCGAGGGCGAGGCGACGAACGGTCGCGCCGCGGAAGCTCCGCTTCCCCTGCTGCTCGCCATGAGTGCGACATCGCTCGCTTGCGTAATACTCTTCTTCTTCCCCGGGATAGTCTTCAACCCGCTCCAATCGATGGCGACGCAATAGGACCGAGCCATGGCCGAACGCGAAAAGGAATATCTCTTCGACGATCCCCGGAACGTGCGCAGGGTCATCTACGGGCTCTATGCTGCCTGCGCGGTCGCCCTCGGCGCCGAGCTCATCGTCGCGCGCCATGCCGAGCACCCGTGGGAGGGGTTGTTCGGCTTCTATGCCGTCTACGGCTTCATCGCCTGCCTGCTTCTGGTGCTGGCGGCAAGGGAGATGCGCAAACTGCTGATGCGCGGGGAGGACTACTACGATGACTAGCCTGCCCCCGTTCGTCGTCTTTTTCGCCGGCGCTCTCCTTGCCGTCCTCACGCGCGGGAGGGCGCGAGCCGCCGTCCTGCTTGCCGTCCCGATCGTCGGCGCCGTCAACCTGGCCGCCCTCGCCGAGGGCAGCGGCTTTGAGGTCCAGCTGCTCGACTACACTCTGGTTCTCCTGCGCGTCGACCGGCTGAGTTTCCTGTTCGGGTTGCTTTTCCATCTCGCCGCCTTCCTCGGCATCGTCTTTTCGCTGCACGTCCGCGACCGTGTGCAGGAGGTCGCGACGTTGCTCTACGCCGGGGCCGCGCTCGGCGCCGTGTTTGCCGGCGACCTGATCACGCTGTTCCTGTTCTGGGAGGTGCTGGCGGTGGCATCGGCGTTCCTGATCCTCGCCAGGCGCACCGATCGCGCCTATTGGGCCGCCATGCGCTACCTCGTCATCCAGATCACGGCCGGCGTCCTGCTGCTCGCCGGCGTCTTGATGATTGCCAACCACAGCGGCTCGATCGCCTTCGGCTTCATCGGGCTCGACGGTCTGGCCTCGTGGCTGATCCTGCTCGCCTTCGGCACAAAGGCGGCGTTTCCGCTGCTCCACAACTGGCTCACCGACGCCTATCCGGAATCGACTCCGACCGGGACGGTATTCCTCAGCGCCTTCACCACCAAGGTCGCCGTGTATGCCCTTGCCCGTGGTTTTCCTGGAGCCGAGCCGCTGATCTACATCGGCGCCGCGATGACCATGTTCCCGATCTTCTTCGCGGTCATCGAGAATGATCTGCGCCGGGTGCTGGCTTACAGCATGATCAACCAGCTGGGATTCATGGTGTGCGGCATCGGGCTCGGCACGGCTCTGGCCATCAATGGCGCCATCAGCCACGCCTTCAACGACGTCATCTTCAAAAGCCTGCTGTTCATGTCGATGGGTGCGGTCCTCTACCGCACCGGCAAGATCAACGGGTCCGAGCTCGGCGGGCTCTACAAGTCGATGCCGCTGACTGCCGGGCTCTGCATCGTCGGCGCCGCCTCGATCTCCGCCTTTCCGCTCTTCTCCGGCTTCGTGTCCAAATCGATGGTACTGGCCGCGGCGATTGAGGAGGGCCACCCGGTGGTCTGGCTGGCGCTGATGTTCGCCTCGGCCGGCGTGTTCCACCATGCCGGCATCAAGATCCCGTTCTTCGCCTTCTTCGCACGCGATTCCGGTATCAGGACCGAGGAAGCGCCCTTCAACATGCTCCTCGCCATGGGGTTCGCGGCCGTGATCTGCGTCTTCAACGGCGTCTACCCATGGCTGCTCTATTCGCTGCTGCCTTTTCCCGTCGAGTACCATCCCTACACGATAGAGCACGTTCTGACCCAGACGCAGCTGCTCCTCTTCGCGGCACTGGCCTTCTGCTGGCTCAAGCTGTTCGGCCTCTACCCCCCGGAGTTGAGAGGCGTCAACATCGACGCCGAGTGGGTCTATCGCAAGGCCCTGCCCGCAGCGGGTGGCGGCGCTGTCGCGGCTCTTGCCGCCGCGCGCCGTGCCGCCGTCGACCAGACGCGTCGCGCCGCGACCCCGTTGATCGCCGCCGTCTACCGCCACCACGGTCCGGCGGGCATCCTCGCGCGCCCCTGGCCGACTGGCAGCATGGCGTTCTGGGCGACGCTGCTCCTGGCCGCTTATCTTGTTCTCTACTACTTGTAATATTTACTGTATCGGTTATCTACCGCAAGATACCGACGCGCGATCGAATTGAATTTGAACAAAACGGTGAAGAGGTCGAATAGCCGCCAAAATACGCTTGTAAGATGTCGGTCTGGCCGTTATTAAGCGTCCAAGTAACCGAATCGAATCGCGAGCGGAAAGCTAGACGGAAGACTGAACTCCGCTGAAAAGGTGCGGCGGCGTTTGCCCCCAAAGATGGCCGTTACCAAGTGGCGACAACAAGACAACGACAATCGGGTGAACCAAATCATGAATGACCAAACTCCCGCTGGCGATCTGATCGACCTCGCGGCTGAAATCGTATCGGCGTACGTCAGCAACAACACCGTTCCGGCATCGGATCTGCCAGCGCTCATCGCCGAGGTCCACAAGGCGCTGGCCAAGACTCACTCAGGCATGCAGCAGCCGGAGCCGGAGCCGCTGAAGCCGGCTGTCAACCCGAAGAAGTCGGTGTTTCCTGACTACATCGTCTGCCTCGAGGACGGAAAGAAGTTCAAGTCGTTGAAGCGCCATCTGCGCACCCACTACGATCTGTCGCCGGAGGATTACCGCGAGCGGTGGGGCTTGCCGGCCGACTATCCGATGGTCGCGCCGAACTACGCTGCGGCGCGGTCCGCCCTTGCCAAGAAGATGGGCCTCGGCCAGCAGCGTCGCCGCCGGGCCTGACCGGCCACTTCACGTATCAGCCGCCCGTCGCCGGTATCGCCGTCGGCGGGCGTTGTTTTTCGGCGCCCGCCGCCATGGCGGCCGGGCCGAGCGCCCGCCGCTCCGCCGCGTAGGCCTGAGAGAGCGCGATGTGGCGGTTGAGGTCGTACGTCCAGTGGCCGGCACGCCCCCGGCTTCGTTCCGCCCGCAGTGCCCGTGCCAGACGGGCGACGATCAGCCTGCGTCCTGCGATGCTCTCGTCGGTGAGTTCAGCCGGCCACGCCGGCAACAGGCGGGGCAGGTGCCGGCGGCGATCATAGGCTTCCGTACCGGCGCGAATCACGGCCTCGAGGGCACCGGCCGCGGCGTCCCCGAGGCCTGAGGCGAAGCGCCGAACCGGCCGTCGCTGGAACTCGCCCGAGATTTCTGGCATGACCTGGCTCTCTTTTTCGGAGCGCCAGCATGCGGCCGTCGAGACCGGCGGGGATAAGTCCGCCGCCATCGGTCCGCCTGCCCCCCGCCGCCAAGGAAGTTGTCCCCGCCTTGCTGAAATCGCTTAAGCTGGCATAGGAATATTATCCTAATTATGCACTTCCCATAACACGGTCATAATGCTACGCGGTGAGTGCGTGACAGGCCGATAGAGGTGCCAGCTAGGAATTGTTCCTATGGCCCACGAGATAGTGGAAACGGGCGAGAAACCCGCGCCCAATGCGGATTGGGATTACACGCCCGAAATGGTCGAGGCGGGTTTCGCTATTCTTGTGGCTTCTGGGCGAGTGGATGAGCCGATGGCGGCGGATAAGGTACTGGTTGCTGAAATATTTGCGTCCATGATTGCAGCTCGACCTCTGAGACCTTCTGCGGACTCCTCATGATCCGCCAAAGCATCTGAAGCGACTTCTCGACGAACTGAGCCTTGGCGGTGAACTCGTCAAAGTCATCGGTTGCAATTGGAGTTGCGTTACCCCGGGCCCAAAAGAACGCCGGTCGCAAGTCCTCCCAGTGTTTCGTGGAGCCATCCGGCCCCAAGCTCACGCTTTCAGTCGGATGCCAATGGACGATTTCATTCCGCCGCGTATCCAGCGAGTTGATGAGACTGAGCAAACCAGGCACTCTCGCAACGCCACCGCCGCCGGGCTGACCATGCCAATAGGTGTCGTATTTGTCGCCGTGAATGTGTTCTAGCAGTGAACTGATTATCGCATTCCGAGCGCCGGTATTGCCGATTTTGAAAAAGATGATTGCCGCCGTATCATGCCGACCTCCGATGACTGCGGAAAGCAAATAGGAGAGTTCGGATTCGACCTTGGCGTATGCCTCTAGTGCCAGTGCCCGCGAGATTCTGAAAGCATCGTCCTTGGTTCTGGATCCTGATTGACGCCTCGGCATGAAACAGCCCCCGACGATAGACGATCAATACGACGAGAAGGAAACGCAGCGTCGCCGCGATGAGGCGGTGAGGCGTGCTTTGAACACGCCGCCGACCCCGCACAAGCCTATCGGGAAGAAGGAAGCGAGTCCCGTGCCTCAACGGCTCCGGGACCGGCGCCAACGTAAAAAGTGACGCGCTTTCTGCCTAAGCGTGACCGGCTTCACGAGGTTGCCGGTACATGAGGCGCTTGCCTTCGGCGCCCTTAACCGCTTCGTCAGCGCGCCAGCTATCGTTCCAGCCAAGTCCGGCGCGCCGATTGTACCGGAACTCAAACTCCGCCAAGTAGCGGTGCAAATGGGCTTCGCCGCAGTGCTGGTACACGCCAGTCATGCCGCGCTTGAAAACAGAAAACACGTTCTCGACCGTGTTGCTGTGGACGGTGCGCTCGCCCTCGTAGCGGACATACTCGCCGGCTGAGTGCTTGACGGTGTGATGACCGTCGAACTCTTTGCCCATTTCTGTGTAGAGGCGGCTTTCGTCGGTATGAAGCTCGCTTTCGCGCTTGATGTTGCGGACCATCACGTCTCGCAAGTTAGCCGCCGTCGCGTTCTCTACGTGGAACATGCGAGTCTCGCCGCCGCGCTCGACAAGGGCGACTACGGGGCGCTTGGCTGGCGTGCCCTTCTTGCCCTTCTTGATGAAGGGCTGTCCGCTGGTACGGACAACGCGCGGGTTCTCGCGACGGCCCTGATAGGTTTCGTCCACCTCGACGACCTTGCCGCTGCCGCCAATAGGATTGTCCTTGTTGTCGATCTTCATGGCTTCGCGGACACGATGCGCCATGAACCAAGCCGTCCTGTAGGAGCCGAGACCAAGCGTCCGCATCAACTGGTGAGCGGAAACGCCTTTCTTGCTCGCTGCCATCAAGTGGAAGGCGAGCGCCCATTTGCAAAGCGGAATGTGGCTGCTCTCCATGACGCCGCCGACCGTGACCGTGAAGGGTTCGCGGCAGGCATTGCACTGGTACAGACCCTTGCGGTGCGACGTGCCAGCAAGCCCGGTGATCGTTTCCGGATCGGCGTTGCCGCAGTGAGGGCAGAACTGGCCATTCGGCCAACGCATCTTCTCGAAATAGACCCGCGCCGCGTCGTTATCGTGAAACATCTCGTCAGTGAGGTTTGTCATGGCAATTCCCCTGTCTCTTGTTAACAAACCTAGGGAATCGTCCGTGTTATGTCAAGTGCATAATTAGGAATATTATCCTAATTATGTCCTTGACACCACAAGGCCCAATCCCTAGAATCTGAGGCAACAAAGGGGATTGGTGCCATGGCCGACGTTCTTTCCGCTTCTCATTTCCACGACGACAAAGCCGCCGCCTCGCTTCTGGAAAGCATCCGGTGGTCAGACGGCCGCGCGTGCCCGCACTGCGGGACGTTGGACCGCTCCTACGCCACAAAGCGCACTCAGAAGAACAGCGCGACCGTATACCGCTGCGGTGGGCCGACGTGTCGCAAGGACTTCACCGTCACGACCAAGAGCGTGATGGAGGCCAGCCACATCGACCTGCACAAGTGGATGCAGGGCTTCTACCTCATGGCGTCATCGAAGAAGGGGATCAGCGCGCACCAGCTGCACCGCTCGCTCGGCATCACCTACAAGGCCGCATGGTTCATGGCTCACCGTATCCGCGAGGCCATGCGCGCGGGCGGCCTGGACCCGCTCGGTAGCGGCGGCGGCACCGTGGAGGTTGACGAGACCTACTACGGGCAGGTCGAGCAGCGGAAGCGCCGCGACACCACCACAAAAGGCCAGCCCTTCCTCAAGCCAATGAGCAAACGCGGTCGCCGCGGTGGTCCCGCAAACAAGCGCGCCATCGTTGCCTTGGTCGAGCGCGGGGGTGAGGTTCGAACCTTCCATGTTCCAACCGCCGACAAGTTGTCCGTGACCAAGATCGTCACCGCCAACGTCGCGCGCGAAGCATCGCTCTACACCGACGAAAGCCGCCTCTATGGCGACGTTGCTGCGCACGTCGCGGCGCATGAGACGGTGAAACACTCGGCTGGCGAATACGTTCGGTACGAAGACGATCGCACCATCCACACCAACACGGTTGAGAACGTCTTCTCAGTCTTCAAGCGCGGGATGCGCGGCGTATACCAGCACTGCGACGAAAAGCACTTGCACCGCTACCTCGCGGAATTTGCGTTCCGCTACAACCGCCGCACCGCTCTTGGAGTGTCCGATTTGGAGCGGACCGTCGCTGCCGTGAAGGCGGCCGAAGGCAAGCGGCTCCCCTACCGGCAACCTCACTAAGCCCGTTTTCCGGTACGCCGCTGCCCGGTTTTTGCGGTGGCGGAAGAAGCGCCGGAAGACTTCTCGCTAGGCTTCTTCGGTTGCGGCCCCTTGCCCTTCGGAGTCATGCTCTTGCGGGGCTTGGGGGGCGTGCTAAGCGCACCTTTCAGGATGGCGCGGAATCGACGTTGTGCCCGTTTTGTCTGGTCGCTTTGTGTATCCCTTTGTGGCATCTGGCTGATCGCACCTCTATGTCGGATATTGGATTGCGGGGTCGTGTTCAGAGGCTACTTAGAGGCGACGTGCGCACCGACGATCTCTCACGCCTATTTCTTTATGTTCGGGATCGGTGCGATGGAAGAGATGGGCTGCTGCCGGTTCGGTTGACGCCCGCTTAAGCTAATCGCATCTGGTCCTCG
>JBBDMC010000170.1:12380-15162 GCA_040878485.1 Bauldia sp. | reverse complement strand
CAGCCTTGCGGGAATCCCAAAAACCGATTCAGTCAGGCGCGATCATGCTCTAGACCGGCGAACGCCGGTATCGAGCCCGCCGGCTCGGTGCGCCCCGGCGCGAAGTGTTCGCGGCGCCCGTTCGGCTGCGGCGATGGCACGCACGCTCTGCCTGATGATGAGCTCGCAACTGAGGCGGACGCGCCTCGGCGACGGCTTGCCGGCGCCACCGGCCATGCGGCGCAGCAGGTTCTCCGCCGCCAGACGGCCGAGGTCGGCGCGCGGCTGACGCATGGTGGTGAGCGGCGGGTCGATCACGCCGGCGTAGTCGATGTCGTCGAACCCGGCGATCGAGACGTCGTCGGGGACCGATAGCTCGGTGTCGCGGATCGTCTTGATGAGACCGATGGCGATGTCGTCGCTGGCGGCGAACAGCGCGGTCGGGCGCGGCGACACGGCGAGAAAGCGGCGGGCGGCGATCACACCGGCGTCGACGGCAAAAGCGCCCTCCCAAATCAAGCCGTCATCGATCGGCAGGCCGGCGGCGGCCAGCGCGTCGCGATAGCCGCCGAGGCGCTCGCGCGCCTCGACATTGTGCGGCGGGCCGGTGACGTGGGCGATCCGCCGGTGCCCGAGGCCGACGAGGTGCTCGACCATCCGGCGGGCCGCGTCGCGGTTGGCGCTCTCGACGACCGGCAGGCTGTCGATGTCGGGAATGTCGTTGCAGACGAGCGTGATCGGAACGGTGGCATTAAGCGCGGCGAAATCGGCGCCCGGCAGGCGGCCGGTGAACAGAAGCACGCCGTCAACCTGTCCGGCGCGCACCAACTCGTCGTAGTGGGCCTCGCGGCGCGGATCGGCACGGGTGTCGCCCATGATCATGCCGTAACCGGCCTCGAACAGCACCTCCTCGATGGCGTTGAGGATCGAGGTGTAGAACGAATTGCCGATGCCGTTGAGCAGGGCCAGAACCATCTTGGTGGAGCGGGCGCGCAGGCTGCGCGCGGTCGCATTGGGGGTGAAGCCGGTCTCCCGGATGGCGGTGTAAACCAACGATCGGGTGGCCTCGGCGACCAAGTGCGGGGCGGCCAGCGTGCGGCTGACCGTCGCGGTCGAGACGTCGGCGCGGTGAGCGACGTCGCGGATCGTGACGGAGCGCGATGGCTTCGCCGCCCGCCGAGACCGGCCGGTCCGCGCCATGATGTTCTCGATGTCCTCCCCCGCGATCCGATAGTCATTGACTTTGGATCGTCTTTGAATATGGTCGAATGTAAACGTTTACACCGGCGATAGCGAGGCACTTTCTTCGTGATCGTCGGGACCGGGGACGGTTTGACAATCCCAGCCTCGGCCGGGTAAGCGAGCAACGATGAAGAAGCGCCGCTGAACGCGCGTGGTTGGGGAGGAAGTGTGGCCGCAAGCGGCCAGTTCAGTCCGACACAGCCATAGACGAGCGGGCTCCTTCGGGACTCGACCAACGTGCCGCGCACGTCGCGCGCGAATTTATGGGAGGAAGGGAATGATGCATTTCACAAAGAGGCTGCTAGGGGCTTTCGCCCTTGCCGCCACGTTCGGCAGTCCGGCTCTGGCCACCGATTGCGAAGTGACTCACTGGTGGACGTCGGGCGGCGAGGCCGCGGCGGTGGCGGAGTTCGCCAAGGCCTTCGACGCGACCGGAAACAAGTGGGTTGACGGCGCGATCGGCGGTAGCGGCAGTGTCGCACGCCCGATCATCCTCAGCCGCGTCATGGGCGGAAACCCGCCCTGCGCCACCCAGTTCAATCCTGGCAAGGACGCCGACGACCTGATCGACGCCGGCCTCATGCAGGACCTGACCGAACTGGCGACCAAGGAAGACTGGAAGAGCATCGTCCGTCCGGCCTCGCAGCTCGATCCGACCTGCACCAGAAACGGCAAGGTGTGGTGTGTTCCGGTCAACCTGCATTCGGCCCAGTGGGCGTGGACCAACCGGCATGTCTACGAGGACGCCGGCATTACCCCGCCGAAGAACTGGGATGAGATCGCCGCGGCTTCCGAGAAGCTGAAGGCAAAGGGCATCCTGCCGCTTTCGCTGGCCCAGGACTGGCCGGTCGGCCTTCTCGCCGACGACATCATGACCGGCATGGGCGGCTTCGACTACTACATCAAGATCTACAAGGACAAGGACGTCGAGGCGGCAAGCGGCCCGGTCACGACCCGTATCCTCACGGCCATCGACCAGGCGCGCAAGATGGTCGACACACAGACGATCGTGCCGCAATGGAACGATGCCGTCAGCCTCGTCATCACCGGCAAAGCCGCCGCCAACGTCATGGGCGACTGGGCCCAGGGTGAATTCCAGGTGGCCAACATGAAAGCCGGCGTCGACTATGATTGCCTGCCCGGCCTCGGCTTCAGCCCGATGCTGAATACCGGCGGCGACGTGTTCTACTTCCCGAAGAACAAGGATCCGGCGGTCACCAAGGCCCAGCTCGAGATGGCTTCGTCGATGATCTCGAAGCCGGTCCAGGTTGCCTTCAACCTGAAGAAGGGTTCGCTGCCGATTCGTGCCGACGTCGATCTGGCGGCGGCCAACGACTGCATGAAGCTCGGTCTGAAGATCCTCGAGGATCCCAAGAACATCCTGCCGTCGAACGCCCAGATGATGCAGCGCGACGATATCAATCAGATCGTTGCACTGTACAACGAGTTCTTCACCACCCCAGACATGACCGTCGAAGAAGCGCAGGCGGCGTTCGTCGACATCATCAGCAACGCGGCGAAGTAACCGCGGACTGGTTGACCAAAGCGGCGGGGGGGGGGG
>JBBDMC010000170.1:1801-12370 GCA_040878485.1 Bauldia sp. | reverse complement strand
ATTCTGCCGGCCGCGCTGGTTGGCGCACAGGCCAACGACGGGTGGGGCGGAGGCATGACTGATACGGCAAAGCCGATCGGGATCGCCAGCAGTCTGGTGATGAAAGCGGAGAAGCGGCCAAACAAGCTTTTCCGCAACATGGCGTCCAAGATCGCGCTCTCGCCCATGATGGCGACCGTCGTGTTCGTCTTCATCGGCTGCACGCTATGGACGATTGCCTATTCCCTGACCAACTCAAGGACGCTGCCGACACCTGATTTCGTTCGCGATTTTGCTGGTTTCGCGCAGTATGAACGTCTGTTCGGAACGCGTCGCTGGAAGATTTCGGTCAAGAATCTCGAGATCTTCGGGCTTTTGTCCCTGACTTTCATGTTCGTCGTCGGATTCTTGCTGGCCGTTTTCATGGACCAGAAGATCCGCTTCGAGAACACGTTCAGGACCATCTTTCTCTACCCCTTCGCGCTCTCCTTCGTCATCACGGGCATCGTCTGGGCGTGGATGCTGAATCCGGCCTTTGGCCTGCAGAAGTCGATCAGGGACCTTGGCTGGACGAGCTTCTCGTTCGACTGGGTCGCGAATACCAAGATGGTGATCTACACGCTGGTGATTGCCGCGGTCTGGCAGGGAACCGGCCTGATGATGGCGTTGATGCTGGCCGGTTTGCGCGGCATCGACGATGAGATCTGGAAGGCCTCACGGGTCGACGGAATTCCGAAATGGCGGACCTACATCTTCATCGTCATCCCGATGATGCGCCCGGTTTTCATCACCGCGCTGGTTATCTTCGCCGCGGGAGCCGTGAGGACCTACGACCTCGCCGTCGCGATGACCGGCGGCGGCCCCGGCATCGCGTCGCAGCTCCCGACCCTCTACATTTATGAATACATGTTCACTTCGTATCTGTCGCAGGGCCTGGCGGCCTCGACGGTCCTCTTGGCGACGGTGGCCATCGTCGTCGTGCCGTGGGCGTTCTATGAGTTTGGCCGGAGGCGCCCGACATGAGCGCGGCCACGATGAGCAATTCGTTTGCGGTCGAACCGAGTGGACCGCGTCCGCATCGACGGTTCGCGCCAGCCACGATCATGGTCTATGGGGTCCTGATCGTGGCGGCGATCTACTACCTCATCCCGCTCTATGTGATGATGGTGACCTCGCTCAAAGGTCTGGAGGAAGTCCGGCTCGGCAACATCTTTGCCCCGCCGATCGAGATCACGTTCGCTGCCTGGGACAAGGCGTGGAACCACGCCTGCACCGGGCTCTATTGCGAGGGCATGCACACCAACTTCTGGAACTCGGTGAAAATCACGGTGCCGAGCGTGCTCGTCTCCATCGCCATCGGCTCGGTCAACGGCTACGTGCTTGCCAATTGGCGGTTCAAGGGCTCCGAATTCTTCTTCACCGTGCTCCTGGTTGGCTCGTTTGTTCCCTACCAGGTCATGATCTACCCGCTGGTTCTCATTACCTCGCGCCTGGGGATTTTTCAGACGTTGTGGGCGGTGATCATGGTCCACTCGATCTTCGGCATGCCGGTGCTGACGCTTCTGTTCCGCAACTATTTCGCCTCCCTGCCCTTAGAGTTGTTCAAGGCGGCGCGGGTCGACGGCGCCGGATTCTGGGGCATCTTCTTCCGCATCATGCTGCCGATGTCGCTCCCCATCTTCACGGTAGCGATCATCCTGCAGGTGACGGGCATCTGGAACGACTTCCTGTTTGGCGTCATCTATGCCGGGCCGACCAACTACCCGATGACGGTCAAGCTCAACAACATCGTCAATTCGATCCAGGGCGTCCGGGAATGGAACGTCAACATGGCGGCAACGGTTCTGACCGGCCTCGTGCCGCTGACCATCTATTTTGTCTCGGGTAGATTATTCGTGCGCGGCATCGCCGCCGGCGCGGTCAAGGGCTAGACATGGCGACCGTCTCCGTCCGCAAACTCGGCGTTTCCTTCGGCCGGCTGAAGGTCCTCGAGGAACTCGATCTCGACGTCGAAGAGGGAGAGTTCATCGTTCTGCTGGGACCCTCCGGCTGCGGCAAGTCGACCCTCCTCAACGCCATCGCCGGGCTGCTCGATATCGATGCCGGGCAGGTCTGGATCGGCGGCAAGAACGTGACCTGGAAGGAGCCGGCCGATCGAGGCATCGGCATGGTGTTCCAGTCCTATGCGCTCTATCCGCGGATGACGGCGGAAAAGAACCTCACCTTCGGACTGCGCGTCGCCCGAGTGCCCAAGGACGAAATCGAGCGCCGCGTCGCCAAGGCGGCTGCGCTGCTGCAAATCCAGCCGCTGCTCAAGCGCCGGCCGTCGCAACTGTCGGGCGGCCAGCGCCAGCGCGTCGCCATCGGCCGGGCGCTGGTCCGCGACGTCGACGTTTTCCTATTCGACGAGCCGCTGTCCAATCTCGATGCCAAGCTAAGGACCGAGCTCCGAGTCGAGCTCAAGAAGCTGCACATGCAGCTCGGCTCGACCATGATCTACGTCACCCATGATCAGATCGAGGCGCTGACGCTGGCTGATCGCGTCGCCGTCATGTACCAGGGCGTGATCCAGCAGCTCGCCACGCCCAAGGAAATCTACCAGCGCCCGGTCAACCGGTTCGTCGCCGGCTTCGTCGGGTCGCCGGCGATGAACTTCGTCAGCGGCGAGATGGTGATGAATAGCGCCCCGGCGTTGATGTGCGCCGACGGGGTTAGCATCGATCTTGCTGGCTACGAGTTCGCCGCGCTGCCGGCACCAGGTCGCAAGGTGGTGCTTGGCGTTCGGCCCGAACAAATCCACATCGAAACGGAGCTTCCCGGAGCGACCTCGCTGCCGCTCCAACTGACGCTCATAGAGCCGATGGGCGCGGACAGCCTGCTGTGGGGATCGATCGGTGACGAGACCGTGTCGATCCGCGTCGGTCCGGACGACGACCACAAGATGGGCGACAAGGTCGAGGTCTATTTCCAACCGAGCTTGGCGTCGGTGTTCGATGCCGAGACCGGCGACCGCCTCTGAAGTCCGCTTCCGGCTCCAGCAAGAACAGCCCATGGCGACCTATCGCATCTCGTTCCAGCTCTACAGCGCGCGCAAATTTCCACCGATCGAGCCACAGCTGGCGGCGCTGGCGGCGATCGGCTACGACGCGGTCGAGCCCTACGGCGGTGCCTACGAGAGCGACCCCAAGGGGTTCCGCGCCAAATGCGACGCGGTGGGGCTTAAGGTGCCGAGTGCCCACATGCCGCTCGCCGATCTCGAGGCTGACCGCGGCCGCCTGATCGACACCGCCAAGACGCTCGGCGTCGAGATCGTCGTGCTGCCGCACGTCGGCGGCGACGCCCGGCCCAAGGACGCGGCAAGCTGGATGGCTTTCGGCGCCAGGCTCGCCGAGCACGCGGTCAAGCTGCGCGAAGCCGGACTGAAGCTTGCCTGGCACAACCACAACTTCGAGTACGCCAAGTTGGCCGACGGCTCGCGGCCGATCGACCACATCCTCACCGGCAACGTCCTCTTCGAGCCGGACGTGGCGTGGATCGTCAGGGCCGGGTTCGATATCGCGGCCGAGGTCGACCGCTATCGATCGAAGGTCGCGGCGTTTCACATCAAGGACACGGCGAGGCCGGGGGTCACGGTCGACGACGGGTGGACCGACATCGGCGCCGGGACCATCGACTGGCGGCAACTGTGGCCGTCGATCGAACAGACCGGGGCGAGCCTGCTGGTCATGGAACACGACAACCCGTCCGACTGGCGGAGCTTCGCCGCGAATTCCTACACGTACGTGTCGAAACTGGTTGGCAGGGGCTGAGCATGGCGCGACGGGCGGCGGTCGGCATCATCGGTTGCGGCAACATCTCCGAGTCGTACCTGCGGCTGGCGCCGATCTTCGGCAACCTCGACGTGGTGGCGGTCGCCGACATCGTGAGCGAAGCGGCGACGGCAAGGGGCGCGCAGTTCTCGGTAAGGTCGATGACGGTCGACCAACTGCTGAAGAACGACGAGATCGAGACGGTGATCAACCTGACGGTTCCCGCCGTCCACGCCGCGGTCAGCCGGTCGATCCTTTCCGCCGGCAAGCACTGCTACTCGGAAAAGCCGCTGACGCTGACGGCAAGCGACGCCAAGAAACTGGTCGCCGAGGCGGACACGCGCGGCCTCAAGCTCGGCGGGGCACCCGACACCTTCCTCGGCGCCGGCATGCAGACGGCGCGCCGGCTGCTCGACAAGGGTACCATCGGCAAGGTCGTCGGCGGGACCGCCCAGGTGCTCAGCCACGGCATGGAACACTGGCACCCGAACCCGGCCTTCTTCTTCCAGCCGGGCGCCGGTCCGGTCTTCGACATCGGGGTCTACTACATCACGGCGCTGGTGAGCCTCCTCGGCGGCGTCAAAAGCGTCGCCGCCATGGCCGCCAAGGGCTTCGCCGAGCGGGTCGTCACCAGCGGCGGGCCGATGAAGGGCCAACGCATCAAGGTGAGAACGCCGACCAACATCAACGCCGTCCTCGGGTTCGCCAACGGAGCCCAGGTCACCCTCGGCGCCAGCTGGGACGTCTGGAAGCACGGCCACGTCAATCCGATCGAGCTCTACGGAACCGAGGGCTCGGTGCTGCTGCCGGATCCGAACTTCTTCGCCGGCACGATCTCCTATTCCGACAAGGGCGGCGACTATGCGGTCGTCGACACGGCGGAGGCTCCCTTCGGGGCGGCCAACTGGCCGTGGAGCGGTCCGTTCACGCGCGCCAACTACCGCATGCTCGGCGTCGCCGATCTCATCGACGCCGCCCGCCGAGGCCGCGAGCCGCGCTGCTCGGGCCGGCTGGCGGCGCACGTGGTCGACGTAATGGAATCGATCTTGAAATCGGCGGCGAGCCGGAAGTTCGTCAATGTCGCGTCGAAGGTCGACCGACCGGCGCCCTTGAGCGCGGCCGACGCTCGCCGCCTCCTGCGCTAAACCGGCGGCGGGCGAGTCCTTGGGGTCGGCTTTGCCCCGTTTTTGCACCGGTCGTCGGCACCGCGCCAGCAGGCCCTTGCAAAGCCCTGCAAGCTCCATACAATTTCGGGTGCGGTGATTCGCGCGGATGCGCCGGGCTTTGGCGCCAGGCGATCGCCGCTGAAAGAGATGTCGCGGTGCCTTCGGGTACAATTGATAGTGTCGCCATAGTCCATTCGGTGATCACCTAGGTTTTTTTGAAGGCGCATTATTCGTTCATATTATTGGCTCGGCTTTTTCGCTCCGGGCGGTTCGGCTTTTCACTCTAGCTCTGTTGGTTTGTCAGTCTTGACTCGTAAGCCGCCGGCCTTTGCCGGCGGTTTGATGTCTGGCCGGACGATGCGGGTTTCGCCGGCGGCCAATGGCGACTACATGTGTCGCGCACGGCCCGGGAAGACTCGATGATCGAAGCAATCAGGCGGTTTCTCGCCGAAATCGGCGGGCGTGACGATCAGGCGACGGTCGGCGAGGAGGACCTCCGCCTGGCGGTCGCGGCACTGCTTTTCCACGTGGTATCGATCGACGGCGTGGTTTCCGACGGCGAGCGCGAAAAACTGGCCGATCTGCTCGAGGGGCGCTTCGGCCTCAACCGCGAAGAGACGGCGTCGCTGCTCGCCGCCGCCAAGACCGCCGACAGCGAGGCGGTCGACCTTTACGGCTTCACCAGCGTGCTCAAGCGGCGGCTCGGCGCGGCCGATCGCGAGCGGATCGTCGAGATGATGTGGAAGCTGGTGTTCGCGGACGGGATGGTCCACGAGTTCGAGGATAACCTGGTGTGGCGGGTTGCCGAGCTCCTCGGGGTTTCGACGCAGGCCAGAATCCGGCTCAAGCAGGCGGTGCGCGACAATGCCGGCTGAGCGCAAGAAGCCCGTCCTCGCGGTTCTGCATCAGGAGCACTCGACGCCAGGGCGGGTCGGGCTGCGCCTCAAGGCGCGCGGCCACGAGGTCGACGTCCGGCGACCTCGCTTCGGCGATGCGCTGCCCGAGACGCTCGCCGACCACGCCGGCGCGATCGTCTTCGGCGGCCCGATGAGCGCCAACGATGCGGACGAATACCTGAAGCGCGAGATCGACTGGATCCAGGTGCCGCTCAGGGAACAGGCGCCGTTCCTCGGCCTCTGCCTCGGGGCGCAGATGCTCGCCCTTCACCTTGGAGCCAGGGTCGCCCCGCATGCTGACGGTCACATCGAGGTCGGCTGGTTCGGGCTCACGGCGACCGAGGCTGGCCGGCGTCTCTCGGTATGGCCGGACCAGGTTCACCAGTTCCACCGCGAGGGCTTCGATCTGCCCGCGGGCGCGATGCTCCTGGCCGAGGGTGGGCGCGAGACGTTTCCGAACCAGGCCTTTTCCTATGGTCCGGCCGCCTTCGCCATCCAGTTCCACATCGAGCTGACCATCGCCATGGTCAGTCGGTGGACCGGGCGAATCGGTGATCGGGCCAAGCTGCCCGGCGGCCAGGCGCCGGCGCTCCACTTCGAGGGGCGTGCGTTGCACGACTGGAAGACGGTGGCGTTCCTGGAGTCGTTCCTCGACGTTTGGCTGACGCGCGATCCGCGCCGGCGGGGCGACGCCACGGCGGCCGAGTAAGCCCTGGCGTCGCAATTCGCGACCTGTGTTGCAAATCGCAATGCGCCGGCGGTTAAGATTTCGCTAATCGGATCAATCGATTGTTATCCATCGCTTGGAGCCCGCAAGGCTTGGTGGCGGGCTCGCTGGCAAGGGCCTTGCCACACGGAGGGCACGCTGACCTTCGGTTGTGCGTAGTCAGCAAATGAACTGGGCGAGGAGGGGCGGTCGCCGATGACCCCCGGCAAAGCCCTTCCTCGTCCGGTCATTCCCATGCGAGGCGGGTGACGGAGACGGAACCCGAGGCGATCCTCGTCGCCCCGGGCTGGTTGCCAAACGTCAGTTCCACTTCGACTCGCCGGCGATCGCCTTGGCGAGATCCTGGTACTGCTCGCACCCGGTGCCGCAGAGGCGCTTGAGGAGGTCGAGTTCTGCCTCGGCGAGGTCGATGCGGCCGGCGTCGAGGTAGCCTTCGCCGAGATACTCGTGGGTGTTGACGTTGTTCGGGTCGATGGCCAGCGCCTGGTGATAGATGGCGATGCCCTCATCGAGGTTGCCGAGCTTGCGCGTGGAATAGCCGATCATGGTCAGAACCATGGCGTCGGACTTGTCGGCGATGGCTCCCAGCGCGTCAAGCGCCTGGCTGTAGTGACCCGACAGGGCGAGACCGTTGCCGATCCGGTAGAGCGCCTTGTCGTCGAGGAGCGTGGCGTTCTTGGCGACGCACGTCTTGGTGTCCTCGTCGTAGACAGTTCCGGTCTTGCACGGCACGCAGATTTGCTGGGCGGGGTCGTAGACGAGGCCGACCCGGCAGACCACTCCGGAGCTGCCGCCGCCACCACCGCCACCACCTCCGCCGCCACCACCGCCGCTGGCGGCAAAGGTGGGAGTCGTCATTGAGCCGAGAACCAGCACCAGGGCCGCGGCGAACCCGGTCAGTCGATTTTCCGTTGGGTGGGGCATGAAGGCCTCCTTTCCTCTCTTCGGCGCATGTCGCGCATATCATAGGAACACGCGGGCGGACCGGACTATTCGCTGATCACGTGATCGTGCTCCCAGTAACCGGCTCGCCGGCGGGAGTCGCCGGCGGCATCGGGACTGCGTTAATCAGTCGTCAACGGCGGCTCGTTCGCCTCCTGCTGTTCAGGTCTCGGCGCAAGTGAGCTACAGTCCGCGCGACAAGAACGATGGGGCAGCGTCACCTGCTCGCGGAACCGATGGCAGGAACAACCCACGACCCGGTGATGGAGGGCCTAGCGGCGGAACTGGCGCGGCTGTGGCGTTACGGGCTGGTGCTGTCGAGCAATCGTGACACGGCGGAGGAGCTGGTCCAGGCGACCTGCGTCAGGGCGCTGGAGCGCTCGTATCAGTTCACCGCCGGGACGCGGCTCGACCGCTGGCTGCTCTCTATCCTGCACTCGATCTGGCTCAATGAACTCAGGGCGCGGAAGGTGCGGCGCGGGCAGGGGCTGGTCGACGCCGACGCCGTGCTAGTCTTCGACGGGATCAAGTACACCGAAATGAATATTTGGGCCGGGCAGGTGTTACGAGAGGTGCAGGCGCTCCCCGAAGCGCAACGGGAAACCGTATATCTGGTTTATGTCGAAGGAATGACCTATCGCGAGGCCGCCGGCGTGCTCGAGGTTCCGATCGGAACCGTAATGTCGAGGCTGGCGGCGGCGAGAGCCAAACTCGCGGGATTGAACGCGCCGGCGCCTCTGGCGGCGGCACAAGGTGGTGGCAAGCGTGGCGGATCCGACGGATAACGATCGCCCCGGCGACGACGTCCTGGTGGCGTTTATCGACGGCGAGCTCGGCGACGAGGAGCGGGCCGGAATCGACGCGCTGCTCGCCGCGGATGCCGAGCTGAGGGCGCGCCTCGAGGCGCTCAAGCGCGGCGGGCGCCGCTTTGCCGAAGCCTTCGAGGTGCTCCTTGCCGCGGCGCCGGCCGGTCGGCTGAACGCGGTGCTCGCCAGCGCGGCGCACAGTCGAGCGGCCCCGCCGCGAGGTTGGCGGCGCCTGGCGGCGATCGCCGCCGCGGTCGCGATCTTCGTCGCCGGCGCGGCGGTCGGGTCGGTCGCGCCGAGGCTGTGGCCGGGCAAGCCGGTCGAGGTCGCCCAGGCGCCGGCGCCCGGCTGGCGGCAGGTGGTCGCCGAGTATCTCGTGCTGACGACCAGCGACACCTTGAGCATCATTCCGGAGAGTCCCGCGATCCTGTCCGACGAAC
The DNA here is from genome assembly GCA_040878485.1 of Bauldia sp. Classification (GTDB taxonomy): domain Bacteria; phylum Pseudomonadota; class Alphaproteobacteria; order Rhizobiales; family Kaistiaceae; genus JBBDMC01. The sequence continues at coordinate 3,605 of JBBDMC010000170.1, read as the reverse complement.
TCACGGCGATCGGCGCCAAGCTCGGGATCGAGCTGTCGGCCGACAAGCTGGCGCTGCCGCATGTCTATCTGAAGCAGGCCCAGCTTTTCGAGTTTCGCGGCAGGCCGCTTGCCCAGATCGCCTACCTGTCGAGGGACGACGGGCCGGTCGCGTTTTGCATCATCGCCAACGGGCAACCGGACGCCGGCCCGGCGTTCGAACAGCGCGAGGGTTCCAACATCGTGTTCTGGACCAAGGACGGTCGCGGCTTCATGCTGATCGGCAAGGCGCCGCGCCAGACACTCGAGCAACTCGCCGGCGAACTAGCGGCCCACGTCTCCTGACGCCGCGCGAACGCGGCGCACTTGACAGACGCGGAGCCGGTGGAATAAACATTCCAAAAATATGGTTACGGCGATCATCTATTCCGCGATCCAATGCGGGAGGATGAGCGCCAGCCCCCACTGGGGTTGCCATTCGCGTCGGGCTCACCCGGCGGACAACAAGTCGCGATCACGCGAAAAGGGAGGAAGAAATGCTGCGCAAGTTCGTTTTGACGACGGCCGTAGCGCTGTCGTCGCTCATTGCCGGAACGGCGTGGGCCGATTTCACGATTCTCGTGCCATCGGGCAGCGAGGGCGACGGCTTACGCGCCGCCGCCGCCGACTACGCCAAGATGAACAACGTGAAGGTTGAGGTCGTCCAGGCGCCGTACGCCAACGTGTTCGAACAGGGCGCCAACGCCGGCGCCACCAAGTCCGGCGTGTTCGACATCATCCTGATGGACGATCCGTGGATTCCATTCTTCGCCGAGAACGGCCATCTCGAGGATCTGACGTCCTACTTCAACAAGATTGGCGTGCCCGGCCCCGACAACGACTTCCTCGGCAAGTCGCTGGCGGTCTGCCGCAACCCCTATAACGTCGGCCCCTTCGTTTGCATTCCCTATGTCGGGAACGCCCAGATGTTCTTCTATGATCCGGCGAAATTCGCCGAGCAGGGCATCGTCGGCGGTCCCAAGACCTGGGACGACGTGATCAAGGCGGGCACCGCCTTGACCGCAGCCGGCGGCGGTCGCTACTTCGGCTACGTCTTCCGCGGCGGCCAGGGCAATCCGGTGGTCGCTGACTTCATGCCAATCTTTTGGTCGTATGGCGCCGATCTCTTCAACGCCGATCGGTCCAAGGTGACGATCGACACGCCGGAAGGCGCCGCCGCCATGAAGGCCTTCATGACGCTCCGCGACATCTCTCCGAAGGGCGTCGAGAGCTACGGCGCCAACGAGACCGGCCAGGCCCTTGCCGCCGGCACCGCCGCCTCGTCGATCAACTGGCCCAACTGGGTTGGCACGTTCGAGGACCCGACCCAGAGCCGCATGGTCGGCAAGCTGGCCTATTCTGCCATCCCGTCCGGCACCCATGCCGGCGCGTCGGAGATCGGCCACTGGACGGCGGGCATCATGTCGGCGTCCAAGAACAAGGATGAGGCGTTTGCTTTCATGGTCTGGGCGACCTCGGCGGAACAGATCAAGATCTCGGCCACGCGCGGCAATCCGCCGGTCCGCTTCTCGGTGTTCACCGATCCGGAGCTGACATCCCAGACCCAGTTCCGCCATTTCCCGACGCTGATGACGGCGATCAACTTCTCGAAGCCGCGCCCGCGCCATCCGAAGTGGCCCGAAATCGAGAACGCATTCGGCATCGAGCTTTCCAAGGCTGTTGCCAAAACGATCTCACCGGAGGAGGCGCTGAAGAACGCGCAGGCAGCCGTCGAGACTATCTCGGGCATCAAGTAAGCGTCCGCCCCGAACACGAACGTCCCGCGC
>JBBDMC010000170.1:0-1791 GCA_040878485.1 Bauldia sp. | reverse complement strand
CTCGCATGACAAGCCTCCGCGCTTGGCGGATAATAGAGCGCGGAAGCGCACACGAGCGCACCGGGGCCCGACCCCGCTGGAAGCCGCCCGATGGCAGTATCCACTAACGCCTCAGTCGCCGTAAACGGTCGAGCCGGCGGCGCCGTGGAGCGCTGGGTCGAGCGCTATCTCCGGGTACTTATGCTTGCTCCGGCGATAATCATTCTCGCCGGGCTCACCTTCTTTCCGTCGCTGTACATGTTCTGGGCAGCGGTCAACAAAATCAGCCCGAACCCGGACATTCCCTGGGAGTTCGTCGGCCCTGGGAATTTTCTCCGCCTGCTGTCGGACTCGCAATTCCACATCGGCCTTTTGAACACGGCGGTCTTCACCGTTGGGGCGGTGACGACGGAGTTCCTGCTCGGACTCGGGCTGGCGCTGCTCCTCGACAAATACATTCGCCGGCTGAACTTCCTGAAGACGATCCTGATGATCCCGATGATGCTGCCGCCGATCGCGGTGGCGATCACCTGGAAGCTCATCTACGAGCCGCAATTCGGCGTGCTCAACGAGATCATGTTCCGTCTCGGGCTGCCGCTGCAGGCTTGGGCCGGCGACGCCAATCTGGCCATGTTCTCGATCATCGTCGCTGACGTGTGGCAGTGGACGCCCTTCGTCTTCCTCTTGATGCTGGCGGGGCTCGCCAGCCTGCCGCAGGAGCCCTACGAGGCCGCCGAGATCGACGGCGCCTCGGCCTGGCGGCAATTCTGGGATCTCACGCTGCCATTCCTGAAGCCGGTCATCGCCATCGCGCTGCTGCTTCGCTCGATGGACGCGCTCAGACTGTTCGATCTTGTGTTCATTCTGACCGGTGGAGGCCCGGCCGATCGCACCAAGGTGTTGAGTCTTTACATCTACCAGGTCGCCTACCGCTTCGTTGATCCCGGCTACGCAGCGGCCATCTCGCTGTTCGTGTTGTTCGTAACGGTGGTGCTCAGCACTTGGTTCATCAAGCGCATGCGGCTGGCCAACTGAGATGGCGACGATTTCGACCAGGGCGATTTCGACCATGCCCAAGCGCAGCCGGATAAAGGCGATTGCCGGTCGCCTGCTTGCTTATTTGGTCATTCTTATCGCGCTCGTCGCGACGCTGTTTCCGGTTTATTGGATCGCGGCCAATTCGTTCAAATTCGACATCGACATTTTCTCCATCCCGCCGCTCTGGTATCCGTCCAACCCGACGCTGAAGCACTATGACGCCGCCTTCGTCGAAAGGCCGTTCCTGCGATACGCGATGAACAGCCTCGTGGTTGCTGTGGGGACCACGATCGTCTCTCTCACCTTCGGCACGATGGCCGGCTATGCGCTCGCCCGTTTTCGCTATCCGGGCAACACCCGCTACAACGTCTCGTTCTGGATCTTATCGACGCGCATGATGCCGCCGATCGTCACCATCATCCCGCTTTACCTCGCTTTCAACTACCTCAACTTGCTCAACACAAAGACGGCCCTGGTGATCGCCTACACGGCCTTCAACCTGCCGTTCGCAACCTGGATGATGAAAAGCTATTTCCAGGATCTGCCGGTCGAACTGGAGGAGGCGGCGATGGTCGATGGCGACACCCGCTGGGGCGCGTTCCTGCGCATCGCGCTGCCGCTCGCCCGGCCGGGCTTGGCGGCGACCGCGATCTTCTGCCTGATCATCTCGTGGAATGAGTTCCTGTTGGCGCTGATCCTGACCTTGACCGAACAATCGCAGACATTGCCGATCGGCATTTCCGGCCGCGTGACCCAGTACAACACGTATTGGGG
>JBBDMC010000169.1:11883-15188 GCA_040878485.1 Bauldia sp. | reverse complement strand
TGACCAGCTCCGAGCCGGCGATTGCCAGCGCCGCCACCTGGTCGACGGTCGCGGCGACGTCGGCGGTATCGGTGTTGGTCATCGACTGCACGACGATCGGCGCCCCGCCGCCGACCTGGACGCCGCCGACCATCACCGGAACGGTCGCCCGGCGGGGCGCCGGGGTGGTTGGGCTAGCGTCGGTCATTGGCACTTCCCACCCTCCCCTGGAGGGGAATTATCACCTTGACTGAACAGCCCTGATTTGCCATATTGGGGGTCAAGGAGATTACCCATGCCTAAGACCGTTGATCTGACGAACCCGATTTTCACCGACCTTGCCGCCGCGCGGGTGCACTTCGAAAGCATCCGCTGGCCGGACGGCGCCTACTGCCCGTTCTGCGGACAGACGGAAACGGTCAAGGCGTTGGGCGGCACGTCGATGGGTCCGGGCTGGTACCACTGCAAAGACTGCCGCCGGAAGTTCACGGCGGCTGTCGGCTCGATCTATGAGCGGTCGCACATTCCAATGACGAAGTGGCTGCTGGCGACGCATCTTATGTGCGCGAGCAAGAAGGGCATGAGCGCCCACCAGCTTCATCGCATGATGGGCCTTCCCTACAAGACGGCGTGGTTTATGGCTCACCGCATCCGCGAAGGTATGCGCGAATTGAACCCGACCGGCCAGCTTGGCGGCAACGGCAAAACCGTTGAATTTGATGAGACATTTGTAGGCGGCAAGGAGAAGAACAAGCACGCCAGCAAGCGCAACAAAAAGAATATCGGTGGCACTGGCAAGGAAGCTGTGTTCTCGCTCGTTGAGCGCGGCGGCAAGGTTCGCTCGCACCATGTCCCGAACGTGACGGGCAAGACGCTTCGCCCGATCATGGACGAACAAATCGCGGATGCGACCCGCACCGTCAGCGATGACGGCGGCGCTCGCGCTCGCCACGGCGAGCCGAACCATCATTCGGTCAATCACTCGATTGGCGAATACGTGCGCGGCGAAATCCACACCAACACTATTGAAAGCTACTTCGCGACAATGAAGCGCGGGATTGTTGGCACATACCATCATGTCAGTGCACAGCACTTGAAGCGTTATCTCGCTGAATTCGATTTCCGCTACAACGAGCGCGCCGCGCTCTACGTCAACGATGCGGAGCGGACCGTGAAAGCGGTCAAAGGCGTCGTCGGCAAGCGGATGACCTATCAAGGACCTTCTCGCATCTCGAACGGAGTTCCGTTCTAAGGTTCACGGCGCGCGGGACGCCTACCAGCCGCGCGACCCGCGACAGCTTTCCTTTTCTTTTTTGGACGAGGAGTGACCTTTGGCTGCGGTGGGGTGTTCGCCATACGGCGGACTACCTCGTCGCGCCGTCGAGCCGTCTCCTCTGGCGCGTAACCCTCTTTCTCTGTCGACATGGGCGTCCCTTACGTGATCATAGTCGCTATGCGACCGAGTTCAGTCGCGTAAAACTCGAACCGACGCTGTAGTGGTGCTGTGCGCAAGACCGATCGAAGAAAGCCAGCCGGCCGCCTTTCCTGCGGGAGCAAAGCGAGACCGAAGAGAACTTTGTCCTCAAATTGCTGGATCGCGTGCGTGCTTTGATGGGCTATAGCGTTTCGTATCAGCGTGATCCGCTGCATCGTATCCCGCTCAGGCGATGCCACATCGCTAAATGGCTTACCTTCCTTGAGATAAATGAGCGCGCGTTGGTGCGTGTTGTCATATGGGAGCCACGTCAGGTAGGGACGCTTCTGCAACAGAATGTCCGTGAGCGCCGTCGATGAACTAGCAGTCATTCTAACGGCCACGCCGCGTGTCTTTTTATAGGTGACTTTCCCGTTCATGGTCGCCGTGAACTGGTCCTGCAAGAAAACCTCGAAGCTAGTCACGGCTCTAATGAACATGGCCTCGTAAACGGAATGCAAGTCACGCAGCGCGATCCGATTCATTTTGTAGAGGCGTTCCATTCTGCCGCGCGTACGCTCCAGCCTCTGCAAACTTCTTTGCAGATCAGTTAGCGGGGAGGACGGCATGCCGTGAGCCGGTCAAAAATCCAATTATGATCTTGCGCTGACTTGCATGGGCAGTAGCACCGCGTGAAGCGCGGGCAACTTCCGGCGGTGCTTCGTCAGACTTAAGCAACGCTGCCGACCGTTTGATACGCGTGACAAGTTCTGTTGATATCGGCTTCGCTCGTGTGCGAGACAATTTCTCATGTTGTGCGGGACTATCGGGCGACAAGCGCAGACCGAACTGCGTCCCGTGAATGGATGCGAATAGTGCGTAGAAGATGGTTCTATTTCTGAACAATTTGCTGTCTTCTTCGTCGGAAAAGAAACGCCCTTCGATCTCATCCATAGTGGCTCGAAAGCGCGAGGCGACTTCTCTCTGATCTGCAAATTGTTTTTCGAATTCCTTATAGTATCCATCGATTGTTTTCTGGTTTTTCTCTAGCACGCCATCTAGCGCGAGAAGCATGAACTCACTTGTGAGTTCAACCTCGTTCATGCGCGCGATCTGATCGTCGGTGAAGATGCGCCAGTCGATCCACCGCTCCAGTTGTTCAGTGGCAAGACCATAAGCGAGCGTCTTGAACCTCCCGTAAAACTCCGCGTTCCTCAATTCTTGCCAATTCAGCTTGAGGCCAGTCGCGTTCATCCTAGCGAAGATTTGAAGAACCTCGCGATCGCCTGTTTCCGAGGAGAGAACCTGGACGCTGAATTTGTAGTCTAAGATTGTCTGCCTGACCTCTTTGTTGAGTTCTCTAAATGACTTTCCGGCGATGTCCTCGTCGTGGACTTCATCGACTGTAAAATCGTCGCGGTCAGCCCTATAATCTTTCAACAATTTTGGGTCGATGAACGACAGTATCGTCCGAATACGCTGTTGCCCATCCACGACCTCACGGGTGGCCTGATAGGTTTTCGTATTGGCGTGCCTGTCCCTCAAGAAAATTATTGGCATTGGGAGACCGCGAACTATCGTGTCAATGAGGAACGACTTCGCCCCTCGCTTCCAGACCGGTCGTCGCTGAAAACGCGGGCTCAATTCCAGTAAACCCGCTTTCGCCCACGAAACGAAATCGGCGACGGTGTACGTGGTGAGCTGAATATCCCGCATTAGCGCCTCTCGTCCTAAAGACGTTCCAAGCCCATCCTGTCGCCAGTAATGGTCCAATCTAGCGGCCCGCTCAATATGAGCCGCATTGCGGCGTTCAGTCAAGGTGATAACTCCCCCCTGGAGGGGGAGGGTCGGGTCGCCGAAGGCGATCCCGGGTGGAGTGGAAAAAAACTCATGATCGCCGCGGGGCCCCCCC
>JBBDMC010000169.1:3899-11873 GCA_040878485.1 Bauldia sp. | reverse complement strand
GCCACCCCCTCCGGGCGCTTCGCGCCGACCTCCCCCCTCCAGGGGGAGGTGAGGCCCCGCGTTCTGGCGCTCACCGAGCTTCATCACGCCGCCCGGCAGCGGGCGCAGAGGCCGCGGATTTCGAGGACCCGCAGCCGCGGCAGGAAGTCATGGTCGCGGGTCTGGTCGGCGACGAGCCGGCCGAGCGCCTCCGAGGGGGCCTCGCCCGCGGCCCCGCAGTTATCGCAGATGAGGAACAGCGTCGCCGCAGGCGCGCAGTCCTCGCCGCGGTCGCAGGCAACGTAGGCGTTCTTCGATTCGATGCGGTGGGCAAAGTTGTGCTCGACCAGGAAATCGAGCGCCCGGTAGACCGAGATCGGCGCCAAGCGCCTCAGGTCGGCCGCCGCTAGCCGGTCGATCACGTCGTAGGCCGAGGCCGGGACGTGGCTCTTGAGGAGCGCCGTCAGCACGCGCCGACGCTGGTCGGTGAAGCGCAAGCCTTCGCGGCGACAAATCTCCTCGGCATGGCCGAGCGCGTCCTGCGCGCAACGGGCGTGGTCGTGGTCGCTGTGCTCAAGGATTGGGCTGACTTGTGTCATTTCCGGTCGCGGCTTCGCCGCTTCGTCTTCGGATTCGGCGTCCTTTTAGCATCGGCGGGCGGCGGGCGAAACGTCGCGGGCCGTGCCAACCTTGCTGCGATGCAATATATAGGGTTCCGGCCGGCAAATCTTGAGGTCAGACCATGCTCAAAGGCAAGACCGCCCTCGTCACCGGATCGACTTCGGGTATCGGGCTCGGGCTCGCCACCGCGCTTGCCCGGGAAGGCGCCAACGTCGTCCTCAACGGCTTCGGCGACAAGCACGCGGTCGAGACGCTGATAACCGAGATGGCCAATGCCTTTGCCGTTGAGGTCCGCTATTCCGCCGCCGACATGTCGAAGCCCGACGAGATCGCCAAGATGATCGCCGACGTCGAGAAGGAGTTCGGCGCCGTCGACATCCTCTGCAACAACGCCGGCATCCAGCACGTGGCGCCGATCGAGGCGTTCCCGATCGACAAGTGGAACGCGATTCTGGCGATCGACCTCTCGGCCGCGTTCCACACGATCCGGGCGGCGCTGCCGCAGATGAAGAGGAAGGGCTGGGGGCGGGTCATCAACACCGCGAGCGCCCATGCCCTGGTCGCCTCGCCCTACAAAGTCGCCTACGTCGCCGCCAAGCACGGCCTCGCCGGGCTGACCAAGGTGGTGGCGCTGGAGGCGGCGGAAGCCGGCATCACCGTCAACGCCATCTGCCCCGGCTACGTCTGGACGCCGCTGGTCGAGAAGCAGATCCCCGACACCATGAAGGCGCGTGGCTTGACGGCGGAGCAGGTCAAGCGCGACGTCATCCTCTACGCCCAGCCGACCAAGCAGTTCATCGCCATCGACGACGTTGCGGCGCTGGCGGTCTTTCTCTGCTCCGACGCGGCCAAAAACATCACCGGCGCGCTGTTGCCGATGGACGGTGGGTGGACCGCGGCGTGAGGGTGGTTTTGCATTCAACCTCGAAGCGCTTATGGTCCTGGCCGGATACGCGGAGCAACGGAATGAAGATCAAGGTCGTGGTCCACGAGGCCGAAGAAGGCGGCTTCTGGGCCGAGGTTCCGGCCATACCGGGCTGCGCGACCGAGGGCGAGACGCTCGATGAACTTCTTGCCAACCTTCATGAAGCGATCGAAGGCTGCCTCTCGGTCGATATTGCCGAACCGAGGCCCGGCGGAAAGGAGCGCATCCTGGAGATCGCGGTGTGAAATCGCTCTCCGGCCGCGATTTCGCTCGCCTACAGAGCGGCGCCGCTGGGGATTGCTCCGTATCAACGGTAGCCATCACATCTACGGCAAGCGCGGCAGCATCGTCCGCCTGTCGATCCCGATCTACGGCAATCGTCCGCTCAAACTGGGCCTACTCAGGCATCCGGCCAAGCTCGCTGCGATAGCGGAGGACGATCTGGCATGAGCCAAGCGCCACCGTCGACACCGCAGCGTGGCTGGCGCGCCGTCGCCGAGCGCATGCGCCGGGTGTTGCTGCCGTCCCGCCGCAAGACGATCAACCTTGCCCTCCAGGGCGGCGGCGCCCACGGCGCCTTCACCTGGGGCGTTCTTGACGAACTGATCCGCGACGGGCGGCTCGAGTTCGAGGCGATCTCCGGCACCTCGGCCGGTGCGATGAACGCCGTGGTGCTCCTCGACGGCCTTCTCCGCGGCGGCCCGGAGGGCGCCCGCCGCCGGCTCGGCGCCTTCTGGCGGCGGGTCAGCCGCGAGGGCGCCGGGGCCAACCCGGCGGCAGAAATCGTCCAGGCCATGCTCGCCTTCTGGCACCTGCCGGGCGTGTGGCCGTTCGGGCTGTTCCAGCAGTTCACGAACTTGGTCTCCCCCTACGGCGCCAACCCGCTGAACATCAACCCGCTGCGCGATCTGGTTGAGCGGCTGATCGACTTCGAGCGGGTCCGGTCGAATGACCGGCCGAAGCTGTTCATCTCGGCGACCAACGTCAGGAACGGCAAGATCCGCGTCTTCTCCGGCCGCGAGATCACCGCCGACTCGCTGATGGCCTCGGCCTGCCTGCCCCATCTTTTCCAGGCGGTCGAGATCGACGGCGAGGCCTACTGGGACGGCGGCTACATGGGCAACCCGGCGCTCTTCCCTTTCTTCACCGACACGCGCTCGGGAGACATCCTCCTCGTCCAGGTCAACCCGCTGCGCCGCGAGGAGGTGCCGCGAACCGCCGAAGAAATCATGCAGCGGGTGAGCGAGATCACCTTCAACGCCTCGCTGCTGCGGGAGTTCCGCGCCATCGACTTCGTCAACCGCCTGATGGACGCCAGCCGGCTCGATCCGAGGCAATACCGGCGCAACCGGCTGCACCGCATCGATGCCGGCCAGGCGCTCGCCGGCTACACCGCCGCCACCAAGCTCGACACCAGCTGGCACTTCCTGAAGGAGCTGCGCCAGGCCGGGCGCCAAGCGGCCAAGGAGTGGCTTGCTGAGAACTACGACGCCATCGGCCGTCGCTCGACGCTCGATCTCCGGGCGGAGTTCATGTGAGGGCGGCCAGATAGGCGGCGCGGGCTCAGATCGCCGAGCCGTCGCTCTCGTCGTCGGCCGGCTCCGCCTCCGCGACGGCAGGCTCGGACCGTGGACCGGCAACCTGGGTCGGCAGCGGCATCCACCCCGCAAGCTCGACCTCGGCGTAAGCGACCCGGGCGAAGGGATCGGAGTCGTTGGCGATCCAGTTTCCCTCGTCCGACCGCGCCGAGACCGCCCAGCGCACCGCATCGATCTCGGCCGGCCCCTGCTCGGTCGCGCGCACCCGCGCCAGCACCAGCGTGCCATCCCTTGGCGCGCTCGCCATCGGCACCCACTTGGCGGAATCCGGCAGCGTCATTGCAAGGCTCCGAAGCGATCTGCCACAAGGATGGATCGCATTGCCGCCGAGGGCAAGCCGCGGGTTGCCAGGGGCGCCGTCCAGGGCACCGGCCGGCGTCGCCTGCCACCCTCCCGGCAAGATGAGGCAGGGGAGACTCCGGCGGCGGGGTTGGAGGCCTCGCCTGGATTCGAACCAGGATGTCCGGAGATGCAATCCGTTACGTAGCCGTTCCGCCACGAGGCCGTGGTCGTTATCCTCACCAAATCGTGAACGAAATGGAAGCGGCGGAACCGGTCAGGGTTAACCGCCCTCCCGTCAAGCCGAAGGATGGCTTGCCTTGACCGGCTGAGGTCAGTCGGTCGCGGGCTGGCCTGCCGCCGGCGGTCGCCGCGACAGCCCACGAACACACCAACCTGCGACCTGTCGGTCAGTTTGCCGGCGCCGCCTTCGCCAGCGCCTCCCGCATCAGCGCCGCCCCGGCGTCGATCTCCTTCTTGAAGGCGGCGAAGTCGACCATGTTGCCGTTAAAGAGCGTGCTCCACTGCCGGGTCATCGCCCCGAACATGACCGCTTCCTTGATTTCCTCGCCGGTCGCCCCGAACACCTTGGCGTCTGAGGTGTCGGCATAGATGCAGTATCGGCAAGGAACCTGCGCCGACACCGCCAGGCCGATCAGCGCCCGGTATTTCGGCGGGATGGTGTAGTTCCCATCGATCCACAGGTTGCGCGCCTGCGCCCATGTCGCGACGAAGAAGGAATCGGGCAGCACCGAGAGTTCGACGGCGTCCGGGCCGAGGGTCTCGGCCATGTCCTTCTTTGCCGCCTCGAGAGCCTCGTCGGCTGATGCCGGCGAGACGATGGCGCCGACCGTTGTCACGGCGAGCGCAAGAACAAATCCGCGAGCGATTGCGAGCATGTTCATTCCTCCTCATCTTTGCGCCGGCTAAGGCCGGTGGGACCAACCGGTGACGTGGGTTGACTTAGAGCGCTCCAATTGAAAATTGGAGCGCTCCAAACTATATTTTCATAACTTCCCGGCGTCAACGGGAAAATTGGAGCGTTCTAACAAGTCGGTGGCGAATCGCGGTAGGAAAGGCCGGGAGGTCAGCGCCATGGCGCGATTGGAGGATGTTGCGAAGGCGGCCGGCGTCTCCCGGGGAACCGTATCGAACGTCTTCAACCGCCCGGAGGTCGTGCGCCCCGAGGTCCGCAAACGCGTGCGACGCGCGGCACGCGCGCTCGGCTACAACGGCCCCGACCCGACCGCGCGTCTGTTCCGCGGCGGCAAGGTCAACGCCATCGCGTTCATCATGGGCGGCGACGGCGCCCTCTTCCAAGTCTTCACCAACCCATATGGCCGCGATCTGCTCGCCGGCATCGCTTCTGTCTGCGACGAGCACGGCGCCGGGCTGGCTCTGGTTTCCGATCTCGGCCGCGAAAAGGAGTGGGCGATCAGGAACGTCATCGCCGACGGCTTCGTCCTCCAGCGCATTGAAGACCTGGCGCACATCGAGGCCGCACGGAACCGCGGACTGCCTTTCGTCGTGCTCGACGACGATCCGGGGCCCGACATCAGTTCGGTCCAGATCGACGATCGCGACGGTGCCCGCCAGGCGGCGGAGCACCTCGTCAGGCTCGGCCATCGGCGGTTTGCAATCACCACCGTATTGCGAGCCGACCCGGCGGTATTGCGCAAGCGCGGCGGCGACCCCGTCTTCCACGCTCCGGCAAGGGCGAAGCGGAAGCTGGTCGAGTCCTCGCCGGTCGAAGACCTGCGTCTGGCAGGCTACGCCGACGCGCTGAAGACAGTGGGCGTTTCGATCAATTCCGTTCCGCTCGTCGAGATCGTGTCGTTCAACACGCCCGCCGCTCTGAGCGGCGCCGCTTTGCTCCTCGACCAGGCGCCGGAGACGACCGGCGTGCTGACAATGTCGGACGTTCAGGGGCTCGCCGTGCTCGAAGCGGCGCGCCAACGGAAGATCCGAGTGCCGCATGATCTTTCGATCGTCGGCTTTGACGACAACCCCGAGGCGGCGCTTTGCGATCCGCCGCTCACCACCGTCGCCCAGCCGATCATCGAGAAGGGGCGGGCCGCCGCGCGCATCCTTTTCGAAGGCGTGCAGCCCCAGAAGGTCGTCCTGCCGGTCAAGCTGGTCGTCCGCGCATCGACCGCTCCGCCGCGCCGGTCGGGGTCAACCACCAGCGGTCGACGAACGAGGTTCCGATGAGCACAGCGCCCGTCATCCTCGAAGCGATCCGCGCCGACATCACCACACTTACCGTCGACGCGATCGTCAACGCCGCCAACCGGTCGCTCACCGGCGGCGGTGGTGTCGACGGGGCCATCCACCGGGCGGCCGGCCCCGGGCTTCTCGCCGAGTGCCGCACCCTCGGCGGCTGCGAGACCGGCGAGGCCAAGATCACGCGCGGTTACCGCCTCAAGGCGCGCTTCGTCATCCATCCGGTGGGCCCGGTCTGGCAGGGAGGCGGCTCGGACGAGGAGGCGCTCCTCGCCTCCTGCTACCGCCAGTCGCTGAGGCTCGCCCGCGAGCACCGGCTGGCGACGATCGCCTTCCCGTCGATCTCGACCGGCGCCTACGGCTTTCCCGCCGAGCGGGCGGCGAGGATTGCGGTGAACACCGTCGCCGCCGAAACGCGGGACGATCCCGGCGCACTCAAAAAGGTCATATTCTGCTGCTTCGACGAGCTGGCGCTGTCGCTGCACCAGGCGGCGATCGGCGAATCGGGGTCGGCATAGGCGATGCTGCGGCGGACATCGTTTCTTGCGCTCGGGATGCTTTTGGTGGGCGCGGCGGCGAGCCGCGCCGACGAGACGCCGCTCGAACTGTTAAGGCGCCTGATGGCGCCGCCGGTCGCCGCCATCAACGAAATCTTCAAGCCGAGAAAGAGCGCCGCCGCTGCGACCACTGTGCCCCTGCCGCGGTCGCGACCGACCGAGACCGACCCGATCGCAACCGGGTCGCCGGCGCCACCGCCGCCGCCTGCCCCGGCAACCGCCGTGACTCCGCTGCCCGACGACGCGCTCGGCAACGAAACGACGGTGCCGTTCCCGCGGTTGCGGCCGGCGGCACCGCTTGCCGCCGTAGCCACGCTGCCCGACGCGACGCTCCCCAGGCTGACTCAACCGCCGCAAGCCGCAGCAAGTGCCGCGGCACCGCTCCTCAGCTACACGCCCGGCAACGAAACGACGGTGCCGTTCCCACGGTTGCGGCCAGCGGCGCCGTTTGCCGCCGTGGCCTCGCTGCCCGATGCTTCGCTCCCCACCCTCGTCCAGCCGCCTCCGCCGGCCCGATCGGCCTGCGGCGTCGCGCTTGCCATGCTCGGCGTCGAGGCGCTGCCGCTCGCGCCGGTCGACGAGGACCAATGCGGCATCGCCGCGCCGGTTGCCGTGGCCTCACTCGGCGACGGCGCGGTTTCGCTGCCCACCAAGGCGATCGTCGAGTGCGAGGCGGCCGAGGCGCTTGCCACCTGGCTCCACCACGACGTCCAGCCGACGGCGCGATCGGTCCTCGGCGAGCCGTTGACCGGCCTCAGGATCGCCGCGTCCTACACCTGCCGCAACCGCAACAACGGCCTCGACGCCCCTCTCAGCGAGCACGCCCGCGGCAACGCCGTCGACATCTCGGCGTTCCGCGTCGGCGACCGCTGGATCGAGGTCGCCTCCGGCTGGGATGCCGGCGGCGGCGACGCGGCGTTCCTGAGGGCGATCCGGGAATCGGCCTGCGGCCCCTTCACCACCGTTCTCGGCCCCGGCGCCGACGAGTACCACGGCGACCACTTCCACCTCGACCTGGCGGTGCGGTCGACGGCGGGACCGAGCAAGGGGCTGTTTTGCCAGTAGGGCATGTCAGGCGGCATTGACGGGGGCCGGCGCTGCTTATGTCGCGGCATCGTCCGCCCTACGCGGCGAACACCAGCAGCAAATCCTTGGCGTCGACCGGGCTGCCGGCATGGACGAGGACCTCGCTGACCGTTCCGTCGCGCTCGGCGTGGAGCGCGGTTTCCATCTTCATCGCCTCGACGGAGAGCAGCACGTCGCCGGCCTTGACCTGCTGGCCCGGCTTGACGGCGAGGGTTGCCACCACCCCCGGCATCGGTGCGGCGACGTGGGACGCGTTGCCGTCCTCGGCCTTCCGCCGCGCCGCCCTGCCGGCGGCGCCGTGGGCGCGGTCGGGGACCTTGGCCATGCGCGGCTGGCCGTTCAGCTCGAAGAAGACGCGGGCGTAGCCGTCCTCGTCGGTCTCGCCGACCGCCTGGGTGCGAACGACCAGGGTCTTGCCCTTTTCAAGTTCGACCAGAATCTCCGCCCCGACCGGCAGCCCGTAGAAGAACACCGAGGTCGGCAGCACTTCGACCGGGCCGTAGGTGTCCGCGGCCTTGGCGAAATCGACGTAGACCTTGGGATACATGAGGTAGGAGGCAAGCCCGCGGTCGTCGACCAGAGCGCCGGTCTTCGCCGTGGCCGCCCGCTCTTTCTCAAGATCAGCCGGCGGGATCAGCGATCCTGGCCTGACGGTGATCGGCGGGGCGCCCTTGAGCACCTTCCTCTGTAGCTCCTTCGGCCCCCC
>JBBDMC010000169.1:0-3889 GCA_040878485.1 Bauldia sp. | reverse complement strand
CGCCGGGCGGCTGGCCGAGGTCGCCGCGCATCATCTGGACGACCGATTCGGGGAAGGCGATCTCCTTGCCAGGATCGGCGACATCGGCGATGGAGAGGTCCGAGGCGACCATCATCAACGCCAAGTCGCCCACCACCTTCGACGACGGCGTCACCTTGACGATGTCGCCGAACAGCATGTTGACGTCGGCATAGGCGCGCGCCACCTCGTGCCAGCGCGCCTCCAGGCCGAGCGAGCGCGCCTGCTCCTTGAGGTTGGTGAACTGCCCGCCCGGCATCTCGTGGAGATAGACCTCGGAGGCGCCGAAACGGAGATCGGATTCGAAGGCGCGGTACTGGGCCCGCACCGCCTCGAAGTAGAACGATATCTCGCGGATCGCCAATGGGTCGAGGCCGGTGTCGTGTTCGGTGTCGGCGAGCGCCTCGACCAGCGAGCCGAGACAGGGCTGCGAGGTGAGGCCGGACATCGAATCGATCGCCGCGTCGAAGGCGTCGGCCCCCGCCTCGACCGCCGCCAGCACCGAGGCGGCGGAGATGCCGGAGGTGTCGTGAGTGTGGAAATGGATTGGCAGGTCGGTTTCCTGGCGGAGCGCCTTGACCAGCTTGCTTGCCGCCGCCGGCTTGATCAGACCTGCCATGTCCTTGATGCCGATGATGTGGGCGCCGGCCCGCTCCAGCTCGCGAGCCAGGCCGACGTAGTACTTGAGGTCGTACTTGGCGCGATCCGGATCCAGGAGATCGCCGGTGTAGCACATCGCGCCTTCGCAGAGCTTGCCCGCCTCATTCACCGCGTCCATCGAGACGCGCATGTTCTCCACCCAGTTGAGGCAGTCGAAGACGCGGAAGAGATCGATGCCGGCCGAGGCCGCCTGGTTGACGAAGAACGTCACCACGTTGTCCGGGTAGTTGGCGTAACCGACGGCATTGGAGCCGCGTAAGAGCATCTGCAGCAGGATGTTGGGGACGCCGCTTCTGATCCTCGCCAGCCGGTTCCACGGGTCCTCTGCGAGGAATCGCATGGCGACGTCGAAGGTGGCGCCGCCCCAGCATTCGAGCGACAGGAGCCCTGGCAAGGCCGCGGCGTAGGCCGGCGCGATCGCCGCCAGGTCGTGGGTGCGCATGCGGGTGGCGATGAGCGACTGGTGGGCGTCGCGCATGCTGGTATCGGTGACCAGCGCTCGGCTCTCGGCCCGCATCCATTTGGCGAAGGCCGCCGGCCCGTCGCGGTCGAGGCGTTGCTTGGCGCCGGGCGGCGGTTCGCGCCCGAACACCGGCGGCGGGACGACGAGAGTGTCGGGCGGCGGGCGGTCGCGGTTGCGGGTGTCGGGGTGGCCGTTGACGGTGACGTCGGCGATGTAGGTGAGGAGCTTGGTCGCCCGGTCGCGCCGGCTCACCGCCGCGAATAGCTGCGGCGTCTCGTCGATGAAGCGAGTGGTGTAGCTGGCGTCGCGAAAATTCGGGTGGTCGATGACGTTTTCGAGGAACGCGAGATTGGTCGCCACGCCGCGAATGCGGAATTCGCGCAGCGCCCGGCCCATGCGGGCGATCGCCTCCGCTGCCGTTGGCGCCCAGGCGGTGACCTTCTCTAAGAGCGGATCGTAGAAGCGCGTGATCACCGCGCCCGAATAGGCGGTGCCGCCGTCGAGGCGGATGCCGAAGCCCATCGCGCCGCGATAGGCGGTGATGCGGCCGTAGTCGGGGATGAAGTTGTGCTCCGGGTCCTCGGTGGTGATCCGGCATTGCAGCGCGTGGCCGTTGAGGCGGATCGCATCCTGCGCCGGCACGCCCGACTCCGGCGTTCCGATCACCGCGCCCTCGGCGATGCGGATCTGCGCCTTGACGATGTCGATGCCGGTCACCTGCTCGGTGACGGTGTGCTCGACCTGGATACGCGGGTTGACCTCGATGAAGAAGAAGGCGCCGCTGTTGGCGTCCTGGAGAAACTCGACGGTGCCGGCGCCGACGTATTTGGCAGCCTTGGCGATGGCGACGGCGTGGCCACAGAGCGCGGCGCGGCCCTTGGCATCGAGAAACGGGGCCGGCGCGCGCTCGACCACCTTCTGGTGGCGGCGTTGGACGGTGCAGTCGCGCTCGAAGAGATGAACGACGTTGCCATGGCTATCGGCGAGCACTTGCACCTCGACGTGGCGGGCGCGCTCCACCAGCTTTTCGAGATAGACCTCGTCGCGGCCGAAGGCGGCCTTGGCTTCGCGTCGCGCCGGCGCCAGCTCGCGGGTAAGCGCGGCCGCGTCGGCGATGACGCGCATGCCGCGCCCACCGCCGCCCCAGGACGCCTTCAGCATCAGCGGATAGCCGATGCCGGCCGCGATCCTTGTCGCCGCGTCGATATCGTCGGGCAGCGCGTCGCTCGCCGGCATGACCGGCACGCCGACCGCGATGGCAAGGTTGCGGGCCGAAACCTTGTCGCCGAGCTTGCGCATGGTCGTGGGCGACGGGCCGATGAAGACGATGCCGGCGGCGGCGCAGGCCTCGGAGAATTCCGGATTCTCGGAGAGGAAGCCGTAACCGGGGTAGATGGCGTCGACGCGGGCTTCCCTGGCGACGCGGATAATCTCGGGAATGGAGAGATAGGCTTCGATCGGGCCCAATGTCCTGCCATCGGGCCCCTTGCCGATCTGGTAGGCCTCGTCGGCCTTGAAGCGGTGGAGGGCGAGCTTGTCCTCCTCGGCGAACACCGCCACGGTCGCAATCCCGAGCTCGTTGGCGGCGCGGAAGACGCGGATGGCGATTTCCGACCGGTTGGCGACGAGGAGCTTTCGGATCAGCATGCAACCTTCCGCGCAACGTGGCGTAAACGCATCTAACTAGCCGGATTTCGCGGCGGCGAAAACGGCTTTGTGCGGATGCGAAGGGCGGCGAACGGGCGATTGCCGTCCGCCGCCCCGATCGGGCAGAGTGCGGCTCCACCGACCCCGAGAGGAGCACGCCATGCCGGAAATCATCGTCTACTGCGCCGCAGGGCGCACGCCCGCGCAGAAGAAGGGCCTGATGAAGGACTTGACCGACGCCGTGGTGAAGAATTTCGGGGTGAAGATCGAGGCCGTGACCGTGCAGATCGTCGAGTCGCCCAAGACCGACAAGGCCAAGGGCGGCGTGCCGTTCTCCGAGCGGTGAGCGCAGCGTCCTCCTCTCCCAGAGGGAGAGGGCTTTGAGCCTTAGCGAGCGAAGTGAGCTTAGG
The DNA here is from genome assembly GCA_040878485.1 of Bauldia sp. Classification (GTDB taxonomy): domain Bacteria; phylum Pseudomonadota; class Alphaproteobacteria; order Rhizobiales; family Kaistiaceae; genus JBBDMC01. Next base: position 691 of record JBBDMC010000169.1, on the reverse strand, counting down.
CGAAAAGGGTGAGGGGCTGATTCCTCACCGGAGACGTCACAGCCCCTCACCCTTCGCACCTAATTCCCCGGATCAAGTCCGGGGTCATAAGGGTGCGAAGCCCTCTCCCTCTGGGAGAGGTGATGCCTTCTCCTGCATCGTCCGAGCAATTCCCCAACCGGCCCCGATCGGGCACACTGCCCCCATGATCACCGTCTTCGGCTCGATCAACGTCGATCTGGTGACGCGGGTGGAGCGGCCGCCGGGACCCAGCGAGACCGTGCGCGGCTCCGACTACCGGCTGATCCCCGGCGGCAAGGGCGCCAACCAGGCGCTCGCCGCCCGCCGCGCCGGTGCCGAGGTACGGCTCTTCGGCGCCGTCGGCGACGACAGCATGGCCGCCATCACGCTGACCGAACTGACGGCGGCGGGCGGCCCCTTCGCCATGACCGAGATCGAAGTGCGTGGCAACCCGATGCGCGTGTTCGACAGCGCGCCACCGACGATGAGGTCGCTCTGGGAACTGGCGACGTTCCACGGCGACAAGACCTATGTCGTGTACGAGGACGAGCGCTACACGTACGCCGAGATCGCCGCCCGCGTGCGAGCGCTGGCCGGGCTGCTCCGCGACGTACACGGTGTCGGCGTCGGCGACCGGGTCGCGGTCGCGATGCGCAACTACCCCGAGTGGGTCGTCGGGTACTGGGCCACG
>JBBDMC010000168.1:0-15245 GCA_040878485.1 Bauldia sp. | reverse complement strand
ACGACGCTGATCAACCGGCTGCTGGCTCACCCTGACTTCGCCGACAGCGCGGTGATCCTCAACGAGCTCGGGAAGACCGCGCTCGACACCGACCTGGTCGAGCGCGCGGACGACGGCATCGTTTCGCTGGGGTCGGGTTGCGTGTGCTGCGTTGTGCGTGGCGAGCTGATCGAGGCATTGGAGCGGCTGCTGCGTGGGCTCGACAACGGGCGCATCGCCCGCATTGCCCGAGTGATCATTGAAGCCGACGCTGCGGCCGACCCGTCGGGGATCGTCGGCTCCGTCGCGCGCCACCCCTACCTCGTACTCCGCTACCGCCACGACGGCATCGTCGTGGTCATCGATGTCGGCCGGGTCCAGGCGATGTTTCAAACCGGCAGGGCGACCGTTCGGCAGTTGGCGATGGCGGATGCGATCGTTCTGTCGGCGCCAGGCGGAGCAGACGCGGGCGCAGCGCGGGAGCGGCTAGCCGGGCTCAATCCCGGCGCCGAAATCACCGACCTCGAAACGGTGGTTCCGTCCGACCTCGCCGGCCGTGGCGCCTTCGATCCCGTGATCACGGACCCCGCTTTGTGGCTGCACCGGGGCCTCCCGGCGCGCCGCGTCGAGGGGGGCGGCGAAGCGGCGCGTGTCAGCATGTTCGCGGTGGAGCGGGAGCGGATGATCCCGTTTGGTGCCCTCGACCGGTTCCTCGAGTATCTGGCGGCCCTCAAGGCCAAGGACCTGATCAGGGTCAGGGGTGTGGTTGCGATCGAGGACGGGCAGAGGGTTGCGGTGAGCGGGCTCGGCGGCCTATTCGATCCGCCCCGCCTGATCGAAGGCAACGTCGCGCCGGGGCCGGCGACCCGGTTCGCGGTGGTTGCGACCGACTTCGACAAGGCCGCCTTCGAGGCCGCTCTCGACGCGTTCCTCAACGAGGCGCGGATCGACGGACCCGACCGGCAGGCGTTGATCGACAATCCGCTTGCGCTCGCCGGCTTTTCGGCCCGCCCCGGCCGCGGCGGTTAACCTTTCTGATCGTCGTACTGGCTGCGTGATTGTCCCGCCATTGGCGGTCGCGTAACAAAGGCGGGCGTTGGCCGCGGCGCCGTGTTCACCCACTTCCTGCGGCGGTGCCGCAAGAGTGCGGTAAAGGCCAGTTGCTCATGTCGCTCCTCGACCCGGCCGAACGCGCTCCCCTCACGCAGCGGGCGACCTCGGCCGTTGGAAGGACCTCCGATCGGTCAGGGCGTCCACGGGGCTTCGCCGTCGTTCCGGGCGAAGCTGCCGAGGGGATCGCGGCCGAATGGGCTGACCTGGCGGAGCACGCGGCCGCCGATAACGTGTTCTTCGACCCGTGCTTCGCCATTCCGGCAATCGACCATCTCGGCTGCGGTGCGGTCGCCGTGGCGACAGTCGCCAGCGCCGATGGCCGGCTCGTCGCCGCGGCGCCCTTCACCCGCATGCGTCTTGGACACATCGCCCCGGCGGTCAGCTTGTGGAGCAACCCCTACGGGCCGGTCGGGATGCCGCTGGTTCGGCTGGCCGTCGTCGACAGTGCCGTCGCGGCGCTGGTTGAAGGGCTCGCGCCCGGTCAGAAGCGCGAAAGCCTGATCGTGCCCGACCTGCCGCTCGACGGGGAAGTGGTGGCGGCGTTGGTCGGTTTCGCCGTGGCAGGCGGCAGGCCCGTCGACGTCATCGATCGTCGTGAGCGCGCCGCACTGGTGCGCCCGGCCGACGGCGTGATCGATTCTTCCGCGCTGCTGCCACCCCGTCGCCGCAAGGAATACGGCCGCCTGATGCGCCGCCTGTCCGATCTCGGCACGGTGTCGATCGAGACCACCGCCGATCCCGACCGCATCGGCGGCCGGTTCGAGGAATTCCTGGCGCTGGAGGCGGCCGGATGGAAGGGCCGGCGCGGGACGGCGCTCGCCTCATCGCTGGCGACGGCCGAGTTCGCCCGCACGGTGGTTTTCAACTGCGCCGAGGCCGGCGGCGCGCGAATCGACTCGATCCGTCTCGACGCCCATCCGCTTGCCGTCCTCGTCAGCTTCATCGCCGGCCGGACCGCCTTCACCTGGAAGATCGCCTACGACGAGGCTTACGCCCGCTTTTCGCCGGGCGCGCTGCTGATGATCGAGGCGCCGAAGGGCCTCTTCGCCGATCGACGGGTCGCCAGGATCGATTCATGCGCGGCGGCGCACCATCCGATGATCAACCATCTCTGGCCGGGACGGACGGAGGTCGGCACGCTGGTCATCGGCCCGCCCGGTGGCGGCGCGCTCCACCGCCTCGGTCTCGCTGCGGCGAAAGCGGAGATCGCCGCAAGGGCGCAGGCGCGGCGGCTGCGCAACCGCGTCTCATGACGCGGCACGCAAGGCGCGGGCGTGGCCGCCGGGAAGGCCTATCGGCTGAAGACCGCGGGCGGGCCTGCCGTCGGCCTGCCGAGCTCAGGGGCTACGGCTCCGCCAGGATCAGCGACCAGTAGGTCTTGTAAGTGCTTCCCGGCGCGCTGAACACGGCGATGCCGATCCGCGACACGCCGCCCCGCAGCAGGTTGGCGTTGTGCGGCGGCGACCGGCGCCAGCCTTCGAGGGCCTCGGCCAGCGTCTTGTAGCCACCGCCGATGTTCTCGGCGGCGACCGCGGCGTCGAAGCCGCCGGTCGCAAGGCGGCGCTGGAAGCTGCCCTCGCCGGGAAGCACATGGGCAACCCGGTTGGCGGAAGCCATCCGGCGGGCGTGATCCGCCGCGATCGCCGTCAAGCGACGGTCGACGGTCACCGTCGGTAGGCCGTGGCGGGCGCGGTACTCCGAAATCAGCTTCGCAGCGGCGCGCGCGTCGACGACGCCGGGCGCGCTCGCCAGCGGACGGTCGAAGTTGCTGCCGACCGTCTCGCCGCTGACCGAGCAGTCGGCGAGAGCGACGGCCGACAGGAGACCAAAAAGTGCAAGGCCGGTCAGGCGCATGGTGGCCCACGCGGGTTCGCTGGTGCGGCGTAAATGCTCCGGATTCCCGGCCAGGACAAGGGACAAGCGGACGGGCATTTGCCGGCGGGTGAGCCGGCGGCTGAGGCTCAGCGGTGGTGGGCCGCGTGGTCTGGTACCGGCAGGGGCGAGCGGACTGGCAGGATTACATCCGAATCACCCGCCGCCGGAAGCCTCTGCCGTTGGCCAGTGATCTGCCCAGTCCGATTGCTCGCGCTCTGGGCACCCCGTCGGCTTCCGATATTCGTCGCGCATTCTTTCGAGAACGGGGATTGCTTTGCCTCCCGCGTCGACGTTCATGGCTCGGACATTCGCGATGACCCTGTCGAGCATGCTGGCCGCTTCGTGGCCGGTGAGGTCACCGTGGTCAACGAAAGTTCGGATCAATTCGTCCAAGACGGCGAAGGTGACAAAGTCACTGACCCCGACCCTGGGTGGCGTCGCGGCCATGCTGCGCTAAATCCGGTGATCGCCGTCGCGCCGCGCCAGGCAAGCGCAATCCTTCAGTGAACAGGCGCACAGGCCGTCGAGATACTTGTCGAGCGCTTCGCCGAGCGATTGCTGTAGAGAGCAGCCCTTCTGCGCCGCGGCGACGCGCAGGCGGCGCCGCTGATCCGGCGATATGCGGAAAGTGAACCGGTAGGGGCCCTGGTGTTCTCCATTTGCGTCCTTCCGTATGGGCTTGCGTGGAGCAGGGCTGCCGACGGCCCTAAGGTGTGGCGGCCTGCCGGTCTCCGCCGAGACTCTCGTGGCGGCGGGCGGGTCCATCATGATCTTCTCGGCGATCAACCGCAGCCCGTCGGCCGACGCCACGTCGCGCCGCACCTCCGCGGCGTCACTGGCCTGGAGCGGCCGGGGAGCGTCGACATAGGACACGGCGGGGTCCGAAAAGACCGGCGCCGCCTCTCCCTTGCGGGCGAGCAGGTCGGCATGAAGGCTGGCGAATTTACTGGTCATCAGAGGCCCATCTATGCTTTTCCGGATCGTTGTTCGTGTTCCAGGCCGCGGCGGCCGAACATCACGTGGCCCCAGCGGCGCTCCTTAGAACCGGGCGGTGGACCGTTATCGACCTTGCGGCGGTCGGCGCCGTCCCATTCGTCGCTCGTTGCGGCATTTTCGACCGCGGTGCCCGAGTCGACGCCGTCTTGGGTGAAGTCCATCGCCGGTTGCGGAGCCATTTCTGCGGAGGCGATCCCGGCAGGCGCGACCAGCGCGGCCGCCGGCATCGGCGGCTCGGGAATGTCTTTCGAGTCGGGCTCCGGCGGCGCTTTGGTCGCCTTGGCCGGCGTCAGCAATTCGGATTCGAAGCTCGGGCGCGTAAGCCTCAGGGTCGCGTCCGCGCCGGCGCGCAGGCGCATCAGCCGGTCCGCCAGATAGATCCAAAGGTCGGAGATCTCCTTGGCCGAGCGCGATTTGACGTCGACCTCACCGACCGTGCGGCCGTCGATCATGCTGGCGGCGAAATCGACGCGGTGATGCGCCGTGACGGGAGCCACCGTGCCGTGCTGCGACAGGGCGACCGCCATTTCGCCGGTAATGCGCGCGCGCATGGTGGCGGCATTGATGACGAACACCACCGGCTTGCGCTGATGCTCGACAATGTCGAGCGTCGCGCCAACCGCGCGCAGGTCGTGCGGGCTTGGTCGCGTCGGCACGATCACCAGGTCGGCATGAGTGACGACCTCGGCGATCGCGGAGGTAACCGCCGGTGGCGTGTCGATGACGATCAGCCGGAAACCGCCATCGCGCAACGCCTCGATGTCCCGCCCCAGATCCGGCACCGACACCTGGGCAAAAGCCGGCGTCGCGGATGCGCGCGCGTTCCACCATTTGGCGAGGCTCCCCTGAGGGTCCGTGTCGATGAGCGCGACCGGACCGGCGCCAGACAATTCAGCCTGAACGGCGATATGCCCAGCCAGGGTCGTCTTCCCCGAACCGCCCTTCTGGGAGGCAAGGACGACGACTTGTGCATAATCTGACATCCAGTTCTCCATTCGGCAGCCTGCTTGTCCTTGCCCTCGCGGAACTAGCCTCCCGGTTCGCGGTCGGACCGGCGCCCGCGCCGCCCACCTATCTCGACCGTGTGGCCTTGCCTCACCGAGAGCCCGGCGTCCCCTGCGCCTAGTTCTCAGTTGTGTCCCAAGCAGGGGATCATATTTCTGTTTTCCTTGACCTAAGATGATCGCTCAATTTCGAGCTTAAGCTTATCGCTTTGGGAGCAAATCGATCGACGCCTGAAGTCGCCGATTCGCAACTGACCGATCAACGGGCTGGGAAACGAAAGTCCTTGCCGACTTCAGCCCGGCTGCAAAGGGCGATGACGCCGAGTGGCAAGGTCGGCTCCGGGTCAAAATGCGAAATCGGCGAGCGCCGTTTTCAGCTTGCCGTCGTGCAAGAACTCCGCTGGTCGAAAGGGAAACCGCAAGTCGACCCCTACGCCTGCCCAAAGCTCTTGGCCGGTTTGGCGTACTTCTACTAAATAGTTGATCTTATTGGTGACCCCGGCGCGATTCGAACGCGCGACCCTCAGATTAGGAATCTGATGCTCTATCCTGCTGAGCTACGGGGTCTCTGCGATGCATCGACCGTCTCCGACATACACGCCCGGCGGGCCGATGTCAGCAGGCGGGGCAACCCACCGGCCCTCGGGTCGAGCCGACACGCGGCTCAGGTCTGCGGCGAGGGCCCGATCTGCGGCGAGGCTCCGAGTCCGCTCCGCCAGACAGGCCAGCCTGAGAAGACAAACGTCTCGATGTTGGCTTGACGCTTGGCGTAGTAGCGCAGTGCCGCGGCCCTGGCCGCCTGAGACAACGCCATGCCGATCGCGGCACCGAGAAGGCCGACCATCGGGACGAGCGCCAGCGTGACAACCACGTTGAGCGCGAGACTCATGGAAGCCGCCTTCAGATTGGCGCGCTGGTGGCCGAGCACCACCAGCAGGTCGGCCGCCTGGCCGACCGAGGCGCGGGCGGTCATGCCGAGGCCGAGCACCACCAGAACGCTGGAGCCGACGACGAACTCCGGCCCGAAGAAGGCGAGCAGGGGATAGCCGATCGCCAAGGTCGCCAGGACCGCCGGGATGGTCAGCCAGAAGGTCCACCACGTCGCGTCGCGCACCCGGCGGGTGAGTTCGGCGCGGTCGCCGCCGGCGCGGGCGAGCGAGAACTCGCGGCCGGAGATCAGCATGAAGGCATAGTGCACGTAGGCCGGGAGCGTCATGACGCGGACGGCGGCGAAGTAGACGCCGACCGCCGCCGGGTCGCCGAGCAGACCAAGCAGCAGGATGTCGGAGACCAGGTAGATCTCCTCGATGCCGTAGACGGCGATCAGCGGCAGCGCGGCGCGGAGCCACAGCTGGCGTCGCTTGCCGCTCGCCGGGGCGAGGTCGCCGCGCCCGAGTTCAGCGACGATGCGCCGCCGCAGGATCACCGCTTCGCCGACCGTCAATAGACCGGTGACGGCGATGGCGATGGCGAGGGCGGCGGCTGCGTTTAGCTCAAGACCCCAGGCGGAGGCCGCAATGAGCGCCACTCCGAGGACCACCGGCCTGAGGACAAAGGCCGGCGCGGACGACAGCGCGAACCATCCGAAACTGCGGGCAACGCCCTGAAGATAGAGCTCGCAGGCGAGGACCGGAATGCCGGCGAAAAGGATCGACAGAAGCGGCCAAAGTTCTGCCGCGGGCTTGAGCGGCGAAGGCAGAGAAGAAAGCAGCCCAAGCGCGGTTAGTCCGATCGCCCCAATCGCCGACGATCCGATCACCACGAAGCCGAACCCGTTGCGCAAGTATCCGTGCGCCACACCGTAGCGACGGCGCGAGACATAGCGCGGCAAAAACCGCAGGCACGAATCGTTGAAGCCGAGGGCCGAGATCTGACCGGCGACGACAAGCCACGTCCACACGGTCACGTAGACGCCATAGTCGGTGAGGGAGAGCAGGCGTGCCAGCAGAACCTGGAGGAAGAGACCAAGGCCGGCTCCGGCGACGCGGATCATGAAGGCGACGCCGGCGTTGCCGAGATATGCCGAGCGCTCGGCCGGACCGGCGACCAGGCGCATCACGACGGGCGGCAGCGGCATCGCCGCGAGGAGAGCTCGGAGCGCGGCCAGGCGTCGCCTGGTGCCGGGCGCGCCGGCCGCCCGCTGGCGCCGCCGCCCGGTCGGGTGATCGCGCGGCAGCGTCGCGTCCAGAGGATCAGGGCGGCGCGTCACCCCCTCGAGCGAGGCGCGATAGGCCTCGTGGGCCATGCCCTCGATGGCGTCGATCCGCTCGTTGGCGCTTTCGGCGGTGGTCAGCAAGTCGGGCGAAGCGTCCGGGGCCATGGCCTCCGCGGCCGTCGGCCTCGTCGGGGAGCTGGACTGCCGTTCAGGTCGTTGGAACAGCACAGCGGTCCGTCCTAGAGGGCGAGCGTCCGGGCGGCAATCAGCGAACGAAGGCGCACGGGCAACAGGTAGAACAGGCGTCTTGCGGTTGGCAGAAGCGCCTGGTGGACGATGAGCACATAAAGTCGCCCGAGCCCGGAAAGCGGCAGCGCCAAATCGACGACCGAGACGCTGTCGGTCGCCCATTCGCGCTTGTTTCGCGAATCCGGCGCGAGCATGTCATAGCGACGGATGCCAACCTCGACACACGCCTGCACCACCGCCTCGGTGAGGGCATTGCCGGGTCCGAACCTCGCGAACTCGGGGGCGAAGGCGCCGAGATAGAGGTGGTAGGTGTCGCGGCAGACAAAACCCACTTCCAGCGCGGCCGTCCTGCCGCCGACCGTCAGTCGCGACAGAATCAGGCGAGAGCCGTCGGCGGGAGCGGCTGCTTCGCGCGGGCGGGCGCCGGCGCGCGCGGCTTCGATCAGGAACTCGGCGGTTCGCCGGTCGATGAACGCTCGGCTAAGCTTGCCGCTTCGTCTCAGCCAATCGCGCTTCAGCTCGAGCGCCTGTCGCATCCAGTCGGCCGCTTCGTCCGGGTCGGCGGCCTGGGCGAAGGCGCACGGACCGAGTTCGGCGAGCTGGCGTTGACGCTTGGCGAGCTGCCGGCGCACGCGCTTCTTGAGCGTCGCCATGAACGCTTCGGCGCCGTCCTCGCCGAGATCGGCGTAGGGTGCCTGCTCGGGTGCCCCGATTGCGACCGAGCGGCTTTCGGCCGCGGCCAGAGCACTGTCGCTGCGCACGCGGGTCAACAGCACGACGTCGACGCCGTGCTCTTTGCGCAGGGCCTCGCAGGCGGCAGCGACGACGCTCGCGGGATCCGCCGTCGGTGCGATCAGAACATCGTCATATTGGCCGACGGGAGCGCCGGCCAGGCGCGCCGTCGTAACCATGCCGCGCCTGCGGATCTCGACCGGGATGAGACCGGCTAGGGTATTGTCGCGGTAGACTAGGACAACCTTGAGATTGGCCTTTTCGGCGAGGAATACGCGCGACCAGCTGGCGACGAAATCGGCCGTCTGGAACACAACGAAGCCGCGAGCAGCCTCGGCAAGCCCTCGCCAGGCCGCGAGATGCGCGTCGATTGCATCAGCATCGGTCAGCACTCTGGCCGACAGGCCCCGCGCGGAATCGAGGCCTGCAGCACCCACCGCCACATCTGCGGCCGCCGCCACGGTCATGTTCATCTCCCGAGCCAGGTTGTGTCGCGGCCGGCCGGCCGTGTCGTCATGTCGGTCGCCTCGCGCTTCTTGTCGATGCCGGGAAGTCGACGCCGTCCGCCTTGCCAGCGGCTCGGCGGGGACCAAAGACCCCGAGCAACTGATCCCAGTAGAAGCCGATGGTCGGCAGCGGGTCGGCCCACGACCAGGTGACGTGGACGTCGGCGGTAACGGCGGCGCGGACCGAAGCGGCCGCCCAGCGGATCGCCTGGCCGATGGTGACGTCTCGGCTACGCAGGCTGAAGAAGAGCCCCGAAAGGTCTCCGTAGGTCCAGACGAAGCGCACCGGCCGGATCGGCGCTTGCAGCGGACGTGGCGACGGATTGGGTTCGGCGAGTTCCAGGGCGAGCCGCGTCAATTCGAAGCCGGCGCGTTCGACGAAGACGTAGCTCGCACCGAATCGCGGGTTGATCTCCAGGAAGCAGGACTCGCCGGTGGCTCGGTCGTAGAGAAATTGGGCGCAGCCGATGCCGGTGTAGCCAAGGCCGGCGGCGGCCTTGGCCAGCATGGCGCCGTGCAGGCCGATCGGCGGAACGACGGCGCCTTCGATCGTCTGACCGCTGCCGTCCCAGCGGTCGGTGCGCAGGCTGTACGAGTGCAGCTGGCGCACGATCGTTCCGTCGAGGGCGCCGAAATAGAGATTGTAGCGCTCACCCTGGAACCGCTTCTGGACAAGCAGTTCACCGACACCGGCGGGCCAGGTCGGAAACGCGGCGCCGAGATCGTCAAGCCGGTCGAGCAACACCGCCTTGCGCTTGCCGATGCGGGTGCCGGCCTCGACCGGCCGGATGACGACCGGGCAGCCGATCGCCTCGACGGTGCGGCGAAGACCCGGCAGCGACGAGGCGGCCTCGAACGGCGGGGTCGCGATGCCGGCAGCGCGACAGAAGCGCAGCCAGGCGAGCTTGTCATGGCAGACGCGCAGGACGCTGCTTTGCGGCGCCGCCACCCTGACCTCGGGCGGTACCACGTCGCGCGATGCATCGACCAGGTTGAGAAGCCGCTCGGTCATGGGAACGATGACGGCGATGGTCCTATCCGACTGCAGGCGTGCGGCGAGTGCGGCGCGGAATTCCGCTGGCGCCAGCCGGGCGTCGGGCAGCGGCCAGACGTGGTCGACGAAGCGCGATCGTTCGGCACCGGTCGAGCCCGGCTCGGCGCCGAGGACGACGCGGTAGCCCATCGTGTACAGGGCGTGTGCCGCGGCGAGCGCCGGGCGGTAGTTGCCGAGGACGAGAACGGTCCTTCCGTTCGACGAGCCGGAAGCTCGGGCGCCGCGCGGCCGCGTGCTGCTCATCTCGGTGTCACCCGGCGATCGTCGAGGCGGAGAAAGCGTCGGCCGGCGACGATTTGCGCGCGCCGTCTGCCTCGTTCGGCGCGTCGAGTTGGAAAACGTCTTCCGGCACATAGACGTGGCCCTTGAACAGAAGCCGTGCCGTCCTGACGACCGAGGTGACGAGTTCCTCGCCGCTGCCGTCAAAATCGACGCGCAGCGCGCCGGCGGGATGCTCCACCTCGACGTTCGACCCGACGGCAGTGGGAACGGCGACCGCGGCCGCGACGCTGCCGGCGAGGCGGCTCGCCGCGGTCAGGCAAAGAGCGCCGGTGACGGCGTGCGACAGGTGGCAGTGCCACGGCGTGAGGTAGCGCGAGGCGATGGTTCCGCCGTTTCGCGGCGGCGAGACCAGTGCGACCTTCGGCGTGACCGACCGCGAGACGTCGCCAAGACCCATCCGCCGCCCGGCGACCCGGCGGACCTGTTCGATGGTGTCGAGCAGGCTGCGATTGGCGTCGATCTCGGCGGGGGTTTCCCGCCCGCTGAGGCCGAACCGGCTCGCCTCGACGATCATCACCGGAATCGCGTAGTCGACCAGCGATACCGGGATGCCGTCGATCGCTTCGACGACTCGCCCAGACGGCAAGAGGCGTCCGGTCATGGCGCCGGCGGCGTCGACGAACGACAGGCGAACCGGGGCCGCCGACGCGGCGCAGCCGGCGATGGTCTGGTCGCCATCGTAACGCAGCCTGCCCCACGGCGTGCTTAACGTGGCGACGGTGATCGTGCCGCTGTTGAGGTTGTGGATGTGGACGACGGTGAAGGGCGAGCCGGTCGCGACGAGGCCGGCCTCGATCGCAAACGGGCCAACCGCGGCCAGGATGTTGCCGCAGGCGGCCTTGGTGTCGACCATCGCCTGATCGACGCTGACCTGCGCGAACAGGTAGTCGACATCGGCGCGCGGATCGCTCGGCGGTCCGACGATCGCCACCTTGGAGGTGAGCGAGTTGCCGCCACCGATGCCGTCGACCTGAAGGGGATGGGGCGAGCCCATGGCGGCCAGGAGAACGCGATCGCGCAAGCCGACATCGCGCGGCAGATCGGCGGCGCTGAAGAAGGCGCCGCGCGAGGTTCCTCCGCGCATCATTGTGCAGGGCAGGGCAACGATCCCGAGGCTTGTCGATGGCTCATCGACGCGGCGGAGACGCGGCGTAACGTATTCGGAGACCGGCGCCGTCATGAGGCCACCGAGATCGGCAGCTCGCGGCGCGGCAGACCGATGAGCGAGAAGATGTCGGAGGCGATCCCCGTCGTCCTGCGGACCTGGATCGCCAGCAGCGCCGCCCAGACAATCTGGGTGCACACCATCGCCAGGGCGGCGCCGCCGAGGCCAAGGAGGGGGACGAACACGGCATTGGTCGCCAACAGGCAGAGAGCGGCGAGGATGCTCGCCAAGGCTGCCGCCGCCTGTCCGCGCGCCAGCGTCAGAACCTGGATGGCCGGTCCGCCGGCGGCGATCAGAGTCTGGCCAAAGAGCAGGGCGAGGAGGATGTTGCGGCCGGCGACGAAGTGGTCGCCGAACGCCGAAAGAACGAGATCGCCGGTCGCGGCAACGGCGAGGAAGGCCGCCAGCCCGACGCCGACGCCGATCAGGTTGGCCTGCGCGATGGTGTGGGACAGGCGACGGCGGTCGCGGGCGATCAGCGCCTCGGCGAGGTCGGGCTGCAGCATCTTGTGGGCGGTCACCTGAACGAAGCCGGCGATCAGGGCGATCTTCACGCAGACGCCAAAGACGGCGAGATCGGCCTTGCCGAGAAACAGGCCCGCCGAAAGGATGGCCAGATCGGCGAAGATCGAGGTCATGAGGATCACGCCGGTCAGGGGAAGCGCGGCCTTGAGCCACATGAACCGCAGCCGGCCGGCGACCGGCTGCCGCGGTCGGGTGCCCGGAGCGATGATCCGCCGCAGGGCGCCATCCTGGAAGAGCGCCTGAGCGGTCACCAGCAGAACGAAGATGACGACCGTCAGCGTAAGGTCGACCCGCTGGGCAAAGAGCCCCATCGCCATTACCGCGAAGAGGAACAGGACCGGCCTGGCGACGAGGTCCGGCAAGTAGGAGAGCTGGAACCGCCGGCAGGCTGTCGCGGCCGCTCCCGAAAGCCGCGCCAGGGCAAATCCGGGCGCCGCGAGGCAACCGATCAGCAAGACCGTCCGCTCACCCTTCGGCAGGTCCGGCCACAGCAGGATGATCGCGACGGCGGCGGCCGTCAGAACCAGCGAGACCGGGAGGATCACGCGCCGGGCGGTCGCCACAAACAGGCCCGAAAAGTCCGCCGTCGCGCGGTGCCGGTAGCGAACGAGAAACCGCGCGGCGACGAGAGGAAGGCCGCAGGTCGCGACGATCCCAAGGAACGCCGCGAGGCTGGTCGCCATGTAGAAGACGCCAAGCGAGGCCGCCGACAGCACTTTGGCGAGGTAGACCTGGGTGATCATGCCGATCGCCGCGGCGCCCAGACGGCCGATCGTCACGATCGATAGACCGGACAGGATCGGCCTCGCAACGGCGACGGATTCGGACATGGCCTCGCTTCGCGGTAGTGCAACTCAAGTCTTGTAGAATCGTCTGCGACTTTTTGAAACAAAAAAGCCATTCTTCCAATGTATATAATTAACCGATCGCCTAAATTATTTACCAATGCGCGGCTCAAAAGCTTGAAATCTAGCGTGAACTGTTAAAGTTAATTCGGTTTTGAGCTCAACGATATTCAGATTTGCTGACATGGCGTGTGGTGGCGGCTAAGACGGTGGTCGCCGTCGCGGCGACAAACGCCGACAGCCGTACTACCAGGCATCGGCAAGCGCATGAACCCATGGCCAGGCTCGATCTCGTGACGACCATCCTGCCGGGCCTTTCCGGGGTCGCGGGCGCCGCCGCCGACCGGCAGGTCTTGCGCTTCCGGGTCAACATCGACGCGGTTCCCGATACCCAGTGGGATGAAAGCCTCGCCGGGTTCTCGGACTGCAGTCTCGAGCAGAGCGCCGCCTATTCCCGCCGCCGTTGGGGCAGCGGCCACGACAGCCACCTCGTGCTTCGGGACGGCGAGCGGCCGGTCGCCATGGCGCGGGTGGCGACGTTTCAGGCGCCGGTCGTCGGCCGGGGTATCGCCTTCGTCAAGTTCGGGCCGGTATGGCGCTCGCGAACCGGCGATGCGGACGTCGCGGTCTATCGCCGGATGCTGGCGGAACTCGGCGCCGAATATTGCGGGCGCCGCGGCATGCTTCTCACCATCCAGCCGCGACCGAACCCGACAATCCAGCCGATCGAGGAGGCGGCGCTCGGCGACCATGGCTTCGTCCTGCGTCGGCCGATGGCCTCTCCCGACCGTTTCTTCGTCGATCTCGGGCTGAGCGCCGAGGAGCAGCGCGGGAGCCTCGGTCAAAAGTGGCGCTACAACTTGAAGAAGGCGGAAAGCGCCGGGGTCACGGTCGACCTCGTCGAGGGCGGTACCGGCTTCGAAGCCTTCGCGCGCATGCATCGGGAGATGGTGGCGCGCAAGAACGCGGCCGAGAGCGACCCGGTCGGTCTCTTGCCCTGGCTGCATGATCGCTTGCCACCCGAGCTCAGGCCGGCGGTCGTGATCGCGCGGCACGATGGCGAGCCGGTCGCCGGCGCCATCGTCGGGACGTTCGGCGATACTGCCTACTACCTCTACGGTGCGAGCCGCGAGGGGGCGCTCAAGGTAAATGCCGGGTTTGCGCTCCATTGGTGGATCGTCGGCTGGCTGTCGGCCGGGGGAGCGCGCTGGTACGACCTCGGCGGCGCGCCCGAGAGCTCGATGCTCCGGCAGTTCAAGAGCGGGCTGACGGGCAGACGCGGCCAAGTGCTACCGCAGCTTGGCGAACGTGACTTTTGGGCGCGCGCCGACCAAAGGATCGTGGCCGACATGCTGTTTCGGCTGCGAGAGTCCGCGCAGGCGCTGCGTCGCAAGACCGGCTTGTGACGCTCGGCGGGGTCGGCGTGATCGCAAAAGCAGCGAGAAAGTTAAGGCTAATCTCGCTGCCCGGTTGCACGCTGCCGGGCAAGCTGCAATCACCATCTATGCGGGTGTAGCTCAACGGCAGAGCGTCGACCGGCCCGGTCGAAAGCATGGGTTCGACTCCTGTCGCCCGCTCCAATCCCGATCAGACGCAAGCCCACACCCCCGCTGAGTGGGGCTGCCGCGACGCCAGGCTGTGGTATCATTGCCCAATCATGAACCGGTCGCGACGCCCGCAGCCGGCGGTTCGTGCTGCTGTGATTGTTGTCGCCGTCGCTGCCGTCCAGGTCGTCGCCGGGAGTGTCGTCGTCGTCGGCAAGGGACGGGCCTGTGCGACCGATCACGACGGCACGACTGTGACGATCGCGGAGGCGATCGACGGCGCTACGATCGGGCTCGCGGACGGCGGTTTGGTCAGGCTTGCCGGCATAGAGGCGCCGGAGCGGCCGCTTGGGATGCCGGAAAGCCGGTCGTGGCCGCTAGCGCTCGTGGCTCGGCAAGGCCTGGAACGGCTGGCGGTCGGCAAGGACGCGGTCGTGGACCAGATCGGGTCGGGGCCCGACCGGCACGGTCGGATGCACGCCAACGTCTATCTCGGCGAAACGCGGCAGTGGCTGCAATCGACCCTGGTCGTGGCGGGTCTTGCCCGGGTGCATTGGCTTCCAGGCGATCCGCCGTGCATCGCCGCCCTGCTTGACGCGGAAGAGGCGGCAAGGGCCCGTGGCCTCGGCATTTGGTCGAGCCCCGACTACGCCGTCCGGCAGGCTAACGATCCTTCGCTTCTCGCCAGAAAGGGCCTATATGAGCTGGTCGAGGGCCGGGTGACGTCGATCGGTCATGGAACTTCCATGATCTTCGTCGACTTTGGACGCGAATACCGGAGCGATTTCACCATCATGGTCTCACTGAGGGTCGCCGGGCGGCTATCCGAAGGCGGCATCTCGATCGACGGGCTGAAGGGCCGGCGGGTTCGCGTGCGCGGGGTGATCGAGGAAAGTGGCGGGCCGGCGATCAGGCTCAATGATCCGGTTGAGATCGAAGTACTGGCCGATGGCGACGAAGCGGGTGGCAGAGGCTGACGCTGCGACCTGGCGCCGGAACGGCGGCCGGGCGGCGAGCGCGCTCGTCGTCCTTGCCGCCCTGGTCGTCGCCGGCTGCAGCTCCGGCAGCGGAACCGGCGGGCCGACGGCCGCCATCTTCGGCGACCCGGCCGGCACGGCGCCGATCGCCGGCCGGTCACGGATCGACAGCGAGGAGCACGCCCGCATCGTCGCCGCTTACGGCGGTATCTATCACGACGACAAGGTCGAGCAGACGTTGGTG
>JBBDMC010000167.1:0-15490 GCA_040878485.1 Bauldia sp. | reverse complement strand
GGGGTCGACGGCGGCCGGGGCGGGGGCTATCTCGCCCCCGCGGCCGCGCAGCCGCGCCGCGGCGACCGCCGCCCGCTCCGTCACCCGCACCAGCTCCAGCGTCAGGATGCGTTCGAGCGCCGGGGCGCGTCGCGTCAACCGCGGTTGCTCGTTCATCGTCGGCCTCCGGGACGCCCGATCGTGTCAGGCGAGCGGCTCTATCCGTATCATCTGCGGCGGGCTGGCGACATGACCGTCGGCCTGTATCGCGTCGAGCGCCTGGCGGATGGCGGATTCGGTCGTCTCGTAGGTGATCATGATGACCGGTTGCGGCGCCTCCGGCACCGGGTGCTCGGGCGCCGCCGCCCTGGGCGCCCGGCGTCTCTGGACGATCGATTCGAGCGAGATGCCCCAGTCGGCCATCCGCCGGGCGATGGCGGCGAACGCCCCCGGCCGGTCGTAGACCGACAGACGAATGTAGTAGCCGCCCTCGTGCAGACGCATGCCGGCGCGCCGGTAGGGCTCGAGGTTCGACGCCGGGCGGCCGAAGGTGCCGACCCGACCGCCGCGGGCGATGTCGGCGACGTCGCTCATCACCGCCGAGGCGGTCGCCTCGCCTCCCGCTCCCGGCCCCGACAGCACCAGCTGGCCGACGAAATCGGCCTCGACGGCGACCGCGTTGGTCACCCCGTCGATCCGCGCGATGGCCGAGGATTTCGGCACCATGGTCGGGTGGACCCGCTGTTCGATGCCGCTTTCGGTGCGGCTGGCGACGCCGAGCAGCTTGATCCGGTAGCCGAGCTCGTCGGCGGCTTCGATATCGGCCGGCGTGATCGACGCGATGCCTTCGACGTAGACCGATTGGGCGTCGATCTCGGTGCCGAAGGCGATGGCGGTCAAGAGCGCCAGCTTGTGGGCGGTGTCCTGGCCGCCGACGTCGAAGCTGGGGTCGGCCTCGGCGTAGCCCAGATGCTGCGCCGCCTTGAGGCAGTCGGCGAACGACAGGCCGTCTTCCTCCATGCGGGTGAGGATGTAGTTGGAGGTGCCGTTGAGGATGCCGTAGACGCGATTGACGGTGTTGCCGGCCAGCGCCTCGCGCAGCGTCTTGATGATCGGGATGCCGCCGGCTGCGGCGGCCTCGAAGTTGAGGCTGACGCCGGCGGCCTCCGCGGCCCGGGCAAGCGACACCCCGTGTTGGGCGAGCAGCGCCTTGTTGGCGGTGACCACATGCTTGCGCGCACCCAAGGCAGCGCGGATTGCAGCGTGGGCAACGCCGTTCGCACCCCCGATCAGCTCGACAAACACATCGTTGCCTGGGTCTCCGGCGAGCGCCACCGGGTCGTCAAACCAGGAGAATCGCGCCATTTCGACGCCGCGATCCTTGCCCCGGTCGCGGGCCGAAACCGCGGCGATCGAGATCGGTCGGCCGCAGCGCACGGCAAGGTCGTTGCCGTGTCGCTCGATCAGTCGCACCAGCGACGAGCCGACCGTTCCGATGCCGGCAAGACCGATGCGCAAGGCGGTGTCCATCAGACGATCCCTTCTCCCGCCCGCCGCCTCACCAGCAGATGTAGCCGCCGTCGACGACGACGATCGCCCCGGTCATCAGGCTCGCCGCGTCCGATGCCAGAAACAGAACCACCGAGGCGATCTCTTCGGGCTGGCCCATGCGCTTCATCGGCGTCATCTCCATCCAGGTCCCGTACATCTCAGGGTCATCCCTGACGAAACGGTTAAGCGGCGTTTCGATGTAGGTGGGCGCCACGGCGTTGACCCTGACGCCGCGGTCGGCCCACTCGGCGGCGAGCGACCGGGTGAGGTGGTGGACGGCGGCCTTGGAGGCATTGTAGTGCGCCTGCTTCTGCGGCTTGTTGACGATCAAGCCGGACATCGAGCCGATGTTGACGATCGCGCCCCGGCGGCGTCCCAGCATGTGGCGGCCGAAGGCGCGGGCGCACCAAAAGACGCCGTTGAGGTTGACGTCGAGGACGTCGAGCCAGCGCTCGTCCTCCATCGCCTCGGCGGCGATCCCGGTGCGGGCGATGCCGGCGTTGTTGACGAGGATGTCGATGCCGCCGAAGCGGCGCTCGAGATCGTCGGCGGTCCTGGTCACCGCGTCGGCGTCGGTCACGTCGAGGCCGACCAGCGTCGCCTCGACGCCGCGCTGCTTCAGCGCCGAGAGGCCCGCCGCGCCGATGGCGCCGTCGACGTCGGCGATCACCACCCGCGCCCCGGCTTCGCCGAGCGCCTCGGCCGCGGCAAGCCCGATGCCGCGCCCGCCGCCGGTGACCAACGCCGTGCGGCCGTCAAGCTTGAACTTCTCCAGGTACATCAGCCACCCGCTCCCGGGCCGCGGCAGCCGCCGGCCGCGATGCGTCCGAGACCTTCGGTCGTTAGCGGCGGGCGCCCGTCATGGGGACGACGTTGTGCAATGTTTTGTCGGCCGATTCAAGAAAGCGCCTGAGGTTGCGGCCGGCCTGGCGGATGCGCTGCTCGTTCTCGACCAGGGCAATGCGGACGTAGCCTTCGCCGTGCTCGCCGAAGCCGGCTCCCGGGGCGACCGCGACGTCGGCCTTCTCGATCAGCAGCTTGGAATACTCGAGCGAGCCGAGCGCGCCAAAGCGCTCGGGGATCGGCGCCCAGGCGAACATCGAGGCGCTGGGGCTGGGGATCGGCCAGCCGGCGCGGCCGAAGCTCTCGACCAGAACGTCGCGGCGGCGCCGGTAGGTCGCCCGCATCTCCTCGATGCAATCCTCCGGCCCGTTGAGGGCGGCGGTGGCGGCGACCTGGATCGGGGTGAAGGCGCCGTAGTCGAGGTAGGACTTGACCCGCGACAGCGCCGCGATCAGCCGCTCGTTGCCGACGGCGAAGCCGATCCGCCAGCCCGCCATCGAGAACGTCTTCGACATCGAGGTGAATTCGACGGCGACGTCGATGGCGCCCGGCACCTGGAGGATCGAGGGGGGCGGCTGGCCGTCGAAATAGACCTCGGCGTAGGCCAGGTCGGACAGCACGATCAGCTCGTTGCGGCGGGCGAAGCTGACCAGGTCGCGATAGAAGTCGAGCTCGGCGACATGCGCCGTCGGGTTCGACGGGTAGCAGACCACCACCGCCAGCGGCTTGGGGATCGAATGCATCACCGCCCGCTCGAGGGCGTGGAAGTAGTCGGCGTCGGGAGCGGCGGGCAGCGAGCGGATCACCCCGCCGGCCATCAGGAAGCCGAAGGCGTGGATCGGGTAGCTCGGGTTCGGGCACAGCACCACGTCGCCGGGCGCGGTGATGGCGTGGGCGAAGTTGGCGAAGCCCTCCTTGGAGCCGATGGTGACGATCACCTGGGTATCGGGGTCGACCTTGACGCCGAAGCGGCGGCCGTAGTAGGCGGCCTGCGCCCGGCGCAGCCCGCCGATGCCGCGCGAGGCCGAATAGCCGTGGGTGTCCGGGCGCTCGGCGGTCTCGGCGAGCTTGGCGACGATGTGGGCAGGCGTCGGCAGGTCGGGGTTGCCCATGCCGAGGTCGATGATGTCGGCGCCGGCGGCCCGCGCGCTCGCCTTCAGCCGGTTGACCTGCTCGAAGACGTAGGGCGGCAAGCGCCGTACGCGATAGAATTCCGACATGGCAGAGCCTCTTCACGGCGCCGGCGAGACAGCGATTCCCGGTCGCGGCGACCGCTGCTTCCTAGCACTCGCGGTCGGCCAAATCACGCGCCAAGCGCTGTTGAGGATCGAGGACCTCGGCCGCTTCTTCGTCGCACTTGGCGGCGTCGGCAGCCGATCTCGCCTCCTGGCTGCGTGCCAGCGCCTCAAGCTCGGCGATGACCCGGTCCTTCTCCTCGGGCGAGAGCAGCTTGCCACCGGCCTGGTCGGATGGAGCGCCAGCGGCGGTCGCAATCCCGGCCGCCTTGCCGGTGGGAAGCTCTGGCGTCGGCGCTTCGGGGACAGCGGCGAGCGACATCGGCGGCGGCAAGTCGGATTGGGCGTCGCCGGCGGCCGCTGCCACTAGTTGGGTGACGGCTGGCGCCACCGGTGCGGCGACGGGGGCGGTCTCAGCGACCGACCTGGATTTCGGCTCGGCAAAGTCGTGCAGCGAAAACGCACAACCGCCGGCCGTCAGGCCGGCACCGGCGACAAACATCACGCCAAGGAGCCGCCGCGCCCCCTTCCGCCCCACGAGGCTCATTCTCAGTCGTACTTCCTTACTTGGCGCCAAGAGCGGCAACGCCGGTGCTGGCATCGGTTGAGCCAGTCCTTAACTAGCCGCGCATTATGACCAAAAAGCGTGCGACAATGCCTTTTTTTCTCGGCCCTGTGGCAGCGGGACCATGACGGCGAAAGACGGCGACCCTCCCGACCCTCCCCTCTGGATCAAGAATCCCGAGGCGTTTGCGGTCAATCTTGCCCGCACCATCGAGGAAGCCGGCAAGGCGGCCTCCGCCTACCTCAAGCCGCGCGAGGAAGGCAAGGTCGCGCTCGACTATTCCGACACCCTGACCGACGTCATCAAGACATTCGCCAAGGTCGCCGAGTATTGGACGGCTGAACCGGAGCGGGCGCTGATGGCGCAAAACCGGCTGCTCGGCAGTTATCTGGCGCTGTGGACGGTGTCGTTGAAACGCATGATGGGCGAGCCGGCCCAGGCGGTCGCCCGGCCAGACCCGCGCGACAAGCGCTTCGCCGACCCGGAATGGAGCCAGAACGCGTTCTTTGACTTTCTCAAGCAGCTCTATCTGGTCACCAGCCGCTGGGCCGAGGATATAGCGGTTGGGGCCGTGGACCTCGACCCGCGCACGCGCCAGAAGGCCGCCTTCTACGTCAAGCAGATCGTCAACGCGCTGGCGCCGACCAATTTCATCCTCACCAATCCCGAAGTGCTGCGCGAGACGCTGGCCTCGGACGGCGCCAACCTGGTGCGCGGCATGCACATGCTTGCCGAGGACATCAAGGCGGGCGGCGGCAACCTCAAGATCCGCCACTCCGATCTCTCGAAGTTCCGGCTCGGCGACAACCTGGCGAACACGCCGGGCAAGGTCATCCACCAGAACGATCTCTGCCAGCTGATCCAGTACCAGGCGGCCACCAAGACGGTGCTCAGGCGCCCGCTCCTCATGGTGCCGCCGTGGATCAACAAGTTCTACATCCTCGACCTCAGCCCCGAGCGGTCGTTCATCCGTTGGTGCGTCGAGCAGGGCCACACCGTGTTCGTCATCTCGTGGGTCAACCCCGACGAGCATCAGGCCGACAAGAGTTTCGAGAACTACATGCGCCAGGGCATCTTCGAGGCGCTCGACGTGATCGGCGACGCGGCCGGCGCCGACGCCGTCAACGCCGTCGGCTACTGCGTCGGCGGGACGCTGCTCGCCGCCGCGCTCGCCCACGCCGCGGTCACCGGCGACCATCGCATCAGGTCGGCGACGCTGTTCGCCTCGCAGGTCGACTTCACCCACGCCGGCGACCTCTCGGTCTTCGTCGACGAGGAACAGATCGAGCGGCTGGAAAAGAAGATGAGCGTGCGCGGCTACCTCGAAGGCAACAACATGGCGGTTACCTTCAACATGCTGCGCGCCAACGACCTCATCTGGCCGTACGTGATCGGCAACTACTTCAAGGGTCGGGAACCGGCGCCCTTCGACATTCTCTACTGGAATTCCGATGCCACCCGCATGCCGGCGGCCAACCACTCCTTCTACCTGCGCAACTGCTACCTCGACAACCGGTTCGCCAAGGGACTGATGGAGTTGGGCGGCGTTCGGCTCGATCCGAAGAAGGTCAAGGTGCCGATCTACAATCTGGCGACCACCGAGGACCACATCGCTCCGGCGCGCTCGGTCTTCTACGGTTCGTCGTTCTTCGGCGGCAAGGTGACCTTTGTCCTTACCGGCTCGGGCCATATCGCCGGGGTGATCAATCCGCCCGAGCGTCACAAGTACCAGTACTGGACCGGACCGGCGCCGAGGGGCGACGCCTACGAGGCCTGGCGGAAGAAGGCGAAGGAGCACCCCGGCTCGTGGTGGCCGCACTGGCAGAAGTGGATTCTCGGCCTCGACAAGACGCGGGTGAAGGCGCGGCCAGTCGGCCGCGGCAAGGTGAAGCCGATCGAGGACGCGCCCGGCAGCTACGTGCGCGTGAAGTCGTGACTGGCATCGAATGGAGGAGAGCACCATGGTGCGCAGCTTCGCCGCAATTCTGATCGCCGTCTTGCTGCTCGGACCGGCCGCCGCTCAGGGTATCGCCGACAAGGCCACGCAAGCCGAGGCGCTCGCCGACGACGGCAAGTTCATCGACGCGCTGGCGACGCTGGACGAGGCGGTTACGGCATTGTGGGATCGGGCGCCGCTGAGCTTCCGCCGCGGCCTTTGGGTCGCCGAGCCGCCAAACGGATTCGGTGTCTACAATCCGCGCGAAGACAGTATCTTCGCCGCCGGCGACAAGATGATCGTCTACGCCGAGCCGGTCGGCTTCGGTTGGGCGAAATCCGGCGATATCTGGCACGCCGACCTGATCGTCGATCTCGTGGTCAAGTCAACCGGCGGCGAGGTGCTGCTTGGCCGGGAGGCCTTCCAGGAGCTTGAGATCGGCAGCCGCGTCAAGAACCGGGAATTCTTCACGACAATAACTTACACGCTGCCCGGAATCCCTGCGGGCGGATACGTCGTCGAGACGACGCTCCGCGACGCCGTCACCGGCAAGAGCGGCACCCTGGCGCTGCCATTCACGATCCGCTGAGCTTGGCCAGCAGCGCCGCGTCCGGATAGGAATCGGCCGGCAGGCCGAACTTGAGCTGCACGTCCTTGACCGCGGCGCGTGTGAGAACGCCGATTACCCCGTCGATCTTGCCGACGTCGTAGCCGCGCCCTTTGAGCAGCGTCTGGACCTCGCGCACCTCGGCCGGGCTCAGCGGCGCGACCCCCGCCCCCGCACTGACCTTCGGCGCGCCGGCGAGCCGGGTGGCGAAGTAGGCGGCGGTGGTCGAATAGACCAGCGACGAGTTCCACTGGAGATAAACGTCGAAGTTCGGATAGGCGAGAAACGCCGGACCGTTGCGGCCCATGGGCAGCAGCAGCGAAGCCGGCGGCCCGCCGGCCGGCAGCGGCCTGCCGTCGGCAAGCGCCACGCCCCAGGCGGCCCACTGCGAGACCGGCAGCTTGACGGCGATGTCGGCTTGTTCCCACGCCAGCGACCGCGGAACCCGCACCTCCTTGAGCCACGGCTCGCCGGCCCCCCAGCCCAGGTGCTGCAGATAGCGGGCGGCGGAGGCGAGCGCGTCCGCCGCGCTCTTGAGCATGTCGACCCGACCGTCGCCGTCGAAATCGATGCCGAAGTCGACATAGCGGCTGGCGAGGAACTGGACCTGTCCGAGCTCGCCGGCCCAGGGGCCCCGCATCTCGGCCACGCTCAGGTCGCCGCGGTCGACGATGACCAGCGCCGACAGCAGCTCCCGGCGGAACAGCTCCGGCCGCCGGCAGTCGTAGGCGAGCGTCGCCAGCGACGTCAGCGTCGGACCGTCGCCGATGTTGGCGCCGAAATCCGTCTCCAGCCCCCAGAAGGCGGCGAGCACGGCCCCGGGGACGCCGAACTCGCGCTCGATCCGGGCGAAGGTGTTCTTGTACTTGGCGAGATTGGCGGCTCCTTGCGTCAGCCGGTAGGCCGCCACCATCCGCCCGGCGAAGGTGAGGAAATCCTGGGTGAAGACGCCCTGAGCCCGGTCCTTCTTGACGATTGCCGGATCGAACCGCAGGTCGCGAAGAGCCGCGTTGATCGCCCGCTCCGAGACGCCCGAGGCGGCCGCCTCGGCCGTCAACGCCGTCAGCCACGCCTCGAACGAGCCCTCCTTATGGCAGGACTGGGCCGAGGCCGGACCGGCCGCCGCGGCCAGGACCAGCGCCAGCGCCACCGGCAGTGCCCGGGTCCTCATCGACGCGGCCCTCTGATTCTCGTTCGCCCTCCCTTGTCGACTATAGGCGGTTTTGGGCGACGGCAAGGCGACCGCGGCCGGCCTTATTACGTCGCCGGGCTTCAAGCGTTGCGTCGGAATACCCATATAAGCGGCGTGCCAGCTCGCAAGTCTGAGCGGGCGGGCCCTCTGATGGCAGATAGCTCAGGAGGCTCCTATGCTAAAGAGAAACCTGACGCTCATCGATGGGATCAACCTGATCCTGGCCATCGTGTTGGTCGCGAGCCCGTGGGTTCTCTCATTCCCCGCCGGGACGGTTAGCCTCAACGCCATGATCGCCGGCAGCGCCATCGGCGTAGTCGCGGTCGGGGCGCTGGTTGCCTTCACCCAGTGGGAAGAGTGGGTGAATCTCACCCTCGGCATCTGGGTTCTTGCGTCGCCGTTCGTGCTTGGCTTCTCGTCGATCGCGAACGCGATGTGGACCCATGTCCTGGTCGGGCTCGCGGTTGCCGTCCTGGCGGCGGTTGAGCTGTGGATGATCACACGCGAGCCGCCGGCTCGGACGGCGCCCGGCTAACCCGATGGCGTCGAGCGGGGCCGACCCCCACGCCGTCCGGCGCGGGGGCTGGTCTTCTTCGTCAGGCCGCGGCGAGCGGGCCGGCAAGGCAGCTCCGCGGGTTTCGCTTTCAGCAGGCCGTGGTCGAGGACGCGGCTTCGTCGGCAACGAGGCGTTTGAGGTCGGCTTTCCGGATCGCGCCGTTGACGATCGTTCGCCCGACGACGAGGGACGGCGTTCCGCCGAAGCCGAGGCGCGCGGCGAGCCCGAAGGTGCGCTCGATTTCGGCGGTCACGGCCTGTGCTTCCATGTCGGCCAACAGCCGCCCGGTATCGAGGCTGAGCTCGCCGGCAAGCGCCTCGATGTAGCCCGCCGTCGGAATGAAGCCGCTCGCCATCAAGCGGGCGTGGAATTCCGGGTACTTGCCTTGTCGGGCAGCGGCGAGCGCAGCCCGCGCCGCCAGTAATGAGTTAGCGCCGAGGATCGGCCACTCCTTGAAGACGAGGCGGATGTCTCCGTCCGCCTCCATACCCGACAGCAATGGGTCGAGTGTCTTGCAGTAGGGGCAGCGGTAGTCGAAGAACGCCACCACCGCCACCTTGTCCGCCCCGCTGCCGACCGTTGGAGAGTCTGGATCATGAAACAGCAGCTCGCACACGCTTGCCTCGTCCGCTTCGGACGCCGGCGGGCCGCGATCGGTGCCGGTCAGCGGGTCCAATCGCGAGCTTTCCCCGTCAAGAACAAGCTGACGGAAGCCCTTCGGCTCATCGACTTCGCGAAACTCGATCCGGGCAGGCAACAGGCGGGGCATGGCGGCCAGGGCCAGTACGGCGACCACGACCAGGATCAGCCCTTTCGCGCCGATAGCCGGTTTCATGCGAACCCCTCGTGTAGAGCCAACGGCTTGACCCTCCCGGCACCATGATCCGGACGATCCGCTGATCGTCAGGCCGCCGCCAGCGCCTGGTCGAGATCGGCGATGATATCGGCGACGTCCTCGATGCCGACCGACAGGCGCACCACGTCCGGCCCGGCGCCGGCGACCTTGCGTTGTTCCTCGGTCAATTGGCTGTGGGTGGTCGACCAGGGATGGATGATCAGACTGCGCGTGTCGCCGATGTTGGCGAGGTGCGAGAACAGCTTGACGGCGGAGACCAGCTTGATGCCGGCCTCGGCGCCGCCCTCGACACCGAAGGTGAGCACCGCGCCGGCGCCCTTCGGGCAGTATTTCCTGGCGAGGTTGTGGTAGCGATCGCCCGGCAGGCCGGCGTAGCTCACCCAGGTCACCTTGTCGTGGCCGGCCAGATGCCCCGCCACGGTCTTGGCGTTGTCGGAGTGCTTCTGCATCCGGAGCGGCAGGGTCTCCGCGCCCATCAGGAAGAGGAACGCGTTGAACGGCGAGATCGCCGGCCCGAGATCGCGCAAGCCGAGGACCCGGCAGGCGATGGCGAAGGCAAAATTGCCGAAGGTCTCGCCGAACACCATGTTGTTGTACTCCGGGCGCTTCTCGGACAGGAACGGATAGCGCTTCGACGCCATCCAGTTGAACCTGCCGCCATCGACGATCATGCCGCCGATCGAATTGCCGTGGCCGCCGATGAACTTGGTCAGCGAGTGGACGATGATGTCGGCGCCGTGATCGAAGGGCTTGCAGAGATAGGGCGTGGCAAGCGTGTTATCGACGATCAGCGGCACTTGCGCGCGCTTGGCGATGGCCGCGATCGCTTCGATATCGGTGACGACGCCGCCGGGGTTGGCGATCGACTCGATGAAGATCGCCTTGGTCTTCGGCGACACTGCTTTCTCGAAGGACGACAGGTCGTCGATGTCGGCCCACTTCACCTGCCAGCCGAAACTCTTGAACGAGTGGTTGAACTGATTGATCGAGCCGCCATAGAGCTGGCGGGCGGCAACGAACTCGTCGCCGGGCTGCATCAGCGCGTGAAAGACGACGACCTGGGCGGCATGACCGGAGGCGACCGCCAGGCCCGCGCTGCCGCCTTCGAGCGCGGCGACGCGCTCCTCGAGCACCGCCTGGGTGGGGTTCGTGATGCGCGTGTATATGTTGCCGAAGGCCTGCAGACCGAACAGCGAGGCGGCGTGCTCGACGTTTTCGAAAACATAGGACGTGGTCTGGTAGATCGGCGTGGCGCGGGCGCCGGTTGTCGGGTCGGGCTTGGCCCCGGCATGAACGGCAAGCGTGGCAAATCCGGGAACGCGATCTTCGTTCATTGATTCACTCCCTCCGTCTCGGGCCTTCATCTGGCCCGGCGACCCTCCGTTAGCCGCAAACCTCGCCAGATCAAAAGCAAAAGCATTGCTTGCGCGGTCGCATCGACCGTTGGCAGCCCTCAGCCTTGCCGGCTGATCAGCCGGCGGTGCTCGACCATGGTGCAACGATCCATGACGACCGTGACACCGGCCGCTCGCGCCCGCGCCGCCGCGACCTCGTCGATGAGGCCGAGCTGCATCCAGATCACCGCCGGTTTCGGTCGTAAGCCGAGCGCCTCGTCGACGACGCCGGCGAGTGCATCGCGGCGGCGGAAGATATCGACGAGATCGATCGCCTCCGGCACCTCCGCGAGGCTGGCGTAGACCGGCTGGCCGAGAATCTCGCCCCTCGCGTGACGCGGGTTGACCGGGATCACGCGATAGCCGGCGCCAAGCAGGTAACCCATGACCGAGTTCGCCGGCCGCCGCGGCTTGGGCGACGCCCCGACGAGCGCGATGATGCGCGTCCGCTCGAGGATCGAACGAAGCTCATCGTCGGCGTAGGTCTCACTCATGCTTGCGATCGAGCGCCCGCGGCCGGTGGCGGAGTCCTCCGCGGCCCGCTCAATCGTCGTCGAAGAGTACGGCGAGCTCGGCGAGACGGGGCATGACCGCCTCGACGTTTTCCGGCGACGGCATGATCGCGCCGAGCGCGCCCATCGAAGCCTGCATCGCCTGGATCATCGCCTGCTTCTGGGCTTCGGGCACGTTCGGGTTGTTCTGAATATTGGCGATCGCCGTGGCCATCTGGTCGTTGACCCCGCCGCCCTCGCGGGCGAAAGCGTAGGCGGTGGCGATGCTAGTGAGGGTCGAAATCCACGACGCGAAGCTGTCGAAGCCGTAGCTCTGGCAAGCGGCGTTGAGGGCGCCTTGGGCGGCGGTCACCGCCAGCCACGCTTGCCAGACCGCCGAAACGTCGGCACCGCCGGTGTCGACGCCATATTGCTGCGACAGGCCCGTGGCCGTCTCCTTCACCTGCGGGTAGCTGGCAATGAACGCCTCGACGATTTGAGGCGTGAGCGGCGTCTGCATCGACTGCGCGCCGGCCCTTTCAACCAGCGGCGTCGCCAGGATCACAACGATGGCGGCAAGGAGCATTCGTACCGGTTGTGCCAAGACTATCCTCCCGAGGTCGCGCGGCGAGCTGATCGAGTGCGCCTAACATGATCGACGCGGAGTCTCCAGGCAAGCGCTCCGATCGTGGCGCGGTAACAGACTACCGCTTCATACAAAGCTGAAACTGCTGCGAAATCTCGCCCCCTTGACGGTCTGACGGCCGATCGTTAGAAGCACGCCGTCGTCGGCGCTCCGCGCGCCCAGCGTCGATCCTGAACGGACACCGACATGGCAACCTTCAACCTCAAGCCCGCAGACGTCGACAAGAAGTGGGTTCTGATCGACGCCAACGGCATGGTCGTCGGCCGGCTGGCGGCGATCATCACCCGGCGGCTGCGCGGCAAGCACCTGCCGACCTACACCCCCCACGTCGACAGCGGCGACAACGTCGTCGTGGTCAACGCTGCCAAGGTCGTTCTCACTGGCCGCAAGCGCCAGGACAAGGTCTACCACTGGCACACCGGCTACATCGGCGGCATCAAGCAGCGCACCGCCCGCCAGATTCTAGAGGGCCGCTTTCCCGAACGGGTGGTGGAGAAGGCGGTTGAGCGGATGATGCCGGATGGACCGCTCGCCCGCAAACAGCTCAAGAACCTACGCATCTACGCCGGCGCCGACCATCCCCACGCCGCCCAGCAGCCGGAGCCGATCGACATCGCCGGCATGAACCGTAAGAACAAGAGGACCGCCTGACATGGCCGACCTGCAGTCGCTCCAGGAATTGGCGCCACGGCCGCCGGCCGCGCCCGTCTATATCCAGAAGCTCGACGGCCTTGGCCGCGCCTACGCGACCGGCAAGCGCAAGAACGCCGTCGCCAGAGTATGGCTGACGCGCGGCGCCGGCCGCATCCTGGTCAACGACAAGGCCTTCACCGAGTATTTCGCCCGGCCGGTGCTGCAGATGGTCGTCCAACAGCCGATCGTCGCCGCCAACCGCACCGGCCAGTACGACGTCCGCGCCACCGTCTCCGGCGGCGGGCTTTCCGGCCAAGCCGGCGCACTGCGCCATGGCATCTCGCGCGCCCTTGGCCACTACGAGCCCGAACTGAGGCCGGTACTCAAGAAGGGCGGATTCCTGACCCGCGACGCCCGCGTGGTCGAGCGCAAGAAGTACGGCCGCCGCAAGGCCCGCCGTTCGTTCCAGTTCTCCAAGCGCTGAGCCGCGCGCCCATCCGCGTTTCGAAGGGCGGGCCGGTCGGCCCGCCCTGTCATTGATGCCGGTCCGGCGTACGATGGGACAGCCATGAGCGAACCCGACCAGCGGCCAGCCACCGACAACGCCTTCCTCGGGCCGATCAAGCGCGGCGCCATCGAGCCGACATACGGCGGCGCCCTTTCGTTCATGCGCCGCCGCTACAGCCGCGAGCTTGCCGGCGTCGCCCTGGTCGTCTGGGGCATCCCGTTCGGCCAGGCGACCCCCAACCGGCCCCGCGCCCGCTTCGGGCCCCAGGCGATCCGCCGCGCCTCGGCCATCCTCGACGGCGATCCGCAGCACCCCTTCGGCTTCGACCCGTTCGAGACGCTGGCGGTAATCGACTACGGCGACTGCGCCTTCGACTTCGGCAAGCCGATGGAGGTTGCCGCCGAGATCGAGCGGCAGGCGGCGGCGATCATCGCCGGCGACGTCCAGCTCCTCTCGCTCGGCGGCGACCATTTCGTCACCTATCCGCTCCTCAAGGCGCACGCCGCCCGTCACGGCAGGCTGGCGCTCGTCCAGTTCGACGCCCACCAGGACACCTGGCCGGACGATCCGGCCCGCATCTCGCATGGCACCTTCGTCAGCCGCGCCGTCGAGGAAAAGCTGATCGATCCGGCCTGCTCGATCCAGATCGGCATCCGCACCCAGGCGCCCGACGACTGCGGTATCGCCATCGTCACCGCCGGCGAGATCGATCAACTTGGCGCCGCCGGCATCGCGGCGCGGATCGAGGAGCGGGTCGGCAGCGCCAATGCCTATCTCACCTTCGACGTCGACTGCCTCGACCCCGCGTTCGCGCCCGGAACCGGCACACCGGTCGCCGGCGGCCTGTCCAGCCGCGAGGCCTTGTCGATCCTGCGCGGCCTCGGCAGCATCGATTTCGTCGGCGCCGATGTCGTTGAGGTGTCGCCGCCCTACGACCACGCCGACGTGACGGCGCTCGCCGGCGCGACCGTGGCGATGTTCTACATGGGTCTTCTGGCCGAGCGACGGCGAGGCTAGGCCACCGCCCCGATAGATCGGCCAAGCAGCCTCGCGCTCGGCGAGCCCCGCCCGCGCGTCATCGCCCCTTTTCGTCGACGCCCGGTCAGACGATGGTCAGGCGCGAGAAAGCTCGGTCTGCTCCTTCGCCTTCATCCGGCGGCGCCGCCCGAACAGTCCCAAGCCCACGAGCGCCGAGCCGAGCAATGGCAATGCCGCCGGCAACGGAACTGGGGTTGCACTGACAAGCAAGCCCGTCGGGTTCTTGCCATTGCACTCCGGACACGGATCGTTGCTGACGATGACCGAAAACAGATTCGGACCCGCGTTGAATGACGACGCCAGGATCGAGAACGACACCAGGCTGGAGTAACCAGCCGCCCCGACGGAGCTAACCTCAGCGCCATTCAGGTAGAACTGGGACCCGTTGTCCGACGACCACTGGATGTCAATCTGCTTCCCGGGATCATTGAACGCCAACTCGTAGGTATACAGACCGTCGGCGGCAGTGATCGCCAAGCTACCCGAGGCCGCCGGCGTGATCCAGTTCGACCCGGTCGGCGCGGCGACCCACGCCCCGGGGTAATCCGCCGCACCGCTGACGATGGTGAGCGGTGCCGAGGTGTCCAGGGCCCAATTGGACTCGGGGTCGCCGAGGGCGCCGACGCCCGTGCTCAGGGTAACAGCGTTCGCGCCGGACGCATACCCCAACAGCATAACTGCCGCCGCGACGGCCGAAGTCCTCCTCAGCATGATCGCTCTGGTCTGCATGACATCCCCCTTCGGCCTTCTCGGCCGACAGCCCGCAACCCACCCATACGCACCAACGTCCGTGCCCCGGGCGCGGCACGGCCGTTCACGGTAAGTTGAGCAGCACGCGGCGCTCGCGTCAAGGCGGAAAGGCTTGCCATCCGTCCTCCTGTTGATGACTTGAGTTGGCTTGTTCCGACCGGGCGCAACCTGCGTCAAGCCACCCCCGCAGCCGCCGACCTTGATCAGACACCGCGAAGCGCCCTAAACCTTCACCACTCGGAGCGCGGGGCCATGACCAAGACCATCAGAATCGGCGTGCTCGGCGCCTCCGGCTACACCGGCGCCGACCTGGTGCGGCTTGCCATCGCCCATCCGGCGATGGAGATCGCCGCGCTCACCGCCAACACCCACGCCGGCAAGACCATGGCCGAGGTCTTCCCACACCTCGGCTTCGTCGATCTGCCGCGGCTGACCACCATCGACGACGCCGACTGGGGGGCGATTGACGCGGTCTTCTGCGGCCTGCCGCACGGCACCACCCAGACGATCGTCAAGGCGGCGCTTGCCGAACACCCGACCGTGAAGGTCATCGACATGTCGGCGGATTTCCGTCTGCGCGACCCCGAGGCTTACCGGATCACCTACGGCCATGAGCACCGGGCGCCCGAGCTGCAGGACGAAGCCGTCTACGGGCTGACCGAGTACTACCGCGACGACATCCGGGAGGCGCGGCTGGTCGCCTGCCCCGG
>JBBDMC010000166.1:0-15529 GCA_040878485.1 Bauldia sp. | reverse complement strand
CGGCCCGAACCGGTCGATGACGCGCGACAGTTCCGAGGGCGGCGATCGCCAATCGAGCGGCAGGATCGTGGCTCCAAGCCGCATGACCGCGAAGAACGCCGCAAGATGGATGGGCGCATCGCGAAGATGGAGGCCGACGATATCTCCGCGCCCCACGCCAGCCGCCCGCAGCCGCCGCGCGATCCGGCTGGCCGAGGCTTGGAACTGGTCGTAGGTTAGCCGCTCACTCGCCGTCTCCACCGCGACGACCCCGGCCCGGTTTTCCGCGAGATAGGCGAGGCGAGCGTAGAGGTTCATGGCGTCTGAGCTACGGCAATGGAGCCACCCGATCAAGGAAGGGCGCGATCGCCGCGACGACCTCAGGCATGTGATCGAACATGTTCCTGTGATCGGAATTGATCTCCACGGCCTCGCAGTCCGGCAGGAGGGTGGGGTATCCCCGCTCCGGATTGAGCAGTGCGTCTTTCCGCGCCGTCGTGTGGAGAAGCAGCGTTTTGCCGTCGAAGGGCCTCGGCACGTACGACGCCGCGGCCGCAACCAGCGCGTGGCGGACGGTCTTGCCTCGCTCGGCGTGTGGCATATCGGGCTTCCGATCGACGGTGAACTGGATTGCCTTGGCCCGTTTCCTCCATTCCGCCTGCGCCAGCTTCAACGAAAGGCCCGATTTGAACAGATACGGCGCTATTCTCTCGTCGTACGCTGGGTCAATCAGCACAAGACCGGCGACGGTTTCGCCGGCGGCGGTCAACTGCAGCGCCATCTCGTAAGCGATCAGCGAGCCACCACAGTGGCCGAGAAGCACACTGGGACCTGTGCCCGGTACTCGCCTGAGCGCCGCCAGATAGTTGCTCGCGATCTGCTCGATCGTCTCGAGCGGGCGCTCGCCAGCCTGGAAACCGAGCGCCCGAAACCCGTAGACCGGCCGCCCGACGCCAAGTGCATCGGCCAGTTTTTGCGGAAACACCACTTCCCCGGTCAACCCATGAACGCAGCACAGCGGCGGACCGCGACCCTCGCCACGGACGACGATCAAGGCGTCGCCGACCCGTTCGGTAGCCGCCTTGAAGATCGCCGTCGCCAGCAATCGCGGGGTCGGCGCCTCCAGGAGCGTGGCGATCGATAGCGCCGTGCCGAACTCTTTCTCGATGCCCGCCATGAGCGCCACGGCCAGCAGCGAGTCACCACCCAGACGGAAGAAGCTGTCGTCCGCCTCAACCGACTTGGCGACGAAAACCTCCGCGAACAGCCTGGCAATGACCGAGACATGATCGGCGTCCCTGTTGCCAGTTGTCGTATCGATTTCCATGCAACTCAGTCCCCCGCACGGACCGCTTGAACAGCGTCGCCCTCTGCCGGGGCTACCCGTTCCAAGAACGGGGCGATCGCGGCGACCATATCTGGGACGTGGTGTTCGAACATGTTCCTGTGATCGGTCTTGATTTCCACCGCCGTGTAGTCGCCGAGCAGCGCCGGGAATCCCCTGGCCGGGTCGAGCAGCGCCTCGCGGCGCGGGCTTGCATGCAAAAGCAGCGTCTTTCCGCCGTATGGCCTTGGTGTGTACGATCCAACCGCGGCGACCAGGGACTTGGTGATGATCTTACGGCGGTCGGCTCGCGAGAAATCCGGCTTCCGCTTGATCTGGTCCTGGATTGCGGCCATCCGCTTCCTCGTTTCCGACTGGGCCAGCTTCAACGACAGTCCGGCGAGGAACAGATACGGCGCGACTATTTCGTCGTGAGCCGGGTCGAGCATGATGAGACCGGCAACGGTTTCGCCGGCCGCGGTCAGCTGCTGCGCCATTTCGTAGGCGATCAGCGAGCCGCCGCAGTGCCCGAGCAGCACGCACGGACCGCTGCCCCGCGCCCGGTCGAGCGCCGCAAGATAGTTGCTCGCGATCTGTTCGACCGTCGCAAGCGGTCGCTCGCCTTTCTGAAGGCCGATCGCCCTCAACGCGTATATCGGCCGATCACCGACCAAAGCGTCCGCCAATTTTCGCTGGAAAACCGCTTCGCCGGTCATGCCATGGACGCAACACAGCGGCGGCGCGCTTGCGCCCTCGCGGACCAGAATCAGGGCGTCGCCGACCCGCTCGGCGGCCGCCTTGAAGACCGCGGTCGCCAGCGCCCGCGGCGTCGAGGCTTCAAGCAGCGTCGAGATCGACAGCGTGGTGCCGAACTTCTTTTCGATTTCCACCATCAGCGTCGTCGCCATCAGCGAGTCGCCACCCAGGCGGAAGAAACTGTCGTCCGGCTCCACCGCCTCAGCATCGAGCACTTCGGCGAACAGCCTAGCGATGACCGAGACATGATCGGCCCCGCTTGCAGGCCTCTCTGCCGCCGGGTCGCCGGTGCCCGTATTTGCGACCATTGCCTCGTTCGTCATCCGACTCAGTCCGCTCGCCGGGACGCTTGAACGGGGTGGCTCTCGGCGGCGGCCACCCGATCCAGGAACGGGGCAATCGCCGCGACGATATTAGGCAGGTGGTGCTCGAACATGTTCCCGTGATCAGTCTTGATCTCGACCGTCTCGTAGTCGCCAAGCAGGGTTGGGAATCCACGCGTCGGATCGAGCAGCACCTGCTTCCGCGAGGTGGTGTAGAGCAGCAGTGTCTTTCCGGCATAGGGCTTCGGCGCGTACGACCCGATGGCGGCGAACAGGGCAGCCTGAATGACCTTGCGGCGATCGGCTCGGGAGAAATCGGGCTTGCGTTCGAACAGGTCCTGGATCGTCGCGATGCGCTTCTTCATTTCCGACTGCGCCAGCTTCAGCGACAGCCCGGACAGGAACAGATACGGCGCCACTGTCTTGTCGTGAGCCGGGTCGATCATGATGAGACCGGCGACGGTTTCGCCGGCCGCGGTGAGCTGCTGGGCCATCTCGGCGGCGATCAGTGAACCGCCACAGTGCCCGAGAAGCACGTAAGGACCCGCGCCCCGCACCCGCCTGACCGCCGCGATATAGTTGCTCGCGATCTGCTCGACCGTCTCCAGCGGACGCTCTCCCGCTTGAAGTCCGATTGCCCTCAACGCGTATATCGGCCGATCGCCGACCAAGGCATCCGCCAACCTTCGCTGGAAAACCGTTTCGCCGTTCATGCCATGGACGCAACACAGCGGCGGCGCGCTTCCCGCCTCCCGGGCGATCACCAGAGCATCGCCCACCCGCTCGGCGGCGGCCTTGAAGATCACCGCGGCGAGCGCGCGCGGTGTTGGCGCTTCGAGCAAGATCGAGATGGGCAGCGCGACGTCGAACTCTTTCTCGATGCTGGCAATCAGGCTCGTCGCCAACATCGAATCGCCGCCGAGTTCGAAGAAATCGGCGTCGAACTCGATCGCTGCGTCGTTGAATGCCTCGCCGAAAAGGCGACAGACAGTCAACGCGTGCGTCGAGATCGGCGCATCGGGCTTGGCGGCCGGCGGGCCGGTTCCCCTCGCAGCGCCTGTACCGACCGTCATGACTCAACCTCCCGCTGCACGCAACCGACGCGCCCGGCCCGCGAAGGCCGATACCCCATGGTGCGGTTCAAACGACGGCGGCGAGGGCGACGCCGGCGCCCCTATTCCAACCCAGCCTCCGGCCCATGCCGGGGCCGGGGCGCGCGACCTAGCACGATATTGAATCCTGGCCGGTAGGCAAAGCCGATTCCGGCTGTCGATCCGGGCCCTTGCGCGCATGGCATCAGGCGCGATGCCCCCTGAGCGACCGGCTACCGCCCCGGCGGCCCTGATTTCCGATGATTCCTGAGGAAGAGGCCGGCGTAGACTCCGACCGCAAGCCCGCCGACGACCAGCGCCAGATCGACCACGGGCCGGTGCGAAACGACGCCGGTGACGTCGGCGGCCACGATCCCGAGGAGGATCACGGCGCCAGCGTAGAGGACCAGGAAGGCGGTTTTCTGGCGCTCCTGGAGCCGGCTCGCAAAGACGCCGATGACACCCACCGGGAGCAGCACCACGAGAACACCGATCAGAATGAAGGGGACAGCTTCCCACGGGGACATGAGCACCTCCGCACGTTGCGGGCTCCCTGAGGATAGACCCGCTGGCGCCTGGCCGACACGTCCCGATGCCCGTCGGCAATGGAGGCGATCCGTCCTCGGGAGCCGCCCGATCACCTAAGCGCGACGGGTCGAAGCGATGTTGATCCGGGTCAAACCGCGCGGGCCCGGCGCCTGCCAAGCTCGGCCGGTTCCCTGGTTGGTCGCCGCGCAAGAGCATATGATGAGCGCCAGCGCGCCGCCTGCCTCATGTGAGCCCAAGCCAGCCCAACGGAGACAGCCGAAGTGGACGTGAGAGCGAGCCCGCTGCTCGTAGACCTCCATCAGTTCAACGCCGCCGACGCCGCGAGCTAGGTCCCGTCGGTGATGGCATCGCGACGCGTCATCCGGCTGGCTTTATGCGGCGACGTCATGACCGGCCGAGGCATTGACCAGATTCTGCCTCACCCGAGCCCGCCGACGCTTCACGAGCCGTACGTGAAGTCGGCGCGCGACTACGTCGCGCTCGCCGAGGACGCCAACGGTCCGATCGAGCGACCGGTGTCGTTCGACTACATCTGGGGAGACGCCCTGGCCGAGCTCGACCGCCGGCAGCCTGACCTGAGAATCGTCAATCTGGAGACCGCCGTCACCCGGTCCGACCGGCCGGCCGCCAAAGGCATCAACTACCGCATGAATCCCGACAACGTGCCATGCCTTCTCGCGGCCGGTATCGACTGCTGCATCCTTGCCAACAACCATGTTCTCGATTGGGGGCGGGAGGGACTGGTCGAGACGCTCGACGTTCTGAGGCTGGCCGGGTTGAAGTCGACAGGTGCCGGCCAAGATGCAGAGACGGCGGCCAATCCCGCGGCTCTTCCGGTCGCCGGCAAGCGGAGGGTGCTCGTTTATGCTTTCGCCTGCCCATCCAGCGGCGCGCCGCCGGACTGGGCCGCGACCGCCTCGCGGCCCGGCGTCAACCTCCTCAACGAAGCATCTCAAGCCGCCGCCGCGGCCATCGTGGCGCGCATCGCGCGCGACAGGCGGCCGGACGATCTGGTCGTCGTCTCGATCCACTGGGGTCCGAACTGGGGCTACGACGTACCGCCAGCGGAGCGGGCCTTCGCCCATCGCCTGATCGAGGCCGACGTCGACGTCCTCCACGGCCATTCCTCACACCACCCCAAGGCGGTCGAGCTTCACCGTGGCAAACCGATCCTTTACGGCTGCGGCGATTTCATCAACGATTACGAGGGGATCGGCAAGGACACCGGCTATCGCGACGACCTGCCGCTGATCTATGTTCTCGACTTCGATGCCGCCGATCGTCGGCTCGTCGGTCTCGAGATGGTGCCGTTCGTGATCCGCCGCTTTCGGTTGTCGCGCGCCGACCCAGCAGACACCGCCTGGCTTCAAGCTGAACTGGATCGGGAATGCCGCCGTTTCGGCGCCCGCGTCCACCGCGCAGCGGACGGGACGCTGCACCTCTTGGCCACCGAACGCGGCGTTGCCAAGGCTGGTCCGTAGCCCTTCGCGTCAAGTCACGCGCGCCGCGCGGTCCACAAGTACAATCCGGCATTTTGACACATGTCAAACCCGGCGAGCCGTAATCATATCAAAGTCGTAAGAACCGCAAGTTTGTGGAGGATGCCAAGATGAGCGAACTCTTCACCAAACTGCCGGTCAAGACCGGAAAGGGCGACCGCTGGCCAGTTCCCTTTGGATTGCCTTCCTTGGAGAGCCTGCAGCGGGATATCGACCGTCTGTTCGAGAACTTCGGCGGAGGGTCCTGGAGCTTGCCGATGCGGCGCACGTTCGGCCTTGAGCCGTTGCTGCGCGGCGACGTGAGTTGGGGCAATGTCCCCGCCGTCGACATCGTCGAGAGGGACAAGGCCTTCGAGATTACCGCCGAGATTCCGGGCATGGAGGAGAAGGACGTCGAGTTGAAGGTGTCGAGCGGCGTTCTCACCATCAAGGGCGAGAAGTCCGAGGAGAAGGAAGAGAAGGAGAAGGACTACTACCTGTCCGAGCGGCGCTATGGCGCCTTCGAGCGGTCCTTCCGCATCCCCGATGAGGTCGACACCGACAAGATCGAGGCGACCTTCAAGAAGGGCGTTCTCACCGTGACCATGCCAAAGAAGCCGGAAGCGCAGAAACCGGAGAAGAAGATCACGGTCAAGGCCGCCTGACGGCCGAACGACCGGAGGGAACGCCCTCTGACGACCGGGCCGCGGCAAAGGCCTGCGGCCCGGCCATTCGGTTTCTGCGATCGTGTCGAAGCGACGGAACATAAGCGGTGACCGCCCGAGCCGACAGACCCGCAGCACCAACGGGGTGGTCTCATTTCACCCACAGTGCCGACATCGGCGTGTGCGGCTACGGCGGGACGCCGGCTGAGGCGTTCGAGCGCGCCGCGGTGGCGCTGACCGCGATTGTGACGGAGGCTGATGTCGCGCCGCTCGCCCGTATCGAGGTCGCCTGCGTCCAACCTGACCTGGAACTGCTCTTCGTCGACTGGCTGGATGCGATCATCTACGAAATGGCGGTCAGGAGCATGCTGTTCGGTCGGTTTGCCGTTCGCATCGAGGGCAACGCCCTCTCCGGCGAGCTTTGGGGCGAGCCGGTCGATGTCCTGCGCCACGCGCCGGCGTGCGAACCCAAGGGGGCCACGCTGACCGAGTTGAAGGTCGCGCGCGGCTCGGACGGGGTGTGGACGGCGCGTTGCGTCGTCGACGTGTGAGGAGATTCACATGGACGTCGGCCGCCTGGACCGGATCGACGAGGTGAGCTGGCGGATCGCGCCGGTGGGTGCGATGCGCGTGCCGGTCGTCATCTACGCCGACGAGGAGCTGCTCGCCGGCATGGACGACAAGGTAAGCGAGCAGGCGCGCAACGTCGCCAGCCTCCCGGGCATCGTCGGCGCTTGCTACGTCATGCCCGACGCCCACTGGGGCTACGGCTTCCCCATCGGCGGGGTAGCCGCCTTCGATCCTGAGGGCGGGGTCGTCTCGGCGGGGGGCGTCGGGTTCGACATCTCCTGCGGCGTCCGCACGCTTATCACCGGCCTTTCGGTCTCCGACATTCTGCCCAAACAGGCCGTGCTCGCCGACACTCTCCGCGACGCCATTCCCGCCGGCGTCGGCAGCAAGAGCGCCATCGACCTCGATTCATCCGAGATGGACGCGATGCTCACCGGCGGCGCCCGCTGGGCGGTTGCCCGCGGCTGGGGAGAGCCCGGCGACCTGGCAAGGATCGAGGAGGATGGCTCAGCGGAGGGCGCCCGCTCGGACATGGTTTCGGATCGGGCCAAGCAGCGTCAGCGCCATGAGATGGGCACCCTCGGCTCCGGCAACCACTATCTCGAAGTCCAGGCGGTCGCCGAGATCTTCGACGCTGCCGCGGCCGAGGCTTTCGGGCTCGCGCCCGAGAGCGTGGTCGTCACCATCCACTGCGGCTCGCGCGGCCTCGGCCACCAGATCGGCAGCGAATTCCTCAAGGAAATGGCGGCCGCGGCGGCCGACTTGGGCCTGGCGCTGCCCGACCGCGAACTGGCCTCGGCGCCGATCGAATCCGAGGTCGGTCAGCGCTACCTCGGCGCCATGCGCGCCGGTATCAACTGCGCTCTCGCCAACCGCGAGATCCTCGGTCACTTCGCCAGGGGCGTCTTCCAACGGCTGTTTCCCGACAGCGATCTCCGGCTTCTCTTCGACGTCTCCCATAACACCTGCAAGGTCGAGACCCACATGGTCGACGGCGTGCCGCGTCGGCTGTTCGTCCACCGCAAGGGCGCCACGCGGTCGTTCGGTCCCGGCGATCCGAGCCTGCCCGAGACGCTTCGCCCGATCGGCCAGCCGGTTCTCATCGGCGGGAGCATGGGAACCGCCTCGTACATCCTTGCCGGCGAGCCGACCAGCGAGGCCAAATCGTTCGCCTCCGCCTGCCATGGCGCCGGCCGGGCCATGTCGCGACACGCCGCGGCGCGGCTCTGGAAGGGCCGCCAAGTGGTCGATGACCTCGCCCGCGCCGGCATCCTCATCCGCAGCCCGTCGAACCGCGGCGTCGCCGAGGAAGCGCCCGGCGCCTACAAGGATGTCACCGCCGTGGTCATCGCCGCCGAAAAAGCCGGACTCGCCCGGCGGGTGGCGCGGCTGAGGCCGCTTGTCTGCATCAAGGGTTGAGCCGGCGCGCC
This sequence comes from Bauldia sp., assembly GCA_040878485.1. Lineage (GTDB taxonomy): Bacteria > Pseudomonadota > Alphaproteobacteria > Rhizobiales > Kaistiaceae > JBBDMC01. The sequence goes on along the minus strand of JBBDMC010000166.1, from coordinate 7,364 downwards.
GTGAACGTCATCGTCCTCGGCACCCTGGCAAGCCTCGCCGCCGGAGCCATGACCGCCGTCGGCGCGATCCCGGTCGCGTTCGGCAAGTCGGTCTCCGTCCGCGCCCAAGACACGCTCCTCGGCTTCGCCGCCGGCGTCATGCTCGCCGCATCGTTCTTCTCCCTGATTATCCCAGCGATCGAAGCGGCACGACGCCTCTACGGCGGCGCCTTCGTGCCGGCGGGGATCGCCGCCGGCGGCGTGATTATCGGCGTCGTCGCGATCGCGCTTGCCAACGAGTGGATTCCCCACCGCCATTTTGTCCAAGGGCTCCAGGGACCGGCTGGCAGCTCAGGCCGCAAGGTATGGCTGTTCGTCGCCGCCATCACCATCCACAACTTTCCCGAAGGCGGCGCCGTCGGCGTCGGTTACGCCGGCAACGACCTCGCCAATGCCACGGCGTTGGCCGTCGGCATCGGCCTGCAGAACGCGCCCGAGGGCCTCGCCGTGGCGGTCGCGCTGCGGGCCGAGGGATATTCGCGCGGCCAGGCGTTCCTGGTCGCGGCGCTGACCGCGCTGGTCGAGCCGATCGGCGGCTTCATCGGCGTCACCGCCGTGACCCTGGCGCGGCCGCTAATGCCGTGGGCGTTGACCTTCGCCGCCGGCGCGATGATTTACGTGATCAGTCATGAGATCATCCCGGAGACTCACACCCGCGGACACCAGCGGGAGGCGACGGCCGGCCTATCCGTCGGGCTGGTGCTGATGATGTTCCTCGACGTTGCGCTCGGATGACCGCCAAACAAGCCCAAGCCCTCGCTGCCGGTCAGGAGCAGGCTTTCGCGTTTCTCGCCGATCCGCTCACCCACGGTCTCGCCGAGCCGGTGAAGCGGATCGACACGCACGCGGCCGCCGTGTTTCTCGCCGGGCCGAACGTTTACAAGGTCAAGCGGGCCGTGCGCTTTCCCTTCATGGATCAGACAACCCTTGAGAAGCGGCGCACCGCCTGCGAAACCGAAGTGCTGGTCAACCGCGCTTTCGCCCCCGACTTGTACCTTGGAACGGTGGCAGTCACCCGCGCCGGCCCTTCGCTTCGCCTCGGCGGTCGGGGAGAGGCGGTCGAATGGGCGGTTCACATGCGGCGCTTCGACGAGAACCGTACTCTCGATCTGGTCGCCGAGCGCGGCGAGATCACTCCGGCGCTCATTGCCAAGATTGCCGACCTGATCCTCGCTTCGCACCAGACTGCCAAGGTTGGCGACGGTGCTCGCGCGACCGTGGCGCTCGGCGAGGTGGTCGCCGAAACGCTGGCCGAACTCATCGAGGCGCCGGACGCCTTTCCGGCGGCCCCAGCGGCCGAGCTGGCGGCCGCCATGCGTTCGGCTTTCGCCGCGGTGCGCCCACTGCTGCTTTCCCGTGGAGCCGCCGGCCGCGTCCGCCGCTGCCACGGTGACTTGCATCTGCGCAACATCGCCCTCATTGGCGACGAGCCGATTCTCTTCGATGCCATCGAATTCGACGAGTCGATCGCCACCACCGACGTGCTTTACGACCTCGCCTTCGCGCTCATGGACCTGTGCGAGCGCCGGCATGGTGGCGAGGCGAATCTGTTGCTTACGCGGTATCTTTGGAGGTGTGAGGATATGGGCAGCGAGCTCGCCGGACTGGCCGCGCTGCCGCTCTTCCTCAGCCTGCGCGCCGCCGTGCACGCCAAGATCGACGCCATCCGCTCCCGCGATATCGACCACACCGCGGCGGCACGGGATGAGGCGCTGCGCTATTTCGACATCGCCGGCGAGTGTCTCCGCCCGGTCGCTCCGCTGCTCGTCGCCGTCGGCGGCCTCTCAGGCACCGGCAAGACCACTCTGGCGGCCAGGATCGCTCCGTCGATCGGGCGCGCCCCCGGAGCTGTCCGCCTCTGCAGCGACATCGAGCGCAAGCGCCGCTTCGGCGTCGCCTACACCGAGCGCCTGCCGGCGGCCGCCTACCGGAAGGAAGTAAGCGACGCGGTTTATGCTTCGCTGCGCGGCCAAGCCGAGACCGCGATCCGCACCGGGCATGGCGCAATCGTCGACGCCGTTCACAGCACCGCGGAGGAACGGGCGCTCGTCGCCGCGGTTGCTGCCCAAGCGAACGTCCGCTTCGTCGGGCTTTGGCTCGATGCCCCGCTCGAGCTGATGGTCGAGCGCGTCAGGGCGCGTCGCAACGACATTTCTGATGCAACCGATCGGGTGGTGACAAGCCAGGCGAACCGACCGATCGGGGACATCGACTGGCACCGGCTCGATGCGTCGATGCCGATCGACGCGCTGACCGATGCGGCGCTCGCCGCCTGCCGACCGGAGCGGCAGCGTCCGCCGCGAGGCGAATCGCAGTCAGCCGCGCCTCACTGATATTTGCCCCACGACCGCCGCCTGCCTATTCTCGCGTCCGCGAGGCCAAGCAGGATTCGCCCACCGATGCGGATCAGCCTGATCATTCCCGCCTACAACGAGGAAGCCTACCTCGGCGGCTGTCTCGATTCGATTCTGGCGCACGCCAAGGGCCGCCTCCACGAGATCATAGTGGTCGACAACGCCAGCACCGACGGGACCAGCGCCATCGCCGCCAGCCGGCCCGGCGTGCGCGTCGTGCACGAGCCCGAGAAGGGCCTCCTGTTTGCACGCCAGCGAGGCTACCTGGAGGCAACCGGCGAATACGTCGCCTACCTCGACGCCGACACGCGCATGCCGCCCGGCTGGGTGGATCGTGTCGAGAGCGCCTTTTCGTCGCGGCCGGACGCGGTGTCCCTGAGCGGACCGGCCCGCTACTGGGACGGAAGCCCGTGGCGGCGGTGGATCCTCGACGCGGCCTGGTGGCTGGTCGCGCCGCCCGGCTATTGGCTTACCGGCTACATGATCTACGGCGCCAACTTCGTCGTCCGCCGCAGCGCTCTCGACGCCATCGGTGGCTTCGACCGCTCGGTCGAGTTCTACGGCGAGGACACCACCCTTGCGCGGAGCCTCAGCCGCCACGGCAAGGTGCTCTTCCGCCTACGCTTCTTCATCTATTCGTCGGCCCGGCGGTTCGCCGGCGAGGGGATGCTGCGCAGCTTCCTCGTCTATTTCCTGAACTTCGTCTGGCCGGCCCTCTTCGGACGGCCCTTCACCGGGCGGCACAAGGACGTCCGCTCGTCCTGCCCGTGACCGGAGCCCGGCGGATGAGGAAAGAGATCGCCGCGACTGCCATCTTCGCGGTCGCGGGCCTGGTTGGCACGTTGGTCTCCGGGCATCCGTGGCCGGCGCGCATTCCCAACGCGCTGTTTTATGCCGTCCTGGTGCTCAACACCTACTTCTCAATTCGCTTCTTCGGCGGCCTGCCGCCCGCGGACCGCAACGAGGCGGTGATCGACGGCGTCCTGGCTATCCTCTATTTCGCCCTCGCCCTCGCTATCGGCTGGAACCTGGCGTTCGCGCTCGCCTCGAGCCTCCTCTTCGCCGCCGCGATGCTCAAGTACGTCCTGCTTCTACGGCTTATCGACCGGACCATCCTCGTCCGCAAGATCGCGATCGACGGCGCCGGCTTCCTCTTGTGCGCTGCCACCCTCGCCGGTTGCTACTTCGGCTATGCCCTCGAAAGCGCCTGGCTTCAGGCGTTGGTATTCGGTCTCGCCAACGTCTACCTGCTGGCGATCCGGCCGATGTATGCCTAGACGCGACAGGTTGTGCGGCAGAAGTTGGGTCCGGCGGCGAGTCCGCCCGAGGCTAGCGAGGACCGGTCAGGCAACCGCCTGAGCTGGGGTGCGCCGCGGCGCCGACCAGCGGCGTCTCATGCGCTGGATTTCGTCCGACCGATAGAATTTCGCCAAGATGGGGGGCGAGTAGACCGCCTCGATGACGTCCTGCGGCAGTTTCACCTGCTGCCGGAAAGCCCGGTAAAGATCGCGTGCCCGCCTGTTATCCGTCGCATTGACACGCGGCAGCTCCTCGATCGGGGCGCCGATCGTGGCCGCGACCGAATTGAGGACGGCGCGCGTGGCCAGACCGCCGCCGAGGTCCTCGAATCGGGTGCAGACTAGCTCGGTCGCGCCCGAACGGGCCCGCAGGCAGCACTCCCCGAAGTCGAATTCGATGCCTTCGAGGCCGATCGAAAAAACCTCGGTAATCTCCCGCTCGAACCAGTCGCGATAGCGGACGAACTCCCACTGCAGGCATTGATCGAACGTGTCCGCAACCGTCAGTCCGTCGAGCGCCGACCGCCAACTGTCGACGAAGTAGGCGAGCAGCGAATCAACCGTCGGGTCGTCGCGATGTGAGAGCCGCAACCGCCGGTGGCCGAAGAAATCTGCCCAGAAGAACAGCGCCGAGATCGATCGGTCGATCGGATCGCGGATGGCCGAAACGATCTTGATCGGTTGGTTGCCTGCCCTCGCCCGATGCAGCGCCCCTTCAAACTCGGGATCGGGCAGACCGTCGCCCCGTCGCACCAAGGCAAGATTGCGGACGGTCTGGCTGGGCCCGGTCTGCGCCCACAGCGCCCGGATCTCGGACACCAGGCGTGGATTGATCAGATTGAGGTGATAGACCTGCGCTCCCGGGCAAGCGCGGCAGACGGCCTCGTACCATGACATCGAGGCCACTTTCGCCATCTGAAGGACGAGGATCAGCGGTGCCATCGCTTACTTAGCCAGTAGTCGGATGATCTCGTCGGCGGCCTCCCGCAGCTTCTCGAAGCGTAGGAAGATGCCCACATCGATCTCCCGTCCGGTCTCCTCCTCCACTTCCATGGCCAGGATCACCGCGTCCGACGAGTCTAGGCCGAGCGATTCAAGGGTCGATTCGCCGTTGATCTCGGCGACATCGACTCCCGCAAGGTCAGCCGCTCGCTGCAGAATCTTTGCTCGAATTTCCTCACTCATTTCGCCAATCGTCCTCTTCGCCTAGTTGAACTCAACCGGCAGGGAGGCGATCGTCCTTACGACTCTCCCCTCTCCATAGACCAAATCGCCACTGATTCGCATCTGCGGCAACCGCGCCAGCGCCTCGTAGGCCTCCTTCACGACGACCCGGGCGAGTCGGTTGCCGACGCATAGGTGGCTGCCGGCGCCAAATGGAATGCCCGTTTCCTTGTTCGGCTTGACGGTCACCGAATCCGCCCATTCGCCGAATTCGGCCGGGTCGTGGTTGGCGCAAATCAGCGAGAAAATCAACGTCTCGCCCTTTTCCACCAGGCAACCGACGATCTCGACATCCTCGGTTGCCACCCGTGTCAGCAAATCGACCGGAGACGCAAACCGGATGGCATCGTCCGAGATCTCTGCCCAGGACGGCTGCGCCACCAGCGGACGGCCCTGCCGGTCGGTCTCGGACAGAAGATTGTCGACCGGGAAGCTTATGCAGCCGCCGATGGCGTCATTGCCCATCATCAAGATGATCGTGGCCAGGATCGCGGTCGCCTTCAGCTTGTCCGGCTCGTCTGCCGGCAGGGCATTGTGGACGCCGGTGAAGAAACCGGGTTCCTGCCGCTGCAGCGCTCTGGCGGCATGTTCGCGCAAGAAGCCCACGTATCCGCCGATGTGATCCGCAAACCGGTTGCGGTGGGAAAGCGGCAAAGTCGATTCCAGCAGCCGCGACATGGTCGCGATCGGCTTGATGAAGCCTCGCTCATCCTCCCCGATCGCCAGCAGGTCGCACATGACGTCGAAAAAAAGGAAGTTTGCGAACTGGTTCGCCAGGTCGCAACCCCCGTCGTCCACGACACCGGCCAACGTGCGGTCGATCCGCGCGCGGATCGCCGGATGCCCGCCGACGTAAGGCGCCACACCGGTCGCCATCGCCCGGCGCAGCTGGGCGTGGCGCTGCCCTTCGTGGCGAAACGGCATGTAGGAAAAGAACTCAAGCGCCTGCGAATAATCGCGACCGAGCTTGGGGCCAAGCTTGCGCCAATCGAAAAAGATATCGAACTCCGCCAACCGCTGGTCGCGCAACGCCGACGTCGTGTCGCGATAGCCGGTGACCAGGAAACCGCGAGCCGGCCGATACCAGACGAGAGGGCCCGCCTGGCGGATGGCCCTGTAGCCCGCAATTCTGTCGCGCGTGAAGTCCGCGGTCAGGAAGTCGACCGGGCAAGGCGGCGCGCGACTCTTGGGCGGCCGCGTCATCAGCGCTAGGCGATTTCGCTCGCCGGAGACCGCTGGTCCTGCCCGGCAAGGGCGCCCGACCGCAAGAGTTCGGCGGCCTCGAACCGTCGCACCTTTCCGCTCGATGTGCGGGGCAGCGCGCCGAGTCTCAGCACAACGACCTCTGCCGGGACGTGACCAACCCGCCGCGCAACCCACTCGCTGACCCGGCGGCGAATGGCCTTCGCCTGCTCCGGCTCACGGCGTGCCGCGCCATCCGCCTCGACCAGAACGACCAGCTCTTGAGTCCCTTCCACCTCGATGCCAATCGCCGCGATCCCGCCCGGGACGATTGCCGGATCGGCCTCCAGCGCGGCCGCCTCGACGTCCGCCGGATGAATATTCTGCCCGCGAACGATGATGAGGTCCTTCTGGCGTCCCACCACGTGCAAGTGGCCGCCGCGAAGGAACCCAAGATCGCCGGTGCGCAGAGGCCTCGCCGCAGCCAACCGTCCATCCTCGTCGATGAGACGGCCGACGCTGGCCCCGCTTACCTCGATCTCCCCGACGATCTCCTCGTCCACCGACCGGTCACCCTCGTCGACGATGCGGAGGCTGACACCGCTGACCGGCGGTCCGAGGTCGGCGACGGTCGCGGTGGTTTCATCGCGATCCCCGCCATTGAAGTCGGGCGAACCGCCTTCCGCCGCCACGAAGCGCGGCCCCGACGGACTGCGGCCGCAGGCGACGAGAAGCGGCGCCTCGGCCAGACCGTAGCTCGGCGAAAAGGCCGATGGCGCGAACCCGGCACGAGAGAACTCAGTGATGAACCGGTGCGCGGTTGTGCGCAGCACAGGTTCGCCGCCGCAGATGGCAACCTTCAGGCACGACAGATCGATGTCGCCCAACTCCTGCCCCGCTGCCGCCTTGGCACAGATTTCGTAAGCGAAGTTCGGCGCGCTGGTGATCATCGCCTGCTCCTGGCCGACCAGGCGCAACCAGTTAAGCGGCCGCTGCAGAAAGCGCAGCGGGTCCATCAGGGTCGACCGGCCGCCGACCATCATCGTCGTCAGCACATGCCCGACCAGACCCATGTCGTGATGGAGCGGCAGCCAACAGACCCCCTTGGAGTCTTGGTCCAGACCGTAAGTTTGCACGATTGCCGCGCAGTTCGCCGCGATGTTGCCGTGCGAAAGGCCGACCCCCTTGGGCGTTCCGGTCGAACCCGACGAGAACTGGACGAGCGCCAGCTCGGACACGGCGACCGCTTTCGGCTGCCATTCGGCGG
>JBBDMC010000165.1:0-15712 GCA_040878485.1 Bauldia sp. | reverse complement strand
AACCAGATGGCGTCGACCACGCCCTCGACCGCCGAGTCGAGGTCGGCGTCGTCGAAGACGATGAACGGCGACTTGCCGCCGAGTTCGAGCGTCAGCGACTTTCCGGTCCCTGCCGTCGCCTCGCGAATCTTGCGGCCGACCTCGGTCGAGCCGGTGAAGGCGATTTTGTCGATACCGGGATGGCGGACGATCAGCTCGCCGGTCGCCCCGTCGCCGGTGACGATATTGACCACCCCCTTGGGCAGCCCCGCCATCTGGCACATCTCGGCGAAGAGCAGCGCCGACAGCGGCGTGAACTCGGCCGACTTCAGCACCGTGGTGTTGCCGAGCGCGATCGCCGGGGCGATCTTCCAAGCGAGCATCAGCAGCGGGAAGTTCCACGGGATGATCTGGCCGCACACGCCGACCGGCACGCGGCCGCTGAGTTCGGTGTCCATCAGCTCGGCCCAGCCGGCGTGGTGATAGAAATGACGGGCGACCAGCGGCACGTCGATGTCGCGGGTCTCGCGGATCGGCTTGCCGTTGTCGAGCGCTTCGACAACCGCGAACAGCCGGCTGTGGCGCTGGATCAGCCGGGCGAGGGCGTAGAGATATTTCGCCCGTTGGTGGCCCGGGAGCTTCGCCCAGCCGGCTTGAGCCTTGCGCGCCGCCTTGACCGCGGCATCGATATCCGAAGCCCCAGCCTGCGCCACCCTGGCCAGCACCTCGCCGCTCGCGGGGTTGGCGGTATCGAACCAGACGCCGCTCTCCGGCTTCCGCCACGCCCCATCGATGAACAGGCCGGTGCCTTCGGTGTGCCTCGCGATCCAGGCGCGCGCCTCCTTGTCGCTCTCCGGCGCCGGCCCGTAGTCCATGGTCTCGAGGATTTCGGCGATGGACATCGTGCGAATCCTTTCGCGTGGCAGCGACGCAGACTCTTAGACCTGTCTGTCACAGTCCGGAATGCGGGCGACCTGGCAGCTTGCACTCCAGAATATGTACGTATATATGTACGCTCAAACGACCACCAGAGGCAAGATAATGCCCCACGTTTCGTTCACCGAGCTCCGCGCCAACATGGCAAAGCATTTCGACCAGGTCGAAGCCGACCGGGTCGAACTGGTCGTTACCCGTCAGAACCACGAACCCGTTGTCGTCATGCCGCTCGCCGAGCTCGAAAGCCTGCGCGAAACGCTCCATCTGCTCAGCACTCCCGCCAACGTCGACCACCTCCGCCGTTCGATCGCCGAGCTTGACGCAGGCAAGGGCGCGGAGAGGAGCCTCGCCAAAGTGTGAAGCTTGTCTTCTCCGACGCCGCGTGGGCCGACTACCTGTTTTGGCAGGCGAACGACGAGGCCCTGCTTGCCCGGGTCAACGAGCTGATCAGAGACGCGCGGCGAACGCCCTTCCGCGGGATCGGCAAGCCCGAACCGCTGGTCGGCAGCCTGAAGGGGTGGTGGTCGCGTCGCATCACTCGCGAACACCGGCTGGTCTACCGGGTCAGCGGCACCGACGACGGCCAATCGCTCGAAATCGCAGCCTGCCGGTTCCACTACGAGCGATAAAGACGTCGTGACCTCGGGCGTGGCGCTTCATGCCATTGCGTGATGGTCGAACGAGGCGTAGCGGCCGGTGAGGAAATATTCGAGCTGCCGCTCGATGTCGGAGAGGAGCGACGAGGCGCCGATGCGGAAGAGGCCCGGCTGCAGCCAATCGTTGCCGAGCTCTTCTTTCATGACGAACTGGAAGGTCATGGCGTCCTTGGCGGTCGCGATCCCCCCCGCCGGCTTGAAGCCGACGATGTGGCCGGTCATCTCGCGGTAGGCGCGGATGGCGCGCACCATGATCAGGGCCACCGGCAGCGTGGCGTTGACGCCCTCCTTGCCGGTCGATGTCTTGATGAAATCGGTGCCGGCCATCATCGCCACCCAGGACGCACGCCCGACGTTCCTCAGGGTCTGGAGATCGCCGGTGCCGAGAATGGTCTTCATGTGGGCAGGGCCGCAGGCCTGCCGAAAAGCCCGAACCTCGTCGTAAAGGGCCTGCCAATTGCCGGTCAGCACGTGCTCGCGGGTGATGACGACATCGATCTCGTCAGCACCGGCGTCGACGGAAGCCTTGATCTCGGCGAGGCGGGTCGAAAACGGCGCCAGGCCGGCCGGAAAGGCGGCGGAGACCGCCGCCACCGGAATGCCGCTGCCGGCGAGTGCGTCCTTCGCCGTCTCGATGAAGCGATGATAGACGCAGACCGCGGCGACCGTGACCGGGCGCGGCAGGTCGAGGGCCTCGACCATGTCGGCGCGCAGCGGTTGGCGCGCCTTGGCGGCGAGCCGCCTCACCCGACCCTCAGTGTCATCGCCGCTGAGCGTGGTGAGATCGATGCACTGCAGCGCCTTGACCAGCCACGCCGCCTGCCACTCCTTCTTGACCGTCCGCCGTTTGGGTAGCGTTGCCGCCCGCCGCTCGACCGCCGACAGATTCACGCGAATCCCACTGACCGGCTCCGGGTCGAACGCGATGCCGGGATTGTGAGGGCTGTCGGGCGCGTTCCTGAGACGATGGATTTCGGCAGATGCTGTGTTGGACATGGCGTCTTGCTCGAGGCTCGTCCACGACGCTACCACCCTCGCGCGGCCATATCGAGCGTCGGCCGGTCGCGCGGCGCGACCGGCGCCTGGTTCGGGATTGCCCTCCGACCAGGTCGCCTTCGATCAGCCGACGATGACCGTCAATCGATCAGGGCAGGCAAAGACCAGATCGATCCTCCGGGGAGCATACTCGACCACCGTGATGATACGCTTCAGCCGGGCGAGTTCGGCCGCGACGAGGACCCACACGTCGGTGGCGAGACGTTTGCCGAGGCAGGCGTGCGTCCCGACGCCGAATATCCCGACGTGGCTGGCCGGATCAGCCGAGTAGGCCAGGCTCTGCAGCATCAGCCGCACGAGGTCGCCCTCCTTCAGGCGGTGCCCTCGCACGGTGGTCGGCTCGCGGATTTCGCGCTCGACGAACGGCACGCCGCTCTCGGGCGGCGACGGCGGGATGGCCGTTTCGCCGAGCGGCACGCCGCCCGAGTTCAGGAAGATGTGGCGCAGGCTTTCGCCAAGCGTGCCAAGAAGCGAGTGGTAGCTGAGGACGAGCAGGACGAGGATCAGGCCCTCCCGCTCTTCGTCGGGGGCGACCGCGCGGCGGATCGCGGCGCGCACCTCGCCGATCTCGACGTCGAGACGGACCAGCCGGCGCCGGCCCACGAAGCGGTCGAAGACAGTGCTGATCCGATCCACACCCAGTTCCCGGGGGTTGGCGCCCATGAGGATCGTTCCGATGTCCTCCAGCAGCGGAGCCAGCACCTCGCTCATGACTTCGACGCGACCGACGTCGAACAGCGGTCGCAGCCGGTTCGACACGAACGCCGGCAGAGCGGCCTGTAGTTCAAGGCGCCGCTCGCCAAGCAGGTTTGCGACGTCACGCCGGCGATCGCGGTGCGCCTTGCCCTCGTGCCACATCGGCATGAAGCGGCCGAGGAAAGCCAAGTTTTCGAACTGCGCCTCGTGCTGTCGCAGGTGCGCGGCGTAGTCGAATGCCGCCAGGCGCCGGTCCGCCAGCAGCTTTTCGACCAGGGTCGGCTCGTCGACGACCCAGCCGTCAAGCCCGGGATCGAACTGTATTCCCGGGCGGTGGGAGGCAAAATACGCGCGGCGTTTGGGATTCCGGTGAAGATTGACGTACCGAACCCGAGGAAGACTCGACCCGACCGAGGTACTGCTCACCGTCGATCCCCAAAACGCGCCGGACGCAACCCCGCCACCCTACTCGCACGGCCAAGATCGGTCGAGTCCGGGCCGAGCCGAACCTCAGCGCCGGGCGGCCGGCCGCCCTCCTGTCAGTGCCCGATCCGCCGTCCGTTGGCCGGTCAATCGGCCGATCGGGCCGCCGATCAGCCGCCGGCGTCGGTCCGGATCACCACCAGCCGATCCTGGCCCGACTCCGCCCCCCACACCTCGCCGGTCCTTCCGAGTAGCTGGCGGACGTTGGCGTTCGAGCGGTCGGAGGGGAAGCTGGTGAAGCTTTCGCTGTCCGCATCGAAGCGCACGATCGCGTTGGCGGCGAAATCGCTGAGCCAGACGTCGTCGCTCTCGTCGACATAGACCGCATACGCCCGCGGCCGGTCGCCGGGCAGCCTCCAGCTATGCCAGCTTGCCGCGGCCGGATCGAAGACGCTGACCTGTCCCGCGTTCCACTCGCTCACCCACACCCGCCCCCTCGAGTCGGACCACACCCGGCGCGCGCCCTGACCGGGCGTCGGCGGCGCGATCACCGTCGCCGCGCCGGTCGCCGGATCGATCCGGGCGATGTGGCTGCCGGCGAGCGAGGCGTAGTAGACCTCGCCGGACGGCGTCGCCGTGATACCGTAGGGCCCGCGGCCGCGCGGCGCATCCCACACCGAAACCGCCCCGCTGGCGACATCGAGCTTGCCGTAGACGCCGTTCTGCCCGGTGAACCAGAGGCTCCCCGCCTTGTCGAAGGCGGCAGTGTTGAGATTGGCGTAGGGACGATCGTCGGGCAGCGGGAACACCGTCACCGCTTCGCTCTCGGCGTCGACCCGCACGATGGCGTTGAGGCCGCCGTCGGTGACCCATGCCGCCCCGTCGGAGCCGACGATCACGCCGTGCGGCGCCGACAATTCTCCAAGCGGGATGCGCCGGACGGAGCCGGTGGCGGGGTCGAGCCGGCCGAGGGCGCCCTGCGCCTGCGCCGTGTACCAGACCGTTCCGTCAGGCGCCGGCGCGACGTCATGCGGGTGGTCGCCCTCGGGCACGGCGTAGTAGGCGACTTCGTCGGCAGAGGCTCCCCCCGCGGCGAGCCCGACGCTCGTCGCCGCGATGACAGCCGTGACTGCGGATCGCAAGGTTGATGGCAGCATGGCGCGGCGCATCCTCGGCACTGTCGCGGCCACCACGACCGGGACCAGGAGGGACATGGCGCGGCGACGCCGCCTGTCCAGGGACTCAGGTCCGCCGCGATAAGCGGGTAGTGAGCGCATTCACGCCGCGACCGCCTTCAGCGTGGGTATCTTCTTGATTTCGTCCGCGAGTTCGCGTTCGGCGCGCCAGGTGTCATAGGCGCCCTGCATCCGCACCCAGACACCTGCGCCATCGCCGAACAGCTTGCCGAGCCGGACGGCGACGGCCGCCGACACCGGCTTGCGCTCCGCCAGGATGTCGTAAAGGTGCTGGCGGGAAATGCCCAGGAGCGCGGCGATTTCGGTCTTGCTCTTGCCGGTCGCCGGAATCACGTCGCGGAGCAGTTCGCCCGGATGCGTCGGGCACCGATTCGGATCGCGCTTGGCGGCATACTCGGCCATGGCCCTTGGCTCCTCAATGGTATTGCTCGAAATCGACGCGGAAAGCATCTCCGGAATCGAACTCGAAGGTCACGCACCACGGCCCGTTGACGTGGACCGTGTAGCGGGTGGGGACAAAACCTCTCAGGGCATGAAAATCAAACCCTGGAAGGTTCATTTGCTCCGGCGCGGTTGCGGCATTCAGGCGATCGAGGCGGATCAGGATGCGCTTGTGCATCTTGGTGTCGATTTTGGCCGTGCGGCCCTTCGACCACAACTCGGCGAGCGCCTTGCTTCGGAACGACCTGAGCACGGAGTTATGTAATCTATCAGCTTACGTTTGTCAACGGGTTGCTTACGGTCCGCGGCAGGCGGCCGTGGAGTGGGCGAACGAAATCCGAGCCCTACCCTGCGTGGCGCGAGGCACTGCTCCGCGCCCGCTACACCGGGGTGAGGACGGTCGAATATGACGGCCGCCGCGTCTCCTACGCCACCGATGCTGAGATGGCGACGGCGCTCGCCGATCTCGAACGGCGCATCAACACCGGCCAAGCCGAGCGCGTCCGCCAGGTGCGAGTCCAATCTTCGAAGGGAGTCTGATTCATCCGACCGCATCGCTCGACGTCATGGGGACGGAGGCATCGGCTAGCCCGGCGGGCGATCAGGAGCGGAACGCATCCCCTTTCGTCGCCCTGCCTCGCGAGACTTCAACTATCCGATCAATAAGACGGTCGGCTGACTTCCACTTCATCGCGAGCTTGTCCGGATCCATTCCATATTCAGCGACAACGTCGCGGAGCTGGTCCTGGCTCAGTTGATCCCAAGATAGTCGTTGGAACACCAGACGACGACATCGCGCGGACCGTTGGCCGAATGCCAGAGAGCATAGGGAAACCTCCCCACCTGGCGCTCAATATCCGCAAAGACCCGATATCGCTTTTCCGCGTGGATCGCAGCTACGGCCCCTGCGAACAGCGACTGATAATCCATTGCTGAGTCCACGGCCTCTACGCTTCGGTGCATTGCCAGTCACGAGCCAGCCGCGATGCGCTGCCAGGCGAAATGCCGGGCAGCGCATCATCAGCCGCTACTACTACGGTGCCGTTGGGCCGTTCGGCCCGCCTCCCATCATGCCTCCGTGCATGCCTCCCGGCATCATGCCGCCCATGTTCTTCATCATCGCCGTCCGCAGCGCGACCATGCCTTCCTTGACGAAGTCGGTCACTTCCGAAGCGTGCTGCTGGAGCACGGCGACGGTTTCCGGATCGGTCGACGTCTGGACGACCACGATGCCATTCTCGGTCGACTCGACCTTCGTCTCGATCTTGTCGTAGTTCTCGAAGATCGAACGCAGCGCCGGGCTCTCGATCGGCAGTCCGGGATCGTCGTTGGCGTCGACGCGCTGGAGCATGTCGCCGACGTGCTCCTGCAGAATTTGTGTGATCCGCGGATCGTTCGACTCCGTGACGGTCCGGATGCCATCGGGAAGGTTCGTCACGGTGCGCGTGATCTTGTCGTGGTTGACGAACAGCTCATGGATGACGCCCAGCTGAGCCATGGTTGCGGAATCGTGGGCCATCCCCATCATTCCCGGCCCCATGCCCATCGCGCCCGGCCCCCCGCCCATCATGCCGGGGCCCATGCCCTTCATCATGCCGGGCCCCATGCCGCGCATGAACGGCGGGCCGAAGCCAAAGCCGCTTTCATCGGACGAGGCGCTGAAGGCGTAGGTTCCGATGCCGACGGCCAGAGCCGCTGCGGTGCCGAGACTGATCAGTTTCGTTCGGGTGTTCATCGAACGCTTCCTTTGCTGGATGCGGTGGCCAATCCATCGCTTCAGTGCATCTAGGCTCGACCTGTCACGAGGGTTTCTCTGGCAACTGCTCGTTCGTGACCAGCTGTGGCAATCCGGCCTTCTGTAAAACTCTGTCACAACTTTTCCGCCCGGCGCGGGCTTCAGCCCCCTACACTTTGGCCATGACCGCTGCTCCGCACATCCTGATCGTCGACGACCATCGCGAAATCCGTGATCTCGTGTCACGGGCGCTCGCCAAGGAAGGTTTCCGTGTCAGCACCGCCGGAGACGGCCGGGTCATGCGCAAGGTGCTGGCCGACAGCCGGATCGATCTCATCGTTCTCGACCTGATGCTGCCGGGCGAGGATGGCCTCGCGCTCTGCCGGGCACTGCGCGCCGAGTCCAACATCCCGATCATCATGCTCACCGCCAAGGGCGACGAAGTCGATCGGGTGATCGGCCTCGAAATGGGTGCGGACGACTATTTGCCCAAACCCTTCGGCAGCCGTGAGCTCATCTCGCGGATCAGGGCGGTGCTCCGTCGAAGCCGGATGCCTATTGGAACGGCAGGAGATCAGCGAAGGCCGAGGCGATATCGATTCGACCGCTGGACACTCGACGCGGAGACCAGGGGACTGCTGCGCGACGACGGCGTTGTCGTCCCCCTCAGCACCGGCGAATACGACCTTCTGCTTGCGTTTGTCGAGCGTCCGCAGCGAACGTTGAACCGCGACCAGCTCCTTGATCTCGGCCGCAGACGAGCCGCCAACGCGTTCGACCGCAGCGTTGATACGCAAGTGAGTCGGCTTCGCAAGAAGATCGAGCGCGATCCGGGCGATCCAAAGATCATCAAGACGGTTTGGGGCGGCGGGTACGTCTTCGCGCCGACGGTGACACAGGAATGAGCCGATTCCTGCCGAAGAGCCTCTTCGGCCAGACCCTCTTGATCCTGCTGGCCGGGCTGGTCGTGTCGCAGCTTATCGGTTTCTTTATTTTTGCGGGTGCTCGCGAGCAGGCAGTCCGCATGGTCGGTGCGCTCGGGCTCGCGCAGCGAGTCGCCAACCTCGCGCGCCTGGTGGAGGAGGCGCCCGCCGAATGGCAGCCGCGCATCGTGGCGGCGTTGAACGATCCAACCTTCCGTGTGTCACTTTCGCCCGGGGCACCCGCCGTCTCGCGCTCGGACACGGAAGCGTCGAAGGCGATCAAGGACTTCCTGGCGCAGCAGCTTCCGGAACAGCCCGGCCGGCATATACAGGTGGCGGTATCGGAAACCCCGGGTTTGCTATTCGGGACCCCCATCAATCACCCCATGCCAATGGGGCTGATGATGGGCGGCATGGGCACGTGGCGCAGCCTGGAAGTGGCAGTCGAGCTGGCCGGCGGGCAGTATTTGTCCTTCGCGACCGCCCTGCCGAGAACCGGGCCTCCGGTGTCGTGGCAATTCCTTCTGTCCCTTGCCGTCATGGCGGTGATCATCCTTGCCGTTTCGGCCTGGGCCGTGCGCCGCGTCACTGCGCCCCTGGGCCTCCTCGCCGAGGCCGCCGACCGGCTCGGCAAGGATGTCGGCGCGGAACCGCTTGCGGAAGTCGGCACGGCCGAGATGCGGCAAGCGTCCCACGCCTTCAACGAGATGCAGGATCGACTCCGCCGGCTGATCGAAAACCGCACGCGGATGCTTGCGGCCATCTCGCACGACCTGCGTACGCCATTGACGCTGTTGCGCCTGCGGGCAGAGGCCGTCGAGAATCCCGACAATCGCGGCAAGATGCTGGCGACGGTCGCGGAGATGGACGCCATGATTGCGGCCACGCTCGCATTCGCCCGCGATGAGGCAAGGGCGGAGGCGCGGCGCCAGACAGATCTCACGGCGTTGGTGGCCAGCATCGTGGACGACATGGCCGATGCCGGCCTTCCGGTCGCTATGCAGCGGGCACAGCCCCTGATCTACGAATGCCAGGTGGGCGCTTTGAAGCGGGCGGTCACTAATCTCCTCGACAACGCGGCCAAATATGGCAAGCGCGCGCAAGCGACGGTCCGTACGACTCCGCAAGCGATCGAGATCATGATCGATGACGATGGCCCCGGAATTCCCGAAGACGAACTGGCGCGGGTGTTTCAGCCCTTCTACCGCGTGGAAGAGTCGCGCAATCGCGAGACCGGGGGAATCGGTCTTGGCCTTGCGATTGCGCTGTCCGCGGTCGAGGCACATGGCGGCCAGCTGACGCTCGCAAATCGACCACAGGGAGGTCTACGCGCCCGTATCTCGTTGCCAATCCCACCGCACTCGTAGGGATCGGTTCTCTGGGGTCATCCAGGCTCACCTTGACCCCGGGTTCCGGACGGTCCGATGGAAGCACGCCTTTGGCGACAAGGCCGATGTCCGGCCGTTCGACCCGATAGCCGGCTACGCTCTGACTCGCTGATCTCCTAACGCTTGCGGGCCTTCTTGCTTCCACGGTGCTTCCAGAGGCTGCTTCCAAACACAAGCGCAGAATCAAAACGCCCGCCAAGTCTTTGACCTAGCGGGCGAAGTTGGTTGCGGGGACAGGATTTGAACCTGTGACCTTCAGGTTATGAGCCTGACGAGCTACCGGACTGCTCCACCCCGCGTCAGAAAACGGGCCATCGCGGCCCGTGTGCGGCCTTCATATAGACCCTTGTGACGCTCATTTGAAGGCCGGAACCGGAGTTGGTAAGGGATTCCTGCCGCGGGCGTCTGGCCGCCCAAAGGCCGGCTGGCGGTGGCCCCCGAGGTCGTCCGGCTCAAGCAGGCTGGTCGGTGCCGCCTGCCGCTTCTCCCCTGAAGATGAGGATGAGGTTGCGGCCGTAGATCAAGAGACCGGCGGCCTGACCGACGATGAACACCGGATCGCGGCGGTAGATCGCGTAGGCAAGCAGCGTCACCCCGCCGCCCACCGAGAAGAACCAGAACGCGACCGGGATGACGCTCTGTCGCGCCCGCTCGCTGGCGATCCATTGGACCATGAAGCGGGCGGAAAACAGGGCCTGGCCAATGAACCCGACGACCAGCCAGATCGTTGCTGCAGAACTCATCGACGGTCGCTCCATTGCCAGCCGATTTGCCGTCGGCGCCCGGTTTCGGTCAGCTGCCGCCCGATTTGACGCGATAGACGGCGACGCTGACGCGCTCGATGCGGCCGAGATTGATGCCGTCCACCGTCTCGACGCGCTCGACGCTGAGGCCGAGGCTCACCGCCTCGTCGTTGAAGATCTGATCTTGACGGCTCTCGATCAGCGCCACCCGGCAATCGCCGCCCTTCAGGAAATCGGCCGACCGCTCGCCGTCGGCCAACGTGATGTCGGTGCCGACGGCGAAGATCAGACTCGGCTCCATGTAGCCCGCCGCGACAACCGCCGGATGCAGGCATGATGTCGCACGGGCCGAGGCGGCGGCGAGACGCGGCGCCACGCGGATCGCATCGATTTGCGGCAGGACCGCGCCGTAGATCAGCGGGTAGATCAGCAACGCCGCGGCCATGACCAGCGCGGTGGCGGCAAGCGCCGACCCCCGCCGCGCCTGCCTCAACGCCATGGCCGCCAGGCCGGCGACGCCGACGGCGACAGTCGCGCCGACGATGCTGACGCGGCCTTCGATCAGCGCCAGACCGGCGATCGCCGCCAACGGCAGCCCGATGCCGACGACGGCGGCCCACGCCGTCGCCCAATGGCCCCACCGCCGCAAGGGCTCGGCCGCGGCCGCGGCGCCGCCGCTCAAGGCGGCGATCGCCGGATAGAGCGGCAACGGGTAGTGGGGGAGCTTCGTCGCCACCGCTTCGAGGACGATCCAGCTGGGCACGATCCAGGCAAGGCAGAAGCGCACCGCCGGTGATTGACGATTGCGCCACACCCACGGAGCGGCGACGACGGCAAGCGGCACCGCCGGCCAGAACAGCACCCAGAACGCGACGAAATGCACGCCCGGCGGGGCTCCATGGCCCTCCTGCCCGGTTGCCACCTTGCCGAGGAAATCGGTCACCAGCGAGGCCTGTAGAAAATCGAAACCGCCGATGGCCAGGATCGCCACGAACCATGGCAGGACGATCGCCAGCAACAGCGGCACCCCGATTGCCGGTCTGAGGCCACGGAGCCACCCCACCTGGCGATCGACCGCCACCAGCGCCGCAACGGTGAGGCCCGAGACCATGACGATGATCGGTCCCTTGATCAGGATGCCGACGCCGACGGCGATCCAGAACATCAGCGCCAGGACGAGCGGCGGACGTCCGCTGCCCGTCCACAGGTAGATGCGCGCCAGCGCCCCTTGCGCCAGCACCACGGTCGCGACCAGCACTGCGTCGGTCCTGGCGATGTGGGCCTCCATCGTCACCAGGAACGACATTGCGAACGCCGCCGCGCCGACCACAGCGGCCGCCCGGCCGAACATCGGCAGCACCAGCCAATAGACGAGGAGCGTCGCCATCGTCGCCCCGGCGACGGAGACCAGCCGATAGGTGGCGACCGGAGCCCCTGCGTCCTGGCCGACGAGGAGCACCGTCGCCGCCTGCAGCCAGTAGATGCCGACCGGTTTCTTGTAGCGCGGCTCGTCATGCATGCGGATGTTGATGAAGTCGCCGCTCTCGAGCATCTGCTTGGTCGCCTGGATGAACCGCGCTTCGTCGCGGTCGATCGGGGCGATGCTGGCGATGCCCGGTAGATAGCAGGCCAGACACAAGAAGATCAGAACCGCAATCGCGCCGAGGTGCGATCGCGCCACCAGACCGGCGGCGTCCATGATCAGGCGATCGTCCGCTCGGCTCGGCGATGGACGGACGGACGGGCGCGTTTCAGACATGACAACCCAGGCAGACGCCGCGCCACATAGCACCATGGCGGTCGCTAGGAAGGCAATGGCTGGCGCCGTCCCCAGGTGAAGAAGCTCGACATCGTGAAGTTCCACACCACGCCGATCAGGGCGCCGCTGACGCCCGCCAGCCACCACATTCGGCCGAACTCGAAAAGCATCTGCGAGATGCCGACGTTGGCGAACGCGCCGACCGCGCCGATCGCATAGAAGGTTGCCAGGCCGCGGAAGAAGGCCGGCCCCCGCAGGCGTTGGTCGCGATAGGTAACCGTATTGTTGAGGATGAAGTTCCACGTCATCGCCACCACGATCGCGGTCGCTTGCGCCAGCGCGAAGCTCGACCCGGTCGCCGTCATCAGCCACAGCGCCAGCATGTGGACCGCCACGCCGGTGGCCCCGACCGCGGCGAAGACGACGAAGCGCACCGGCAGGTAGCGGCCGACCAGCTTATCGGCGATCAGAACGCCGAACTCCCAGGCCGCCATGGTGTCGAGCTTGCTTTCGCCAAGCTTGCGGGCGTGGAAGCGGCAGGGCACTTCGGCGAACCTGAGCGGCCGCTCGGCGGAGGCAAAGACATCGAGCAGGAACTTGAAGCCCTGCTGCGACAGCGCCCGCACCGCCTCGTCGAACGAAGCCCGAGCCATGACGAAGAACCCGCTCATCGGGTCGGTCAACTCGGCCTTGAGGACGAGCTGCGCGACCCGCCCGCCGAGCCGGCTGACCGTCTCGCGGCGACGGCTCGCCAGGCCCTTGCTGTCGCCGCCGGCGGCATAACGGCTGCCGACGACGACATCGAGGCGATCCGATTTCAGGCGGCGAAGCATCTCCGGCAGCACCGCGTCGTCGTGCTGCAGGTCGCCGTCCATGACCGCGAAATAGGGCGCCGCCGACGACAACACGCCCTCGACGCAGGCGCTCGTCAGTCCGCGCCGCCCGATCCGCTGGATCACCCGCACCCGCCGGTCGCGGCGCGCGATGCCGCGCACGACATCGGCGGTGTGATCCGTCGAATCGTCGTCGACGAACACCACTTCCCAGGCGATTCCGGCAAGCACCCGCTCCAGCCGCGCCACCACCAGCGGCACGTTCTCGCGCTCGTTGAAGGTCGGCACCACCACCGTCAGTTCGGGCGCCGCGTCGGGCCGGGCTCTTTGCAGCCCGTCCGCGGGTCTCAAGAGGGTGTTTTGCTTCACGCCGCAGCTTGTCCCGTTGCGACCTGCTCTTTCGTCGCGGCGGTCTCTTAGCACAGCCGGGTGAACGGGGAGTTTCGTCGCCACGGCGGTTCGAATAAGCTCGCTGCCGCCAAAGCGTTACCGCCCCAGGGAAGGTCTTGCGCTAATGCCCGTCGGCAAGCCGCCGATTCTCGCCGTCTCGAGCTGGAGCCTGCATCGGACGATCGGCTGGACCTGGTGGGACAGGCCCGCCCTCGCCGGGCCGCCGGAGCGTTTGGGTGACGGGGGCGACTTGGCGATCCTCGACCTGCCGGCGGCCCTCGCCCGCCGCGGCTTTGACCGGCTGCACCTCTGCCATTTCCACGTCGCGCGCCGCGACCAGGCCTGGTTTGGCGAGTTCCGCGCCGCGCTTGCCGAGGCCGGCGTCAGGCTGACGGTGCTCCTGATCGACGACGGCGACATCGGCCACCCGGCCGACGCCCGCCGCGACATCGACTGGATCGCCGGCTGGATCGACGACGCGGCCGCTCTCGGGGCGGAGGCCGCCCGCGTCATCGCCGGCAAGCAGAAGCCCTCCCCCGCGGCCCTCGACCGCTCGGTGGCGGGGCTCGCCGAACTCTCCCGCCGCGGCGCCGACCAGGGCGTCCACATCATCACCGAGAACTGGTTCGACCTGACCGCGGGCGCCACCGAGGTCAATGCCATACTCGACCGGCTGGACGGGTCGGTCGGCCTGATCGCCGATTTCGCCAACTGGAAGGCGCCGGCGAAATACGGCGACCTCGCCGCCATCTTCGGCCGCGCCACCGATGCGCACGCCACCTGCTACTTTCCGATGCCCCAAGTGATGGACACCCACGACTACGGCCGCATCCTCGGTATCGCCGGGCAGGCCGGCTACGCCGGGCCCTACACGCTGATCTACAACGGCCCCAGCGACGACGAATGGCAGGCGATCGAAATGGAGCGCGAGTTCGTCCTCGGCTATTTCGCGGCCGGCGCGAGGCGAGCGGCGACGGGGTGAGCCGGGTCATCGACGCTCAAACGAAAACGCCGCCCTCAAGGGCGGCGTTTGCGCGCCGGCGATGGCACCGAACCCGTCGCAAGGCTATGGTGGTCGCCGCGATAGGAACGTTGGGGTGCCATCGCCTTGCGCTATCTAATTCTGACGGCAGTTGCTTTGTCGCTGTCAGCGCCGTTTGCCGGCGCCGAGGAGGCAGCTTTTTGGCGCGGCTGCGGCGCGTTCGAGGACTACCGCATCGAACTGTTCGGCGCCGACGACCTCGGCGACGGCGAGGCGACCGCCGCCTGCGGTGCGAATCAGGACGCTGAGCAGCTCGCGGCGGGCTGCACACGCGTCATCGATGAGAGCACCGACGATAAGGTTCTCGTCAACGCCGGCTTCAACCGCGCCCTCGCCCGCATCGTTCTCGACGACCTCGATGGCGCCATCGCCGACCTTGACCGGCTGCTGCCCTCCGACTCCGACAGCGACGCCTACGACTTGCGCGGGCTCGCCTACTATTGCCGCGGCGATCTCGACCGAGCTCTCGCCGAGTTCAACGCGGCGTTGGCGATCTGGCCGGAGAATGACTCCGCCCTCTCTGACCGGGCGCGGCTGTATCTGGCGCAGAACGAGCCTGATCGTGCCTATGCCGACGCCATCAAGGCCGCCGAGATCGAGCCCGAGAACGCCACCGCCCAGGTCGTCATCGGCGTCGTTGCCGAGCAACGCGGCGACATGAAGGGGGCGGCCCTCGCCTACGACGAAGCTCTCGACATCGAGTTCTACTGCGACTGCGTAGAGATCGATTATGACGGCGTCGAGGACGCCTACGACCGTGTCTATGCCGCCGCCAGCGACCAGCTATTGGCCGACTGCCGCACCGGTCAAGGCGCCACCGCCATCGCCGGCTGCACCCAATACCTCGATCTCGGCGGCGTGTTGTCCGACAAGCAGGAGGCGACAGCCCATCTGTTGCGCGCCGACGCCCATTTCGCGGCCCGCGACTTCGACAACGCGATCGCCGACTTCGATAGGGCGATCGAGCTCGACCCAAAATCGATCGCCGGCTACATGGGCCGCGGCGCGGCCCGCGCACTGAGCAAGGACTTCGACGGCGCCATCGCCGATTTCACGGCAGCCAGCAACCTCGCGCCCGAAAATCCATCGGTCCTGGCGGACCGCGGCCGCACGTTCATCCTCAAGGGCGACCTCGCGAGTGCCTCGACCGACATCGCCGCTGCGCTGGCTCTCGACCCCAACCACGCCGTGGCGCTGGCCTTGCGCGGCTTCCTCCACGAACAACGCGACGAGCCCGACGAGGCGCTCGCCGACTTCGAGGCGGCTCTCGCTATCGACCCCGGCCTGCCGATGGCCCTCGAGGGGCGTGAACGATTGAAGGCTCACTAGCCGCTTCGGCGACGCCGCAAAACCACAACGCCGCCCTGGAGAGCGGCGTCTTGGTATCGGCGTTCAGCATTGTGTCGAGAAGGCTCGAAGCATGCCCTCCGGCTTGACCGGAGGGAAGCGTGTCTGCGCTTGGCAGGCCTGGCAGCGACCTACTTTCCCGCGTCTTGAGACGAAGTATCATCGGCGC
>JBBDMC010000164.1:0-15971 GCA_040878485.1 Bauldia sp. | reverse complement strand
AGCAACGAGGCGAGGATGGCCTCCTCGGCCTGGGAGCCGATGAACTTCGGCAATTGGACCGCCGCGGTGGTCGCGGTTTGGCCGCTACCGGTTTCCGATTGGCCGGCGGCCGGAGCCGGCTGGGCGAGCGGCGTTGCCTCCAAGGCCACAACCGGCGATGCCGCCACCAATGCGGTCAGAGCGGTCGCCGTCATCAGGATCTTCAACATGGTCCTCTCCTTTCGGGTCGGTCATGCCCCTCCTCTGCGATCAAGCTGGGGACCGGTTGTGCCAAAGGCGTGGAGAAAATGGGGCGATTTCGAGGAAATTGGTCGGCCGCGCGTTGCCCCGCGGCCATCCGGCCCGGCGCATTCCCCCTGCGCCGAGGGGAGAGGACAGGCCGACTACCCCAGCGTGTAGGCCCGGGTCGCCTCCGGATCGTCCGGGCTGAACGGCAGCGCCATCAGTTCCTTCCAGACCGCATCGCCGATCGGCCAATTCGCCCACGCGACCGTCTCGGCAACCCGCTCCGGCCGGGTTACTCCGCAGATCGTCGCGGTCACGCGCGGGTCGCGCATGGAGAACTGGAGCGCCGCCGCTCCGGCGGGCACGCCGTGCCTGGCGCAGACCGCCTCGACCCGGCGAATCGGGTCAAGGGCTGCCTCCGAGGCCTCCTGGTAGACGTACCGAGCGTAGGACGCCGATCCCTTGGCAAAGACGCCGCCGGCGTAGGGCGCCGCGTTGAGCACGGCCATCCCCTTGGAGACCGCGAGATCGATCATCGGCGCGGCGTTGCGGTTGACCAGGGTGAAGCGGTTGTGGGTGATGAGGGCGTCGAAGTCCCAGTCGCGCAAGATCGGCATCATCACGTCGACCTTGCCGGCGGCCAGCCCGACGGCGTCGGCGAGCCCCTCCTCTTTGATCCTGAACAGCTCGGCGACGGCGCCCTTGTGGCCGGTCACTTCGGCGATCGAGGGCGCGTGCTCTGGGTCGTGCAGGTGGAGGAGGTGGACGCGGTCGAGGCCGAGCGCCGTCAGGCTCTCTTCGAACGAGCGCCGGGCCCGCGCGCCGTCGAAGCGGCCGGTCTCGAAGTCGCGGTCGAGCTTGGTGGAGACGACGAAGCCCGTGGGCAACCCGCCCAGCTCGCGGATTACCTCGCCGATCCGCTGCTCGGCTCGCCCGAGTCCGTAGTTCCGCGAGGTGTCGATGAAGTTGGCGGGGCCGGTAAGGATCGCCCGCAGGGTCGCCCGCGCCCGCTCGGCGCCGACGGCGTAGCCGTAAGACTCCGGCATGTCGCCAAGGGCGGAGGTGCCGAAACAGATTTGCGACACCATGAGGCCGCTGCGGCCGAGTTTCACTTTCGCGATCTCGTTTCCCGCCGACATTCGGCCTCTCCTCCTCGTTGTTGGCGACTTTCCCGCCCTCATAGCACGCGGCAGCTGCCGGCATCATGCCTGGTCTGCGAGAAGCGGCCGCGTCGCCTCGGCGAGCCAGGCCCGCTCCGGCTCGTCGAGCAGGTGGTCGAGGGCCGGGGCGATGCGGGCGTGGTAGGCGTCGAGCCAAGCGATCTCGTCGGCCGTCATCAGCGACGGCGCGATCAGGCGGCGATCGATCGGGGCCAGCGTCAACGTCTCGAAACCGAGCAAGTCGCGCTCGCCGCCGGCGACTTTGACCGGCGGGGCGACCACCACCAGGTTCTCGATGCGGATGCCGTAGGCGTTGGTCTTGTAGTAGCCGGGTTCGTTGGAGAGGATCATGCCCGGTTCGAGCGGGGTCGTGCCGAGCTTGGAGATGCGCGCCGGTCCCTCATGGACCGACAGGAACGAGCCGACGCCGTGGCCGGTGCCGTGGTCGTAGTCGAGCCCGGCCTGCCACAGCGGCAGGCGGGCGAGCGTATCGAGCTGGGCGCCGGTGGCGCCGACCGGAAAGCGGGCGGTGGCGATGGCGATGTGACCTTTGAGGACGCGGGTGAAACGGTCGCGCATCTCCGCGGTCGGGGTCCCGATCGCGACCGTGCGGGTGACGTCGGTGGTGCCGTCGCGGTACTGGGCGCCAGAATCGACCAGGTAGAGCGTGCCGGGTTCCAGCCGCCGCGCCGTCGCCGGCGATACCCGGTAGTGGACGATGGCGCCGTTCGGACCGGCGCCGGAGATGGTGTCGAAGGACAGATCGACGAGCTCGGCCCGATCGCGGCGGGCGGTGTCGGCGCGCAGCTCCTTCAGCCGCTCGGCGGCGGAAATCTCGTCCACCGCTCCGGCCGGCGCCGCCCGGTCGAGCCAGGCGAGAAAGCGCGTCATCGCGGCACCGTCGCGGACGTGGGCCTGGCGCGCGCCGGCGAGTTCGGTCAAGTTCTTGCGCGCCTTCGGCAGGGCCGCCGGGTCGCTGCCCTCGATGATGACGCCGCCTTGGTCGCGGATCGCGGCGGCGACCGCTTCCGGCGCCCCCCGCGGGTCGAGAAGAACCCGGGCCTTCTGCTTGCCGAGCGCGGCGAGCTTGGCGACGAGGGCCGCCGGCTGGTTGACCTCGGCAAGCTCGGCAAGCGCCGCGCGCACGGCGTTCGACAGCTTGCGCCCGTCGATGAACAGCGACGGCTTTTCGGTCGCCGAGAGGATGGCGAAGGAGAGCGGCGCCGGATTGTGCGGCACGTCGCGGCCGCGGATGTTGAACGTCCAGGCGACCGAGTCGGGATCGCTGAGGACTGCGGCGTTCGCCTTGTGCTCGGCCAGCGCCGCCTTGAGCCGGTCGATCTTGTCGGCGGCCGCTTCGCCGGCGAATTCGATGCCGTGGAGCCACACCGGTCCCAAGGGCGGCGCCGGGCGGTCGCGCCACAGGCGGTCGATCGGGTTTTCGGCGACGGCGATCAGCTCGGCGCCGGCGGCGCGGCACGCCTCGGCGAGGCGGCGCACCGCGGCGACGGTCATCAGCCATGGATCGTAGCCGATGCGATCGCCCTCCTTGAGGCGGGCGGTGAGCCACTTGGTCGGCGGGTTGTCGGTCAGGTGCTCGGGCGCGAAGGCGTCGGTGTCGACCTCGGCGGCGGCCTGCAGGGTGTAGCGGCCGTCGACGAAGATTGCCGCTTGATCGGCCAGCACGATCGCCATTCCGGCCGAGCCGGTGAAGCCGGTCAGCCATGCCAGCCGCTCGGCGGAGGCCGGCAGATACTCGCTCTGGTGCTCGTCGGCGTGGGGGACGATGAAGCCGGAGAGGCCGGCGTCAGCGAGGGCGGCACGCAAGGCGGCGAGGCGGTCGGTGGGGGGTTGGCTCGTCTCCGTCACTGCGCGGCCGCTTGGCTCCTGAGTCGCCGACATTGGCCTTTCTAGTGCGGACGCGCCCGTCCAGCTCTTCGCGCCTCCACCGCTTACGATCGAGCAGCGGGCTGTATGTTCTGGTTCATGCGGAAGAGGTTAGATGGATCGTAGCGGCGTTTGGCCTTTGCCAAGCGACGATAGCTCGGGCCGTAGGACTGCTCGACACGGTCGGCCTCGTCGCCGGGCATGAAATTGACATAGGCGGTTCCGGTGGCGTGTGGGGCGGCGGCGGCGAAAATCTTCCGCGCCCAAGCGATGCAGGTTTGATCCATCGCTGCCTCGCGCCAGCGGGTATGCACGTTCATGACAAAATGCGAACTGCGCTGAGGAAAGGCGGTGGCGCCCTTGGCGACGCGGCCTGCCGCCCCACCGACATGCGCGATGAAAATCTCGCATTCCGGCCCCGGCAAGCCCGACACGGCGCCGAGCAGAATGTCGATCACTTCGTCCGATAGCTTCACGAAGTCATGGGTCTTCCAGTAGTTGCGGGCGCCCGGCGTGAGCAGGGGGTCGAATGCTTGCTGCCAGCCGACGAATGGCGCCGGACCGACCACGTCGGCAATCGGCTTGCCGAGCCCGCGCAGTTCGGCCATGGCCTTTTCGCCCTTCTTGATGGGCCCGGTGTGGCACATCGCCAGAACCAGAACCTCGCGCCCGTGCCACGCGGCGGGTAGAAACGGCAGGGGCGGCGCCTTGCGCATGACTGCCCAGCAGGTCAGCTCATCGGGAGCGGAATCGGCGATCCGCCGGTAATCCCTGAGCACCGCCGCCGCGTCGTCAAAGGGGTGGACCACCAGGCCGGCCAGCACCTCCGGTCCAAGCTTGTGGAGCCGGAACTCGAACGCGGTGACAACCCCGAAATTGCCACCGCCGCCGCGCAGCGCCCAAAACAAGTCCGCGTTCTTTTTCGCATTGGCGCGTACCAGGTTGCCGTCCGCGGTTACCACATCGGCCGAAACTAGGTTATCGATGGTCAGACCGAATTTGCGAGTGATCCAGCCGAAGCCTCCCCCGAGGGTCAGTCCGGCGACGCCGGTGGTTGAGTTGATCCCGGTTGGGACCGCGAGCCCGAACGCCTGGGTTTCCCGGTCGAGGTCGGCCAGCGTTGCGCCCGGCTCGACCCACGCGCGCTTCGATGTCGGATCGACCCGCACCGACTTCATTTGCGACAGATCGATCATCAGGCCATCGTCGCACACGGCGTTTCCGGCGATGTTGTGTCCACCGCCGCGTACGGCCACCAGCGCTCGGTTCTCGTTTGCGAAGCGGACGGCCTGGACGACATCGGCCGCTCCTTGACAGCGAACGATGACGCGGGGCTTCCGGTCGATCATCGCGTTCCAAATGGTTCGGGCTTCGTCATAGCCGGGAGCGCCTCGCGTGAGCACCGCGCCACGAAGCCCGGCGCTCAAGGCGTCGAGCGCCGCGCCAGCAATGGTTCTTGTTCCGCCATCGAGCGTCCTAAGACTTAAATCGCTCACCATCGCCTCCCCAAACTCAACCGAACCGGTTTGTCTCCGAACACTCAATCATAAGCGCGATGGCCGCCTATTGATACTCAACGAGACGCAGAAGGCGCGGAAGGCGAACCGAGCTGTCTGGCGACCGGCGCCGCCGCTCCATCACCACCGTCGCCCATCCGTCGACGACCCGCGAGCCAACCAGGCGGAGGCCCTGGCCGCGGTAGGTGGCGATGATCGGCCGCCGCTCGTCGGGCAGGAGGCCCGAGAGAACCGCCGCGCCGCCCGGCGCCAGGTGGCGGCGAATCGCCGGGGCGAGCGCCACCAGCGGGCCGAGGAGGATGTTGGCGACGATCAGATCGAAGGGCGCCGCGTCGGCGAACCGGCGCCCGGAGAGCCCGCCCGCGGTCAGCGTGCGCACCCGCCCGTGGACGCCGTTGAGGCGCGCGTTCTGGCGGGCGATCGTCGCCGCGACCGGGTCGATGTCGCAGGCGAGGACCCTCGCCTTGGTCAGCTTGGCGATGGCGATGGCGAGCACGCCGGTGCCGGTGCCGAGGTCGAGGGCGCGTCCGATCCACCGCGATCTCGCCACCGCCTGGATGGCGTCGAGGCAGCCCACAGTCGTCCCGTGGTGTCCGGTTCCGAAGGCCTCGCCTGCCTCGATCTCGATGGCGATGTCGTTGGCTCGGCGCTTCGCCCGCCCGTGTTGGCCGTGAACCAGAAACCGGCCCGAACGGACGGGCGGAAGTCCTTCCAGGCTCTTCGTCACCCAGTCGGTTTCGGCAAGCTCGGCCCAGGTGAGGCTTGACTCTCGGCCGGCGACCTTGGCGGCCAAGTCTTCCAGCGCCGTGCGCCGGTCGGCGTCGGCTCCGTCGAGGTAGACGGTCACCTGCCAGGCGTCCGCGGCGGTCTCGCTCAAGTCGACGGCCGCAGCGGCAATCCGCTCGTCGTCGGCGACCGCCTCGGCGAGCCTTCGCGCCCGCGCTTCCGGCAGGTCGGCGGTCGCGGCGGCGGTCAGGCGAGGCTTCGGGGCGGCGGCGGAGGAGCGGGCGGCGCCGATTCGTCGCGGTCTTGGCGTGGCTTGCACAACCCGGCCTTCGTTGACGCGCCGCACCGGCGTCGATGTATACTGCCCCCGGCTGTTGATATGTCACGTGGGGCCGACAGATTTGCAACCTGCCGATGGAACACTCGTCGTGCCCTCGGGTGAATCGACGACGACGGTCCGCATTACCGCCGCCGCGGGCCCGGAGACGGGCTCGCTGACATGGAATCCCGCCGGCGCGGCTGAGATCGTCAGGTGGCGGCTGCCACACGCCGGGCTGGTGGACCGGCTGGTCATCAAGTCGGTCTCGCTTGTCGCCAGGCGACAGGTGAGAGCCATCCACGGCCTGGAAAACCTGCGCGCGGCCCCCGATCCGGTCATCGTCGCGGTCAATCACACGATCAGGCGCGAGGCGCTCTACGTGCCGGCCCTGCTCGTGCTTCACCGCGGCGGCAAGTGGATACGGTTCCTCGCCGACTGGAACTTCGTCATGATCCCGGTCATTGGCTGGATCATCCGCCGCGCCGGCGCGATCGTGGTGACACGGAAGCCGGCGCGGCCGCGGTTCCTCAACCGCCTGAAGCGGTTCTACGAGAGCCCGCTGCCGGTCGCCGATCGCGTGCGCGCCTACCTCAAGGCCGGCGAATGGGTCGGACTCTTTCCGGAAGGGACCGCCAGCCGCGATCCCCGGCGGCTGCTCTACGGGCGGGTCGGAATGGCCCGGCTGTCGCTCGAGGCGGGCGTCGCGGTGCTACCGGTCGGCATCCGCTTCCCCGAGGCGCGGCCGGACGAGCCGATTCCAGAGGACGCGGTCATGGAGGTCCATGTCGGAAAGGCGCTGATCCCGCCGGCGGACGGTCAAGCCACCGTCACAATGGTGCGCGCCTGGCATGCCAGAATCATGAGTGAAATCGGCAGGCTGTCGGGCAAGTTCTGGCGGCCGCGACAACAAGGTAACGACGATGGATCGTGAAGAACACGTGACGGTGAAACGCGTGTCCGACGAGGCGGGGCGCCTGCAGGTGATCGGCGTGCTCCGCGCCACTTACCAGAACGAAAAGCATTGGGTCAGCGACCCAGAGAGCCAGTTCCCGCAAGGCGACCTCGCGCGCGACGACGTCTCGTGGTTCGTCGCCAAGGTGTGGGGACGTCCGGTCGGGGTCGTGCGCATGTTCTACGATCCGCCGATCGGCGCCTACGCCAGGTACGGTTTCAAGGTCATCGACCCGTCGATCAGGGTTGAGGACTTCATCGACCGGCCGGGGCTCGCCGAGATCGGCCGCTTCGCGGTGCTGCCCGGCAACCGCCGGCAGATCCTGGTCGCCGCGGCGCTGATGCGGGCGGCCACCATCGAAGGAGTCGAGCGCGGCTGCACCCACCTCTTGACCGACGTTTTCGAGGATGATCCGCACAGCCCCTACGGGTTCCACACCCGCGTGCTCGGCTTCCGCCCGGTCGCCACCCACGACGTCGGCGAGCTCAACAGCCACAGCCGCCGAATCACCCTGCTGCTCGACCTCAGCGCCTCCTACAAGCGGCTCCGGAACCGCGGCAACTGGTTCTACCGCTACCTCACCAGCGCTTGGCCGGAGACGCTGCACCAGAAGCTCGCGGCGTAACTTCGCGCGTCGTCGACAAGGCCGGTAGGCCCAGCCGGCCTTGTCGAAATCGATGGTCCTGCGTCGCTCGCCCTCGTCGCCGGCCGATCCCGGTAAGAAGGCGGAAACAAAG
Source organism: Bauldia sp. (assembly GCA_040878485.1). Lineage (GTDB taxonomy): Bacteria > Pseudomonadota > Alphaproteobacteria > Rhizobiales > Kaistiaceae > JBBDMC01. The sequence goes on along the minus strand of JBBDMC010000164.1, from coordinate 8,448 downwards.
GATTTATACGCAATCCGCAATCGGCGTATAACGGCAATCAGGCTGTCAGTGCCGCTGAGCACCCGCCTTGGCCACCAGCTCGCCCGCGGTGCAGGCCCCGTACCGGTGGCGCGAGGCTAGCCCTCGTCGAGCCCGGCGAGCCGCAGCCCCTCGAAGATCGCCGCCATGCGCGAGGGGTCCTTGGCCGGCTGCCCCGCCTTGATGCTGGCGATGGTGACACCCGGCATGACGGCCCGGAACTTAGCCAGCCACGCCTTCGCTTCGTCCAGCCGGCCGAGTTCAGCATTGGCCGCGATCAGCATCCAGTAGGTCGCGCTGAAGCTCGAGTTGACCGCCAGCGACCGTTCCGCCGCTTTCAGCGCCTCCGCGTAGTTGCCGAGCGCCATATGGGCATGCGCAATCGCGGTCATCGGCCAGTGGGCGGTCGGGTCGCCCGGGCTCATAAGGATCGCGCGTCGGCTATGGGCGAGGGATTCCTCGAGGCTCCCGCAGTGGAGCTTGGCAATGGCCGCGCAGATCAGCACCTGCTGATTGTTCGGGTTGGCCTCGACGGCATTGGCGATGATCTGCATGCCGCGGTCGTAGTCCCGCCCCATGCTCACCAGCGTGATGCCGCATTGCGCCAGCACCGTTGCATCGCCCTGCGCATCGGCAAGGGCGCGGCGCGTGAGGTCGAGGCAGGCTATCCGGTCGTCGGCGGTCCGCATCGGCCAGCCCATGGCAACGCGAAATTCAAGTGTCCAGGCGGCATTGATCAGGAATGGGGCGTAGTTGGGCTCGATCGCGACCGCCTGCATCAGTTGCGCATAAGCCTCGGCATTGTCCTCGGGCCGCGCGGTGTAAATCTTCGACAGCGCCCGCAGGTAGAGATCGTAGGCATCGAGGTTGTCCGGGCGCTTCCGGCGGGCTCGCTCGATTTCTGCCCGGCGGATTTGCGGCTCGACAACCCCGATTACGCTTTCCGTGATCCGGTCCTGCACGTCGAATACGTCCTTGACGGTGCCGTCGAACTTGTCCGCCCAGATGTGCGCCCCGGAGGTGCCGTCGACCAATTGTGCGGTGATGCGTAGCTGCTTGCCGGCGCGCCGGACGCTGCCTTCGAGCACGTAGCGGACGCCGAGTTCCCGGGCGACCTGGCGGACGTCGACAGCGCGGCCCTTGTAGACGAACGAGGAATTGCGGGCGATCACCGCGAAAGATCTAAAACGGCTGAGCGCGGTGATCACGTCCTCGACGATGCCGTCGGCGAAATAGTCCTGCTCGGCGTCGCCGCTCATGTTCTGGAACGGCAGAACCGCAAGGGCCGGTTTGTCGGGAAGACCGAGCGTCGGAGGCGACGAAGGGGGCTGCTTCGCCTCGGCCGGCCGCAGGCGATAGGCGCGAACCGAACGCGCGATGTTCTTCAGCGCCTGCTCGCCCATGTCTTCGAAGGCGAGGCCGATCTTTCCAGCGGCATCCTCCTGCACGCGCTGCGAGACGCAAATCCCGCCCGGCTCGGCGATGCCCTCGAGGCGCGCGGCGATGTTGACCCCGTCGCCGAAGATATCGCCGTCCTGCTCAACGATATCGCCGACGTTGATGCCGATGCGGAATTCGAGCCGCTTGTCGTTGGCGACGTCGGCATTGCGTTCGGCCATGCCGGTTTGCACTTCGACGGCGCAGCGCACGGCGTCGACGACACTGGCGAACTCCGCCAGAAGGCCGTCGCCGGTTGTCTTCACGACCCGGCCGCGATGCTTGGCAAGGCAAGGATCAAACAGCTCGCGGCGGTGCGCTGTCAGGCTGCCGAGGGTCGCTTCCTCGTCGGCGCCCATCAGCCGGCTATACCCGGCGACGTCGGCCGCAAGAATCGCCATAAGCCTGCGCTCGACGCGTTCGGCGGTCATGCCCCGGGTTTCCCAGCCTTGCGCATCATCTCTGGGCATCGCTCAGTGCGGGGATCGTGGTCACCTGCATCTCAATCCGGCAGGCCCGCCTTCCGCAGACCGGCGGCGAGCATCTCCATCCGTGGCGGGCGCCAGTAGTCGGCCCGCAAGAAACTGCTGATCCTGAAGTGCGGAACAAACTTCAACAGCCGCGCTCCCGCCGCTTGCGCCTCATCGAGCCGGTCGAGATTGACGAGGGCGGCGATGAGAAAGGTGTAGGGCGCGTCGAAGCTGGGCTTCGCCTGGGTTGTCAGGGTCGCATATCTGACCGCGTCCTCGAGGCGCCCGGTGAACAGGGAGGCGATGGCAAGCGCAAATCGGGGGTGGTAATTCAATGGATCGTTCGGACTGAGGCGCAACGCCTTTTCCGCGTGCTCGATCGCCAGCGCAAATTGGTCCGCGAGGGTAGCCAGCAAGGCGCTGAAACCGAAGGCAAGGGCCGAATTGGGGTTCGTTTCCAAGGCACGGCCAAGCGTGCGAATCGCTGCGTCATAGTCGTGGGTCATCTGACCCGCGACGAACGCGCCGATACTGAGGGCCTGCGGATCGTCGGCGCCGAGGTCGATCGCCATCGCCGCGTGCGTTTCCGCCGCGATCCGGTCTTCAGGATTGAACCCGCCACGGAAATAGCGCTGCTCGTGACACCAGGCGGCATGCGCGTGGGCGACCGCATAGTTCGGGTCGAGCCGCAGAGCCTCATTCAAAAGACGGATCGCCTCGGCGTTTTCGGCAAGCGTATTGTCAAAACCGTGAGTCAGAGCGCGAAGGTAGAAATCGTAGGCGTCGAGCGTTTCTGGCCGCTTGCTGCGCGCCCGCTCGATCTCGGCTCGCCGGAGCGTCGGCTCAAGCGCCCCGACGATGCTTTCGGTGAGCCGGTCCTGGAGGTCAAAGATATCTTCGAAGGCGCCCTCGAACTTCTCCGCCCAGACATGGTTGCCCGAGGACCCCTCGATGAGCTGCCCGGTGATCCGCACGCGGTTCGCCGCCCTGCGAACGCTGCCTTCCAGCACGTAGCGGACGCCGAGCTCCTTGGCGACCTTGCGGATATCGACCGACGTTCCCTTGTAGGCGAAGGTCGAATTGCGGGCGATGACGAAGAAGCCCGGCATCTTGGACAGGTTGGTGATCAGGTCCTCGACGAGTCCGTCGGCGAAATATTCCTGCTCCGGGTCGCCGCTCATGTTGGCGAAGGGCATCACCGCGAGCGACGGCTTGCCCGGCACCGCCAACGCCGGCGCCAGCCCCGCCGCCGCGGCGGGTTCGCCGCCCCAACGGACGGAATAGACCCGAACCGGCCGCGCGATGTTCTTCAGCGTCTGCTCGCCCATGTCCTCGAAAGTGACCGCTAGCCGGTCGCCCACCTGGTCGCGGACGGACGCCGAGATGGCGATGCCGCCGGGGTCGGCGATGGCCTCGAGCCGGGCGGCGATGTTGACCCCGTCGCCGAAGATGTCGTCGTCCTGCTCGACGATATCGCCGACGTTGATGCCGATGCGGAAGTCGAGGCGCGGGCCGGCGGCGCTGGCGGCGTTGCGCTCGGCCATTCCGGCCTGCACCTCGGCGGCACAGCGAACCGCGTCGACGACGCTGGCGAACTCGGCGAGCAAGCCGTCACCGGTGGTTTTGACGATGCGGCCGCGGTGGCGGGCAATGGAGGGGTCAATCAGCTCGCGCCGGTGGGCGGTGAGGGAGGCGAGCGTGCTTTCCTCGTCCGCCCCCATCAGGCGGCTGTATCCGGCGACGTCAGCAGCAAGGATGGCGGCAAGCCGGCGCTCGATCCGCTCGGCTGTCATGCGGCGCGTCCTCCAGCCATGCGCGTCATGTCGGGCATATCCCGGTGCACCATGCCTCCAACGCGGGTCGCCGGTTCGACTAAAGCAAGCTAATTCGTGGAAGCGCAAGCCGGCGAACGGCCGGTCGTGACCGGGCTTGCTCAGTGCCTCTCGACGAAGGAGTCCAGCACCCGTTTCTGGCCGGCCTTGTCGAAGTCGATCAAGAGCTTGTTGCCGTCGATGCCGGCGATCATTCCGTAGCCGAACTTCTGGTGGAACACCCGCTCGCCGACGGCGTAGTCGGAGGCCCCGCCGATGACGCTTTTGGCCACCAGCTCGCCCTCGATCAGGCGCGGGCCGGAGGCCAGCGGATTGTCGAAGCCGCGCTTGCCCGCCGCCTTGTCGGCGCTCTCGCCGGCGGCCTTGTTCTTCTGCGCCCGCTGCCAGCCCGGCGTCGCATAGGTGTTGGCGAACGGGTCGCGGAGGTCGAAGCGGCTGGCGCCGTAGGCGCCCTGGCCATAGCCGCCGTAGCTCTGGCTCTCCTCGGCGACGGCGACGTGGGCCTCGGGCAGCTCGTCGAGAAAGCGCGAGGGGATCGAGGATTGCCAGAGGCCGTGCATGCGGCGGTTGGCGGCGAAGTGGATGGAGGCGCGCTTTCTGGCCCGGGTGATGCCGACGTAGGCGAGGCGCCGCTCCTCCTCCAAGCCGGCGCGACCCTGCTCGTCGAGGGTGCGCTGCGAGGGGAACAGGCCCTCCTCCCAGCCGGGGAGGAACACGGCGTCGAACTCCAGCCCCTTGGCGGAGTGGAGCGTCATGATGTTGACCGCGTCGGAGGACCCTTCCGCGTCGGCGTCCATGACCAGCGAGACGTGCTCGAGGAAGCCGACCATCGAATCGAACTCCTCCATCGAGCGGACGAGCTCCTTCAGATTTTCCAGCCGTCCCGGCGCGTCGGCCGAGCGGTCCTGCTGCCACATCTCGGTGTAGCCGGATTCCTCGAGCACGATCTCCGCCAGCTCGGTGTGGGGGAGCGCCTCGAGTTTGCCGCGCCAGCGGGCGAAGGCGGCGATGAGATCGCGGAGCGCGGTGCGGGCGCGAGCGTTCACCTCGTCGGTCTCAGCGAGCTCGCCGGGCGCCCGCATCAGCGGCACATGGCCGGCGCGGGCCCGGTCGTGGAGGAGTTTGACGGTGGTCTCGCCGATGCCGCGGCGCGGCACGTTGACGATGCGTTCGAAGGCGAGATCGTCGGCCGGCTGCGAGGCGGCTCGGAAATAGGCGAGCGCGTCGCGGATTTCCTGGCGCTCGTAGAAGCGCGGGCCGCCGATGACGCGGTAGTTCAGCCCCAACGTGACGAAGCGGTCCTCGAAGGCGCGCATCTGGAAGGAGGCGCGGACCAGGATGGCGATCTCGTTGAGGCTCATGCCCGCCCGCTGGAGCTGCTCGATCTCCTCGCCGACGGCGCGGGCCTCCTGCTCGGAGTCCCACGACGAGGCGACGGAAACCCGCGGCGCGTCGGGGTGGGAGGCGTCGGTGAACAACGTCTTGCCGAGGCGACCCTCGTTATGGGCGATCAAGTGCGAGGCCGCCCCCAGGATATGGCCGGTCGAGCGGTAGTTGCGTTCGAGCCGGATGACCTTGGCGCCGGGAAAATCCTTCTCGAAGCGCAGGATGTTGTCGACCTCGGCGCCGCGCCAGCCGTAGATCGACTGGTCGTCGTCGCCGACGCAGCAGATGTTGGCCTGATGGCTGACTGACGGCCCTTCCTTTTCGTCATGGCCGCCCTCGGGCTTGACTCGAGGGTTGTCCCGGCCATCCACGTCTTTCCGCCGCGGGGCCTGCGCCAGGAGCCGCAGCCACAGGTACTGGGCGACGTTGGTGTCCTGGTACTCGTCGACCAGCATGTAGCGGAAGCGCCGGTGGTAGTCGGCAAGAACGTCGGGGTGGGCCCTGAGAATCCGCAGCGGATCGAGCACCAGGTCGCCGAAGTCGGCGGCGTTCAACGTCTTCAGCCGCTCCTGGTAGGCGAGGTAGAGCGCCTTGCCGCGCCCGTCGGCGAAGGCGTGGCCGTCGGCCTCGGGGACGTCGGAAGGCGCCAGCCCGCGGTTCTTCCAGTGGTCGATCAGCCCGGCAAGCTGGCGCGCCGGCCAGCGCTTCTCGTCGATGTTGGCGGCGACGATCACCTGCTTCATCAGGCGAATCTGGTCGTCGGTGTCGAGGATGGTGAAGTCGGCCTTGAGCCCGGCAAGCTCGGCGTGGCGGCGGAGCATGCGGGCGCCGATCGAATGGAAGGTGCCGAGCCACTGCATGCCCTCGACGACGCCGCCGATCAGGTCGCCGACGCGCTTCTTCATCTCGCGCGCCGCCTTGTTGGTGAAGGTGACGGCGAGGATTTGCGACGGCCACGCCTTGCCGGTCGCCAACAGGTGGGCGATGCGGGTGGTCAAGACGCGCGTCTTGCCGGTGCCGGCGCCGGCGAGAACCAGCACCGGCCCCTCGGTCGCCAGAACCGCCTCGCGCTGCTCGGGGTTCAGCTTGTCGAGATAGGCGCCCGCACTGCCGGCACCCTGGCCGCCCGCACGCGCCCCCATCGCGCGAGCGCTGATGCTTGCGGCAGGGGCGTCACGGCGCTCGGCGGGATCGGTCATCGGGGGCGCGACTCTAGCGAATCCGGAGGGGAGAACACTATAGCAACATGTGGGTATTCGGAGGCGCGGGGAAAGGGCGCGGGCACCTCTCTCATGGGGAAAGGCTTCGCGCCTTAGGAGCGGAGCGAGTTAGCGCGAAGGGTGAGGGGCTGAGCCCTTCCAGGTGCGCGCACTTCGTAGGGTGGGCAAAGGGCGCAAAGCGCCCGTGCCCACGCGGTTCATTTCGCTTGAGGTTCGGTCGGTAACAGGTCGGGGCAAATCCGCATGGGCATCGACGTTGCCGATGCCCACCCACCACGCTATCCAGATCGTCGAAGCTTACCGTGTGAGGGAAGCAGCCGATGAAGAAGCGCAAGAACCGGACGCTGGAAGGCGCCAGGCAGGCCCTCGCCATGGCTAAGGGTGAGCTTGATGGCGCGGCCGTGCACGTGTTTGACCTGGACGCCGATCAGTGGGCGGCCTTCACGCGGGCTCTCGACAAGCCTCCTGCGCCGAACGAAAAGCTCAGGCGGCTGATGGCACGAAAGCCGCCGTGGGAAAAGTAGGTGTCCCGGGCGGAGGTGTCTACGCCCTGAAAGAAATGCTCACCGCACCTCCTTCGTCATCGCCGGGCTTGACCCGGCGATCCACGTCTTTGGTTCATGCGCAAGGTGGGAAAGCGCGAGCAGCGCCGCCCGCACCGGCCCGCGCCCCCATCGCCCGCGCGCTGATGCTTGCGGCGGGGGCAGGCATCCCTCCCCGTTCCGGGGAGGGGGACCGTCCGTCAGGACGGTGGGAGGGGCGCACATCCTCGCCGTCGCCCGGAGCAACGGGCGCAGAATCACCGTGGCGCTTGGCGGGGTCGGTCATCGCCCTGAGATATACGCAGCCGGGCAGGGGAACACTAGAGGAACGGGGGCCACCAAGCTGTAGCTACTCCGAACTCAATTTCTGGCTGTAAGGGGGTATGTTGAACAAGAAGCTCGGCTGGATGTGGGGTCGCGAGGGCGATGATGGACGGTTTCTTTCGCTTGGCGGTCAACAACGTTATTAAGCACGGGGATACGGACGTCTTTCCCTACCCGTTCGAAACCCGAGCTTTCTTCGACCGGCAGCAAGAACTCCTTGAGCTTCTTGGTGAGTATCACAATCATTTTGAGACGTACTTAGCTCAATACTCACCCCAAAATATCAGCTCGCTTACTCCGATAGGCTACGCGGGCTTCAGGTGGGCAACGCAACTCGACCCAATATGGAATCTCTACTTTCTCTCATGTGTATTGGGGTGCTCGGATGCGATTGAAGCAGCCCGTATCCCCAAGGCCGACGAGACAGTGTTCTCATACAGGTACCTGCCCGACTCGGATTCGGGGGATCTTTTCGATCGCGATTACACCTGGTCGCGATTTATTGCCAGGAGCGAGCAACTATCAGCCTCATCTGCGTTCGTGGTCCTGTGTGACATATCGGAGTTCTATCTCCGACTAGACCACCACCGACTAGAGAATGCCCTTCAGCAGCTGAATCTGGCGAGCGATATCCCGAAACGGATTGAGCGGTTCCTGCATCATTTTTCTAACACGCGATCTTTCGGTCTCCCTATTGGAGGACCAGCTGCTCGATTGCTTTCTGAACTCACTTTGAATCAGATCGATCGTTTGCTCATGAATGAAGGAATCGCCTTTGTTCGCTTCGCCGATGACTTCCATTTGTTCGCCGCCTCTAAGGAAGAGGCTTACCAGAGTCTGATCTTTCTCTCGGAGAAACTTTTCGCGAACCAAGGCCTACTGCTTCAGAAGTCCAAGACCAGAATCGTCACAGGATCAGAATTCAGGGCGACGAGTCCCCTTCAATCACTCAGAGGTGAGAGAGAACAATCCGACACCGCGCGTGCGCTCCTGCAATTCGCAATCAGGTTTGATCCCTATTCCCCCACGGCAGAGGAAGACTATGAGCGACTAAAGGCTGAAATTCAGCGTTTCGACATTATCGGTCTCCTTAAGGCCGAGATTGCCAAGTCGCGCGTTCACCCCGCGCTCACTCGTAAGATCGTCTCCGCCGTTCGTTTCTTGGACTGGGCTGCTGCCGGTTCGGTTGACGCCCGCTTAAGCTAATCGCATCTGGTCC
>JBBDMC010000163.1:0-15977 GCA_040878485.1 Bauldia sp. | reverse complement strand
CACGCACCGTTTCCTTCCCGGTGACGACCTGCTCGGCCCGCTGATGGTGGCGCTCGGCCTCGGCTCGCTCTCCTTCGCCAGCTTCATGCTCTACCGGCGGCGCGACATAAAGCGCATGTTCGCTTATTGCTCGATCGAGCACATGGGCATCATCACCTTCGCCTTCGGCGTGGGCGGGCCGCTCGCCAATTTCGCCGGCCTCTTGCACATGGTGATGCACTCGCTGACCAAGTCCGGCATCTTCTTCGCCGTCGGCCATATCGCCCAGGTCAAGGGCACCCAGAAGATCGCTGAGATCCGCGGCCTGACCGAGAGCCATCCGCTGCTCGGCTGGGGCCTGGTTCTGGGCGTCGTCGCCATTGCCGGGCTGCCGCCGCTCGGCATTTTCATGAGCGAGTTCCTCGTCGTCTCGTCCACCTTCGCGCGCCAGCCGCTGCTGGCGGTGCCACTGGTCATCGGCCTGCTCGTCGGCTTCGGGGCGCTGTTCATGCGGCTGCAGGGGCTGGCGTTCGGGGCGCCCTCCGGCAGCATGGCGCCAGTGAAGGCGTCCTACGTTCCGATGTTTGTCCATTTCGGGCTGGTGTTCGTCGCCGGTGTCTATCTGCCGCCGAGGCTGGTCGAATGGTTCGAACACATCGCCGGGCTGCTGGGCTGAGGCATGGGCGCGCTCGACGAGATCATCGGTGGCGGACGGCGGGCGGACGGCCACCGGCCGTGGCCGCGGGTTGAGGTCGACGCCGACACCTGGGGCTCGGCGGCCGATTACCTGGCGGCCGGAGAGCTCGGCCTGGTCGGCCTTTGGGGCGACGCCGGCATGGTCCACATGGCGCTCCTCGACGAGGGGGCGAACCGGATCGCGGTGGCGACGCTGGCCTGTCCCAAGGGACGCTTTCCCTCTGTCGGGGCCCGCCACGCGCCGGCGATCCGGCTGGAGCGGGCGGTCGATGATCTCTTCGGGCTGGAGGCGGACGGCCTGCCGGACCGGCGCCGATGGCTCGACCACGGCCGCTGGGGCGTGAGACATCCTTTAAGCGAAACGCCGGGCGAGCGGAGCGACCGCACCGCGCCCTACCCCTTCCTCGCCGCCGAAGGCGAAGGCCTGCACCAGATTCCGGTCGGCCCGGTCCATGCCGGCATCATCGAGCCCGGCCACTTCCGCTTCACCGCCGCCGGCGAGACCATCGTCAGGCTCGAGGCGCGGCTCGGCTACGTCCACAAGGGCATCGAGGCGCTGATGGCCGGGGCCGACATCGGCGGCGCGGCACGGCTCGCCGGGCGGACGTCGGGGGACTCGACCGTCGCCTATGGGCTGGCCTTCGCTCGCGCCGTCGAGGCCGCGCTTGGTGTCGAGGTCCCGCCGCGGGCGGTGCTCCTGCGCGGGCTGATGGCGGAGCTTGAGCGCCTCGCCAACCATTTCGGCGACATCGGCGCGATCTGCAACGACGCCTCCTTCGCCGCGATGCAGGCCTACTGTGCCCTGCTGCGCGAGCGGGTGTTGCGCTTCGCCGGCATGGCCTTCGGTCATCGCCTGATGATGGATCGGGTCATTCCCGGCGGAGTCGCCGGCGATCTCTCGGCCCGCTCGGTCGCCGCCCTGCAAGCCCTCCTGTCGGAGATCCGCGCCACCTTCCCGCGCCTGGTCGACCTCTACGACAATACCGCCTCGCTCCAGGACCGCACCGTCGGCACCGGCACGCTGTCCCCCGACCTCGCCCGGCGCTTCGCCGCCGGCGGATACGTCGGCCGCGCTTCGGCGCGCGCCTTCGACGCCCGCCGGGGGCTCGCCTATCCGCCCTACGACGGGCTCGCCTTCGATGTGCCGGTGCGCGACGACGGCGACGTCAACGCGCGGGTCTGGATCAGGATTGGCGAGGTCGAGCAGAGCCTCGCCTTGATCGACCAGATCGTTGCCGGGCTGCCGGCCGGTCCGCTCAAGACCGCCCTGCCAGCCGCCGGCGGCGAGGGCGCCGCGATGGTCGAGGGCTTCCGCGGCGACGTCTTCGCCTGGGTCAGGATCGGAGCCGACGGCCACATCGAGCGCTGCCATCTGCGCGACCCGTCGTGGTTCCAGTGGCCGCTGCTGGAGGCGGTAGTCGAGGGCAACATCGTTGCCGACTTTCCGTTGTGCAACAAATCGTTCAACTGCTCCTACTCGGGGCACGATCTATAGGCGTCGGCCGTGCGAAGACTTCTGCTCGAAGGCATCATCCGGCGCCCGTTCGCCGCGGCGCCGCCGGCCGCCGGCGACGCCGAGATCGCCGCGCTGGCGGCGAGCCTCGATGCCGCCGCCCGGCGCAAGCTCGGGCGCAGCCTTGCCATCCGCCAGGTCGACGCCGGCTCCTGCAACGGCTGCGAACTCGAGATCCATGCCCTCAACAACATCTTCTACGACCTAGAACGCTTCGGGCTCACCTTCGTCGCCTCGCCGCGCCACGCCGACGTGCTGATGGTGACCGGGCCGGTGACCAAGAACATGCGCGAGGCGCTGGAGCGTACCTACGCGGCGACGCCGTCGCCGAAATGGGTGGTCGCGGTCGGCGACTGCGCCGGCGACGGCGGCGTCTTCGCCGGCTCCTATGCGGTCAGCGGCGGGGTCTCGGCCGTCCTGCCGGTCGACCTCACCATCGCCGGCTGTCCGCCGACGCCAACCGCGCTGCTCAAGGGCCTCCTGGCGCTGATCGAGGCGCGATAGGCGGCGCCGAAACCTCGGGCATGGGATCTTTCATCGCCCCGGCGCGATGAAGGTCGTTGCCTGGTCGCTCCGCTCGATGCAGAGATCGAGGATTTGCTGGATCTTGGCGGCGTGGCGGAAGTCGGGCTCGCCGTTGACGCCGGTCCTCAGCGCCTCGGCGAAGCGCTGATAGGTGGTCGGCGTCGGCGGGCAGTCGACGGGGTGCCAAGTCTGCGTGTTCACGTCTTCGCCGGCGCAACACATGAGCGACGACGTTTCGCCGTCATAGAGGACCCTGAGCGCGCCCCTCGTCCCGAACATCGACAGCCCCATCGTATTCTTGTGGCCGGTCGCCCAGCGAGTTGCCTGGATGACGCCGAGAGCACCGTTGGCGAGATCGACCGACATGAGGCAGGTGTCGTTGGCGTCGAGGACGTATTCGCCGATCCGGTCGTTCTCCGCCTTCTTGAAGGTCTTGACCCGGCTGCTGACCGAGGTGATGTCGCTGGCGGCGCCGAAGATGGCGAAGTCGACGATGTGGATGCCGACGTCGCCGACCACACCCCGGCTGCCGTGCTTGGCCGACAGCCGCCACAGCCAGCGCTCGCCGGTGCGCCAGTCGCCCCAATGGTTGCCGACCAGCCAGCTCTGGTAATAGGTCGCCTCGAAGTGCTTCATCTCACCGATGGCGCCGGCAAGAACCATGCGGCGGGCCTGCTGCAGGGCCGGGTCGCGGCGGTAGGTGAGGTTGACCATGTTGACGATCGCAGCCGCCTCGGCGGCGTCTCTCATGGCGACGGCGTCGCGGTAGTTGCCGGCGAGCGGCTTCTCGCAGAAGACGTACTTGCCGGCCGCGATCAGGCGCATCGTCGTGGGATAGTGGACGTCGTCCGGCGTCATATTGACCGCGGCGTCAAACGCACCCCAGTCGAGAGCCTGGTCAAGGGTGCGGAAGCGATGCCGAATCCCGTGCTCGTCGGCAATTGCACCCAAGCGGTCGAGGTTGGACTCAACCGCCGCCACCATCTCGATATCCGGCTCGGCCTTGTAGGCAAGCGCATGGGCGCGCGCGATGTGGCCGGTGCCGAGCATAAGCAGCCTGGTCATCGGGTTCGCTGCACGCTGCGGCTGCTTATCTCAGCGCCCGTTCGGATTGGGCGTCGAAGACGTGGAGCTCGTCGGCCGGCGCGGCGATGGTGACGGTGCTGCCGACGCTCGGCGCCTGGCGCCCGGCGCTCTTGGCAATGAGCTCCTTGCCCTCGACGTCGACGTAAACGATCACCTCCGGTCCAAGCGGCTCGACCACGGAAACCCTGCCCGCCAACCCGAAATGTCCAGGCGGCGTCGCGGCAACCACCAGGAGATCGTCCGGGCGGACGCCGATCACGACGCGCTGCTGGCCGGTCAGTCCGCCGCCACCGTGCCCGGACAACGCCACCTCGCCGATACCGTCCAGCTCGACACGGTTGCCGCCCAGCGCGCGTCCGCTGAGCAGGTTCATCGACGGGCTGCCAATGAACTGGGCGACGAACATGTTGGCGGGGTTCTGATAGACGTCGGTTGGCGTGCCGATTTGTTGGATGTAGCCATCCTTCATGATGACGATCCGATCGGCGAGCGTCATCGCCTCGACCTGATCGTGGGTGACGAAGATGATGGTCGAGCCGAGGTTCTGGTGCAGCTTCTTGATCTCGACCCGCATCTGGGCGCGGAGCTGGGCGTCGAGGTTCGACAGCGGCTCGTCGAAGAGAAAGACCGACGGGTCGCGGACCATCGCCCGGCCGATTGCGACGCGCTGGCGCTGGCCGCCGGAAAGCTCGGCCGGCCGCCGGTCGAGGAGCACGGAAAGATCGAGGATCGCCGCCGCCTCGCGGATGCGCCGGTCCTTCTCGGCGTTGCTGAGCCGGGCGGAGTAAAGGCCGAAGCCAATGTTGCGGTAGACGGTCATGTGCGGATAGATCGCGTAGTTCTGGAACACCATCGCGATGTTGCGATCCTTGGGCTCGAGATTGTTGACGACCCGGCCGCCGATCGCGATCTCGCCCTGGCTGATTACCTCCAGTCCGGCGATCATACGCAGCGTCGTCGACTTGCCACAGCCGGACGGACCGACGAGAACGACGAAATCGCCGTCGCCGATCTCCAGGCTGACGCCGTGCAGCGCCTCGAGCTTGCCATAGCGCTTGTAGATATTGCGGATCGAGACCGGCGCCACGCTCAACGTCCCCCCGGCTCGGCCGATGCGATCAGACGAACGACCGCGTCGTCGAGCATGGCGCGCGCTTGAACCTCCCGCCGGGCCTCGCCATCGGCAGCCTCGGCCAGCCCGGCGAGCCGCCGGCGGTAGCCGGTGATCGCCGCGGCCAGCGCCGATGGCGCCGGGCCGCCGAAGCGATCGCGAATGCTGACGAAGTGTTCCGGCGAGGTCATCTCGGCGAAGGCCGCGGCGTCGATCCTCGACGGTCGGCCGATTTCGGCCTCGAAGGCGCGCCGGAACGGCTCGTATCCTGTCTCACCGAGGCCTTTGCCAACGGCCACCACCGCCTTCGCCACCGCCGCGGCAACATGGTGGGCGACCCGGAACGACAGTCCCTCGCGGCGCACCAGCCCATCGGCGAGCTCGGTGATGGTGATGCACGATGCGTCGATGTTGCGGCGCACGCGGGCCGCATCGACGGAGAGCGACAAGATCAGCGCCACGAGCAGGCGAAGCATCCGTTCGCCACTCTCGAAGGCGGCGTAGCCCGCCGCCTGCACCTCGCCCTCGCTGTCGTTCATGTCGGTAAAGGGCGTGTTGTGCATCACCCCGACGATGGCGTCGGCGCGCCCGACGGTGAGCGAGGCGAGCAGGCGGAGGTGCTCGATCGGCACCGGGTTGCGCTTCTGCGGCATGATCGAGCTGATCTGGACGAAGGCGTCGGGGACGTGGAGCTGGCCGACCTCGGCGCCGGTCCACTGCTGGAAGTCCTGAACCACCCGACCGAGATGAAGGAAGATGAGCTTGACCGCCGTATAGGTGGCGGTCAGGTAGTCGACCGCGGCGATGCAGCCGTAGGAATTCTCGAGCGGCGCGGCGAAGCCGAGAAGCTCGGCCATGCGCTGGCGGTCGATGGGAAAGCCGGTGGTGGTGATCGCCGCCGCGCCCATCGGACAGAGATCGACGATGGCGCGCGCCTGATGCAACCGGGCGAGATCGCGCAAGAGAACCTCGACCGCCGCGGCGAGGTAATGGCCGAAGGTCGAGGGCTGGGCCGGCTGGCCGTGGGTGTAGGCAACGATCAGCGTGCCCTGTTCGTCCGCCGCCTTGTCGATCAGCGCTGCCGTCAGGGCGCGCCCCTCACGCGCCAGGCCATCGATCCGCTGCTTGAGGGCGATCTTGAACAGGGTGTGGTCGATGTCGTTGCGGCTCCGCCCGGTATGCAGGCGCCCGGCGAGGTCGACCCCGAGCCGCCGGTTGAGCTCGGCCTCGATGTGGAAGAAGAAGTCCTCCACCGCTTCGTCGTAGGAGACCGCCGCGGGATCGAAGGCGGCCGCGACCTGGCGAAGAGCGCCGGCGATGGCGGCGCCGTCGCGGCCGGAGAGGATGCCGGTTTCGACCAGCATCACACAGTGGGCGTCGTTCACCCGGCCGAGGGCGGCGGCGTGATGCGCCTTGGCTACCTCGAACAGGGGCGCAAGCACGGTCTGCCGATAGACGGGATCGGGAAACCGGCCCTCGTCGGCCGCCCGTGGATCGGGGCCCCGGCTCACGGCCGTCAGCCTTTGATGCCGGCAAGCACGACGCCGCGGACGATGTAGCGCTGGAGGAAGAGGAAGACGAGCAAGGTCGGGATCGTCGCCAGGCTGGCACCGGTCATCACCTTCTCCCACGCGATCTGGTTCTCGACCGCGAAGCTCGCGATGCCAACCGGCAAGGTGTAGAGTTCCTTGCTGTTGGTGATGATGAGCGGCCAGATGAATGCCGTCCAGTTGCCGAGGAAGGTGAAGATCGCCAATGCCGAAATCGCCGGCGTCACCAGCGGCATTGCAACCCGCCACCAAATGGCGAATTCGTTGAGTCCGTCGATGCGTGCCGCCTCGAGGAAATCGTCGGGCACGGTCTCGTAGAACTGCTTCATCAGGAAGGTGCCGAAGGCGGTCATAACGCCGGGGAACATGATCCCCCAGTAGGTGTCGATCCAGCCGAAAGTGCGTGACATCAGATACCAGGGGATGATCAGCATCTCGGTCGGGATCATCAGCGTCGACAGAATGGCGATGAAGACGAAATAGCGGCCGCGGAAGCGGAACTTGGCGAGGGTGTAGCCGACCAGCGAGTCGAAGAAGACGTTGGAGACGCAGACGATGGTGGCGATGATCAGCGAGTTGGCGAACCAGCGCAGGAAGCGACCGTCGGCCAGGACGACGACATAGTTGGCGAGCGTTGGCTCGGCCGGGATCATCCTCAGATCGTAGATCTGCGAGGCGTCCTTCAACGATGTCGACAGCATGTAGACGATCGGCGTGACCATGACCACGCCGCCGATGAAGAGCAGCGTCCAGGCGATCACTCGGCCCGGCCGCGGCCAGCTCATTGACAGGGCGTCGATGCGACCGGGGGCGGCGGCCGCGATTTCGGCGGCCATGGTCAGCGGTCCCTCAAGATGCGCAGCTGGATGAGCGAGATCACCAGCAAGACGAGGAACAACACCACGGTCTGCGCCGTCGCATAGGCCATGTCGAAGGACGAAAAGGCGGTCTGGTAGATCATCAACACCAGCGGCTTGGTGGCGTTGAGCGGGCCGCCGGGGTCGTTGGTGGTCATGTTGTAGACCTGGTCGAAGATGCGCAGGAAGCCGATCGACGAGAACACCACCAAGAAGATGATCGTCGGTTTGAGCAAAGGCAGCGTGATCTGGGTGAGGATCGCCCCGTTTGACACGCCGTCGATGCGGGCTGCCTCGTAGTAGGTGGTCGGGATAGCCCTCAGGCCAGCCATGAAGATGACCACTTGGAAGCCGAGGCCGGCCCAAATCGCCGCCGCCAACACCGACGGCAGAGCCTGGGTGGTGGAGCGCAGGAACGGTTGCTGCGGCAGCCCGACGAGGGCCAGCACGTCGTTGATGAAGCCGATCGGCAGCGGCTGATAGAACCACCGCCACACCCAGGCCATCGCCGCAGCGGTGGTCAGGAACGGCAGGAAATAGAGGGCGCGGATCAGGCCGTGCATGAACCGCACCTTCTCAAGCTGGTAGGCGATGAGGAAGGCAAGGAGCAGGCTGACGGGCGTGCCGATGATGAGGTAGCCGAAGGTGTTGCGGAACACCTTCCAGAACACCGGGTCGGCGACCAACCGCCGATAATTCTTCAGACCGACGAACGAGGCCTTGTGCAGCATGTTCCAGTCGGTGAGCGACAGATAGAAGGCGTTGGCAGTCGGCCAGAAGCGGATGACGACGTAGAAGAGGATCGGCACGGCAAGGAAAGCCCAGGCCCACACCACGTGCTTCTGGTGGACCGTCAGACGGTGCCAGAGGCGCCGCGCAGCGGCGACGCCTCCGTCCGCTTCGACCGCAGCGGTCATCCGCGCCGGGCCGCTATTTCTTGTAGTACTTGTCGAGAACCTCCTGCTCGGCCTTGGCGGCGGTGGCAACCGCGTCGGCCACCGACTGACCCTCCAAGAGGACATGGTTGACCATGTCGATCTGGGTCTGGCGCTGCGCCAGTTCCTCGACGAAGAGGGTGGTGTGGGCGTAGGCGAGCCCCTTGAGGAACGGCCCGTACTTCGGGTCGGCCTGGTTCTCGGAGGTGAGCGCGATCGCCGGATTGGCAGGCAGCTCGCCGGCATATTCGAGCCACAGCTTCATGGCGTCAGGCGTGGTGACGAAGGCGAGGAATTTCTCCGCCGCCTTGAGCTCGTCGCCGGATGTGGTGCTGGCGATGGCGTTCGCCCAATAGCTGGCATAGTTGCCCTGGTTGCCGTCCTTGGAGGGCAGCTCGGTCACGCCCCACTCGAAATCGGTGATCTTGCCGAAGGCGCTGAGCCGGAAGGTGCCGTCGATCTCCATCGCGGCGCGGCCGGCCTGGAAGGCCGCCTGGGCGGTATCCATGAACCCGGCCTCACCGACTTTGTGCTTCTGCTGCAGGTCGACGTACCACTGGATCGCGGCATCGCCGGCGGCACTATCGTAGGTGACGGACTTGTAGTCGTCGCTGTAGGGGGCACCGCCGAATTGGCGGATCAAAACCTCGCGGATCCAGTGGTGGTCCTGGCCGGTCATGTCGACGCCGAAGCCTTCCTGCTCCAAATTGCCGGAGGCGTCGCGCTTGGTGGTCTTCAGCGCGGCGTCGACCAACTCGTCGAGGGTCGCCGGCGGCTTGTTGGGGTCGAGGCCGGCGTCGGCAAACATCTTCTTGTTGTAGAAGAGCGCCAGCGAGCGAACGGCGGTCGGCAGGCCGTAGTAGTCGTCGCCGCGTTTCATCGCCTTGACGATCGAGAAGAAGTTCTTCTCGATCTGGTCATGCGGGAACGCGTCCTTTGGCAGCGGCTGAATCAGGTTGCCGGCGAGCCAACCGTCGACCCAACCGTAGTAGAGCTGGACGACGTCCGGCCCCTGGCCGGCGGTGATCGACGCCGCCACCTTGGTCGGGTAATCGGCATAGGGGAAGTCGACGTGCTTGACGGTGATGTCCGGGTTGGCCTTCTGGAACTGCTCGATCAGCGCATCGATCGCCTTGACGCGGCCCTCGAAGGTGTACTGCCAGTACTCGATCTCGACCGCCAGGGCCGATGTCGCTGTCATCAGGCCGAACCCAACGGCAAGGCCGAACAGCATCCTGCTTTTCACTCTCATCGTGGTTCTCCTCTCCCTTTGCCCGCCCTTCCGAGCGTCGTTGAATTGGCCCAGCGCGCCGTGGCCGCCAGTTAAGAAAGTGTCAACAAAAATCGTGTCGCCTGGCGGCATTGTCTGTCAACACGAAACTGCCGGTTCTTGGGCTTTCTGCCGAATCTCGGGTCTTGCCGACACTCCCGCCGACGGCGCAAAGAACCCGGAGGCCTTCGCCGGAGGCACACGAGCTTGACCGGGACGGCGATCCGGGAAAGGCTGCCTCAGGTGGGATCAGGCCGCGACCGGAATGCTGACAGACGACGATCGCATCCGGCGCCAGAGGGCGCGTCCCGCGATCTTGCGCCTGTGGCAGGCAATGCAGTCGCTGCGCTCGGTAGTGACGTTCCTGCAGACCGGCGCTCATCCCGACGACGAGACGACCGCGATGCTCGCGGCGCTGCGCCTGCGCGACGGCGTGCGCGTCGTCTTCGCCTGTTCCACCCGGGGTGAGGGCGGACAGAACGCGATCGGCGTGGAGTCGGGTTCCGACCTCGGGGCGCTGCGCAGCCGGGAGATGGAGGCCGCCGCCGCCGACATCGACCTTGCCGTGCGCTGGCTGTCAGAATCCGCCGACGACCCGATCGTCGACTTCGGCTTCTCCAAGAACGCCGAGGAGACTCTCGCCAGATGGGGCGAGCAGCACACCGTCGAGCGGCTGGTAAGGATCATCCGCAGCGAACGGCCGGACATCGTCTGTCCAACCTTCCTCGACGTTTCCGGCCAGCACGGCCATCACCGCGCCATGACCCGTGCGACGCGACGGGCGGTGGAACTCGCCGCCGATCCATCGGCGTTTGCGGATCAGCTTAGCGATGGCCTCGCCGTCTGGTCGGTGGCGAAGTTCTACCTGCCGGCCTGGTCCGGCGCCGGGCAAAGCTACGACGACGATCTGCCGCCGCCGAACGCCACGGTCGATATCGACACCGGCGGCTGGAACGCGGTTGCCGGAGCTACCTACGAGCAGATCGCCCAGTGGTCGCGCGCCGGCCACAGGACCCAGGGGATGGGCCGCTGGATCGAACCCGGACCTGACAAACGGCCGCTGCACCTGGCTTGGCCGAGCGCCAGCGTTCCGCAGGCGGAGGCAAGCGTGCTCGACAATCTGCCGCGCTCGCTTGCCGACCTCGCCGCGCCGTCGGATCGCCCGGCGTTCAAGCAAGCGCTGGCGGAGGCGCAGGCGGCGGTCGAGCGGACGCTCGCCGCCTGGCCCGACCAGGCCAAGATCGGCCGGGCCGCGGCGGCGGCGCTGGCGGCGGTTCGCGAGGCGGTTGCATGTGCGCCGGAACGGACCGATGCGCTGCACGGCCATCGGCTGCGGCTGAAGGAGCGGCAGCTCGGCCGCGTCATGTTCGAGGCCGCGGGCATCGCCGTCAGGGCCTCGGCGTCGCCGATCATCGCCGCGGCGGGTTCGACCGCAACGGTCAGCGTTGGCGCGTTCATCGGCAACGACATCGTCGACGCCCCGCTCGAGCCATCGCTGGTCGTGCCGCGCGGATGGTCCTCGGAGCAGGCCGCGACGCGCCGATCGACCCACGAATTCAGGCTGCACGTTCCATCGGACGCGCCGGCAAGCGACGGGTATCCGGCCACCTATGACCCTTGCGGCGGGAACGGTCCGGTGTTCGTCAACCTGCGGTTCGCGATCGACGGGGTGGAGGCGGTTCAGCCGGTCGACCTAGAGGAGCGGCTTGAGGTCGTGCCGGTGGTTTCGCTATCGGCGGATCCATCGCGGCTGATCGTCAATCTGAAGCGGGCCACAGCGGCGCTGGAAACCCGGCTAGTCGTCTCGTCGCGGATGGACGAACCCGCCACCGTCACGATCATCCCGCGCCTGCCCGAAGGCTGGAGCGCCACGCCCGAGAAGGTTCACCTGTCGCTGCCGGCCCGTGGCAACGCGACCGCCACACTGGGGCTCGTGCCGCCGGCGGAGACATCCGGTCGTCGCGAGATCACCTTTGCGGTCGACGGCGCCCCGGCCGCGACAGTGAGGGAAATGCGATACACCCACACCGGTTGCATGGTGTGGGTGAAGCCGGCCGTGGTCCGCGTCGGAATGGTGCACGCCGACATTCCTCGCGACACCAGGATCGGCTATGTCGGCGGCGGCATCGACGGGGCGGGCGCGTGGCTCCGGCGGCTCGGCCTCGAGGTGAGCGACCTCGACGCGGCCGATCTCGCAGCGGGCGACCTGTCGCGCTTCGAGACGATCCTCGTCGGGGTCTTCGGGTTCGGTCTGCGCCCGGACCTGGCGGCTTCCGTCCGGCGCCTACACGACTGGATCAAGGCGGGGGGCAATCTGGTGACGCTCTACCATCGGCCTTGGGATGGCTGGGATGCGCAGGCGACACCGCCGGCTTTTCTGAAGATCGGGCACCCGTCGCTGCGCTGGCGCGTCACCGACGAGGCGGCGGCGGTGACGCATCTTGAGCCCGGCCATCGGCTGCTCAACGCGCCGAACCGGATCGGGCCGGAGGATTGGGCCGGTTGGCACAAGGAGCGCGGCCTCTACTTCGCCGCTGAATGGGATTCCCGCTATGTGGCGCTGCTGGCGATGGCCGATCCGGGGGAGACGCCACTGAGGGGGGCGCTCCTGTCGGCTGCGATCGGGCGCGGCCGACACACCCACACCAGCCTCGTGTTCCATCACCAGATGGACGAGCTGGTGCCGGGGGCCTTCCGCATCATGGCCAACCTGGTTGCCGCAAACCGCACGAGCACCAGCCGGTCGGCGGCATGATCGAGCACGTCGTCAAAGTCTACCCCTCAAGCGCCAATCTGCCGCGCGACCATCAGCTCGCCTGGAAGATCGCGGAGGTCGCGGCCGACGCGGTCGCGGTCGATCCGGAGGTGGAGGCGATGGTCATCAACCGGGTGATCGACAATGCCGCGGTAGCGGTCGCCGCGCTCAACCGCCGCCCGGTCGCCTCGGCGCGCGACATGGCGCTCGGCCACCAGCGAACAAACGCGGCCACGGTCTTCGGGGTCGAGAACGCCACCACCGTCAGTCCGGAATGGGCGGCCTGGGCGAACGGGACGGCGGTCCGCGAACTCGACATGCACGACACCTTCCTGGCGGCGGACTACTCCCACCCCGGCGACAATATTCCACCCATCCTGGCGGTCGCCCAGACCATGCGACGCAGAGGCGCCGACCTCGTCCGCGCCATCGCAACCGCCTACGAGGTCCACATCGATCTCACCCGCGCGATCTGCCTGCATGCGCACAAGATCGACCACATCGCCCACCTCTGCCCGGCACAGGCGGCGGGCATCGGCGCGCTCATGGGCCTGCCGGCGGAGATCGTCTACCAGGCCGTGCAGCAAGCCGTCCACGTGAGCGTGACGACGCGCCAGTCGCGCAAGGGCGAGATCAGCTCGTGGAAGGCGTTCGCTCCGGCGCACGCCGGCAAACTCGCCGTCGAGGCGGTCGACCGGGCGATGCGCGGGGAAGGAGCGCCGAGCCCGATCTACGAAGGCGAGGACAGCATCATCGCCTGGCTGCTGGACGGGCCGGAGGCCGAGTATCGGGTGCCGCTGCCGGCGCGCGGCGAGCCAAGGCGGGCAATATTGGACAGCTACACCAAGCAACACTCGGCCGAGTATCAAAGCCAGGCGCTGATCGACCTTGCCATTCGCATGCGCGGCCGCGTCGCCGACCTCCAATCGGTCGCGAAGATCGTCATCCACACCAGCCATCACACCCACACCGTCATCGGCACCGGGGCGAACGATCCGCAGAAGTTCGACCCCAGGGCAAGCCGCGAGACGCTCGATCACTCGATCATGTACATCTTCGCCGTCGCCCTGCAGGACGGCGTCTGGCATCATGTGCGCAGCTACACGCCGGAACGTGCCGCCCGTCCCGACACGATCGCCCTATGGCGGAAAGTCGAGACGCGGGAAGACCCGGATTGGACGCGCCGCTACCACGCCCCCGACCCGGCGCAATTGGCGTTCGGCGGGCGGGTCGAGATCCTGCTTTACGACGGCACCCGCATCGAGGACGAACTCGCCGTCGCCAACGCCCATCCGCTCGGCGCCTCGCCGTTTGCGCGCCCCGACTATGTCCGCAAGTTCCGCAGGCTGAGCGAGGGAATCGTGGCGGAGGCCGAGGCGGCCCGCTTCATCGAAGCGGCCGAAAACCTGCCCGACCTCGGCGCCGACGAGCTCGGCCGTCTCAACGTCGTGGTTGCCCCGGCGGCGCTGGCGAAAGGCCGGCCCGGCATCTTCGAATGAAGGCAACGGCGATCCGGCGGGGGAACTTCGGGAGAGTCTGATGAACGACGCTCAATCCAAGCCGCGCAAGGCGAAGAGGTCGGTCGCGCTGTCGGGCGTGGAGGCGGGCACCACCGCGGTGTGCACCGTCGGCCGGACCGGCAACGACTTGCACTATCGCGGCTACGACATCGGCGACCTCGCGGCGGGGTGCGGATTCGAGGAGGTCGCCCACCTCCTCGTCCACGGGTGGCTGCCGACGCGCGCCGAACTTGACGCCTACCAGCGAAAACTCAAGGCGTCGCGGGGCTTGCCGGGCGGCGTGATCGCGGTGCTCCAGGCGCTGCCGGCCTCATCTCACCCGATGGACGTGCTGCGCTCGGCGGTCTCGGCCCTCGGCTGCCTGTCGCCCGAGGAGGACGACCACAACGTCGCCGGAGCGCGCGAGATTGCCGACCGCCTCCTCGCCGTACTCGGGTCCATGCTGCTCTACTGGTATCACCACGCGCACCACGGTCGGGTCGTCGATGTGGAGACCGACGACGACTCGATCGGCGGCCACTTTCTACATCTGGTACATGGGCAGCCGGCCAGCGAGGCCCACGTGCGCGCCATGGACACGTCGATGATCCTCTACGCCGAGCACGAGTTCAACGCGTCGACCTTCGCCGCCAGGGTCATCGCCGGCACCGGCGCCGACGTCTATTCGTCGATCACCGGCGCCATCGGTGCGCTCAGCGGACCCAGGCACGGCGGGGCCAACGAGTTTGCATTCGAGATACAGCGGCGGTACCGCGGTCCGAACGAAGCGGAGACGGACATCCGCCGCCGCCTGGCCGAACACGAGTTGATCATCGGCTTCGGCCATCCGGTCTATACGATCAGCGACCCGCGGAACGAGATCATCAAGAAGCTGGCGCAGCGGCTTTCCACGGAGGCTCGGTCGACGACCCTGTTCGCCGTTGCGGAACGCATCGAAGCGGTGATGGCTCAAACCAAATCGATGTTTGCCAACCTCGATTGGTACAGCGCGGTCTGCTACCACGCGATGGGCATCCCGACTTCCCTTTTCACCCCGCTGTTCGTGATCGCGCGCACGGCCGGATGGTGCGCCCACATCATCGAGCAACGGCAGGACAACAAGATCATCCGCCCATCGGCCCGCTACGTCGGACCCGAGAACCGCCGGTTCGTCCCCATCGACCAACGCGACCAAGCGGAGGGCAAGCGATGACGTATCTGGTGGCGAATGGCCTTCCGTCCGCCGATGCCGGGCAGCGCTTCCGGGCGTTGGTTGCCCGTCCCGGCATCATCGAGATTCCAGGCGCCTACAACGGTCTTGCCGCCCAACAGGCCAGGGCTGCCGGCTTCGAGTGCATCTACCTGTCGGGCGCCGCGATGTCCGCCTCGATGGGCTTGCCCGATCTCGGCATCATCACGGTCGATGACGTCAGCTTCTTCATCCGCCAGGTGGTGCGCGCGTCGGGCCTGCCGGTGCTGGTCGACGGCGACACGGGCTACGGCGAAGCGCTCAACGTCATGCACATGGTCCGCACATTCGAGGATTGCGGGGCGGCGGCCGTTCATATCGAGGATCAACTGCTGCCGAAAAAGTGCGGCCATCTCGACGACAAGAAGCTCGCCGACGCGCACGACATGGCGGCCAAGGTGGCGGCCGCGGTCAGGGCCTGTCGCCACCTTTACGTGATCGCGCGCACGGATGCGGTGGCGAGCGAAGGCATGGACGGGGCGGTGGCGAGGGCAAAGCTGTATCTCGAGGCCGGGGCGGACGCGATCTTTCCCGAGGCACTGACCAGCGCCGACATGTTCCGCGAGTTCGCGCGACGGGTCGATGCTCCGCTGCTTGCCAACATGACCGAGTTCGGCCGCACGCCCTTTCTGACCGCCGGCGAATTCGAGAAGCTCGGCTACAAGATGGTGATCTGGCCGGTCAGCGCCCTCAGGGTGGCCGCCAAGGCCCACGAGGCCCTCTACCGAGCCATCCGCAAGGACGGCGGCACGCAGGCAATGCTCGAAAAGATGCAGACGCGGGCGGAGCTCTACGCCACCATTGGCTACGGCGAGTACGAAACGCTCGACCGTTCGATCGCCCAAGCATCGGGGCCGGAAGATCGGTAGCGGCCGCCAACGATCGGAGCGACCGGCACTAGAGCATGATCGCGCCTGACTGAATCGGTTTTTGGGATTCCCGCAAGGCTGCG
>JBBDMC010000162.1:7103-16156 GCA_040878485.1 Bauldia sp. | reverse complement strand
GGAAACTCTTGAGCGTCCCGGCGTAGTCGTTCTTGAGGTCGTCGTAGCGCACGAACCTGAGGCGGTGACGACCTCGCGCCGCCTTGGTCCATCCCTCGACGTGGCGGGCCCAGCGGTCGAGCATGTTCTTCCGCTGCTTCATCTGGTAGCGCAGCATCTGTCCCTCGGGCTCGGCGCGGGCGAAGGACAGCACGTCGCCGCGTTTGGGACCCTCGCGCCACGGCCAGTGGTCGATGAACCGCCAGAACGACAGCATCACCGCCACCGGATCGCGGTGGATGTATAAGATCGCCGTCTTCTTCAGCACCTCGTCGAGAATGCCGTCGAAGAAATCGGCGGCATGATGGGACTTGATGAGGTTGGCGGCCCGCTGGTCGGCAAACTGGGCGAGCGTCCGACGGAGGATCTCCGGCGCGAAATAGTTGATGTTGACTTGGGCGTGGTCGAGGTCGATCCACGGGCGGGACACGTAGCCGTAGCCGCGGGCGATCGAGTTCATCAGGAAATGGGTGCCGGAACGCTCATGGCTGACGACCATGACCGTCGGGCGTTCGGGCGGCAGGACCGCCAGGCGCATGTTGCCGCTCGCCGTCAGTGGCGGCGGAGGAACGGGCATGGCGGGGCGAAATCTAGTCAAGCGGGCCACCCCTCCTCAGGTGTCGGGCGCGGCTCGGGATGACGGGCTGGGGACGGCGGAACTTGACACCCCGGTGGCCCCTCCATAATTTGCGCCCGCCAAAAGCGCGGGGCCGCGCGCTCATCGCCTTTCATCGCACCCGCCAGTAAGAGCGCCGCCGACATGAAGATCCGCAACTCGCTCCGATCGCTGCGCAAGCGCCATCGCGACAATCGGCTGGTCCGCCGCAAGGGCCGGGTCTTCGTTATCAACAAGACCAACCGGCGTTTCAAGGCCCGCCAGGGCTAAGGACGGCGTCGGCTGGGCGTTTTGACGCCGGTGGGCGGCCGGCCTATCCTCGGCGGCATGCGGATTCTCGTCCTCTCGGCCGGCCTCATCGTCGCCGGCTTGCTTGTCGCCAACGCCGCCGAATTGAACGAGCCGGCCGCGTCGGAGGGCGGCGTGGCAACCGACGAGAGCCGGCCCAGCCGAGCGACCCGCCTCGACGAGCTCTTCCTCAGGTTGCAGACGGCCGACGAGGAGAACGCGGCAAAGGAGGCGGAGCGGAGCATCGTCGCGCTGTGGCTGGAATCGGGCAGCGACACAGTCGACCTGCTGATGCGCCGGACGCTGGCCGAGATCGAGGACAAGAACTACGCGCTGGCGCTCGACTACCTCGATCGCATCGTGACGCTGAAGCCGGACTACGCCGAGGGGTGGAACAAGCGCGCGACGGTGCACTTTCTCAAAGACGACTACGCCAAGTCGGTCGCCGACATCGAGCGCGTGCTGGCGCTGGAGCCGCGCCACTTCGGCGCCCTCAGCGGGCTCGGCATGATTCTGCACGATATCGGCGACGAGCAGCGGGCGATCGAGGCCTTCGAAAGCGCGCTGGCGGTCAATCCCCGTCTCGAAGGTGCGAGGAAGTCGCTCGACGAGATAAAGGGACGCGGCGACAAGGCAATCTGAAACCCGACCACCAGTTGCCAGAAGAGGAGTCAGTCGCCGGCGTGTCCATCGCCGCCGATGGATGCGATCCTGAGCATGTTGGTGGCGCCAGGGCTTCCCAGGGGAACGCCGGCGGTGATGATGATGCGCTGGCCGGGTTCGGCGAAGCCCTCACGGCAGGCGATCGAACAGGCGCGGTCGACCATGCCCTCGAGGCTGTCCGGCTCGTCGCCGAAAATGCAGTGGAGGCCCCAGACGAGCGACAGGCGGCGGGCGGTGGCGACCACCGGAGAGAGGGCGAGAATCGGCGTCTGCGGCCGCTCGCGGGCGGTGCGCATGGCGGTCGCCCCGGAGGCGGTGTAGCAGCAGACCGCCGCCAGGCTGAGGGTCTCGGCGATCTGCCGGGCGGCGGCGGAAACGGCGTCAGCCGCGGTCGGGCGCGGATCGGTGCGTTGGGCATAGAGGATCGCCGCGTAGTAGGGGTCGCGTTCGACCTCACTGGCGATCCGGTCCATGGTGGCGACCGCCTCGATCGGATAGGCGCCAGCGGCGGATTCGGCCGACAGCATGACGGCGTCGGCGCCCTCGAAAACGGCGGTGGCGACGTCGGAAACCTCGGCGCGGGTCGGCACCGGCGCGGTGATCATCGATTCGAGCATCTGGGTGGCGACCACGACCGGCTTGCCGGCGCGGCGGGCGGCGCGGGTGATCTGCTTCTGGATGCCGGGCACCTGTTCGAGCGGCATTTCGACGCCGAGATCGCCGCGGGCGACCATCAGTGCATCGGCGTGTTCGACGATCTCGGCGAGACGGTGGACCGCTTGCGGCTTCTCGATCTTGGCCAGAACACCGGCTTTGCCGCCGGCCTGCTCGCGGACCTCGGCAAGATCCTCCGGCCGCTGGATGAACGACAGGGCGATCCAGTCGGCGCCGGCGGCGAGCGCGGCGGCGAGGTCGGAGCGATCCTTCTCGGTGAGCGCGCCGAGGTCGAGGATGGTGTCGGGGACGCTGACGCCCTTGCGATCGGACAGCGCCGCGCCGACCTCGACCGTGGTCACGGCCCGCTCGCGGCCGCATTCGCTCACCCTGAGGCGGACCCGGCCGTCGTCGAGGAGAAGCCGGTGCCCCGGCTCGAGCGCCGCCAGAATCTCGGGGTGGGGAAGCTGCACGCGGTCGGAATCGCCGGCGGCGGCATCCGAATCGAGCACGAAGGTCTGGCCGGGCGTCAGGATGATGTCGTGCCCGGCGAAGGCGCCGATTCGAAGCTTGGGGCCCTGCAGGTCGACGAGCACGCCGATCGGGCGGCCCTCGTCGGACTCGATCCCGCGGATGATGTCCACCAACCGCTTCATGACATGATGACTGGCATGGCTCATGTTGATGCGGAAGACGTCGGCGCCGGCCCGGAAAAGGCTGGCGACGGTCTCCTTGTCCGACGAGGCGGGGCCGAGGGTGGCGAGTATCTTGACCTTGCGCGATCGTTTCATCAGCCGCCGCCGGTTCCCTGCGGTGAGGGCTCGGTCAGCTGAACCGTCCAGCTCTTCTGCTCGCCGGTGTCGACCTCGAAGAAGCCGCTGCGCTCGAAGCCGCGGGCGACACAGTCCTCGATGCCGTTGATGGTGAACATCTTGTCACGCGTGCACATTGCGTGCTTGTCCCCCCAAACGCCGCCCTGATCATAGTCGACGGCGTAGACGTAGTAAAAACGTGAGACCAGCGGTCCCGGCACCAGCGTCTCGCAGGTCCCGGCGGCGACGTTCCACCAGCCCTCGGTCGTCCAGCCGCGGCCGTTCTTGTAGCCGATGGCAACCCCGACCCGGCTCGGCGTCTTGTTGCACAGGCGAAGCCCGCCGCCGGCGGCGTCGGCGGCGCTGGAGACCCCGGTGACCACGCTCGCCTCGGTCACCAGACGGGCCTGCGCTTCATCGCGGGCCAGCGGCGCAACGACGAACAGGTAGGCGGCGGCGGCGAGGATCGCAACGACAGCGATGCTGGCGACGACGATCGCCGGCCGGTACCACCTGGGGATTTTGCGCGGGCCCTTCGCCACGTTGGGAAAGCTAAGGAATCGAACGGTCGGTCGCTGTCATCGCGGACCTTATGACGTGCCCGGTTTCGCCGTGTCAACGCGGCGCGGTGGGTCGTGGGGCGGGCGGCGGTCTACGACCGCCCCGCCCGACCGGCTTTGTCGCCGGGGAAGGCGGCAGCATGATGGCTGGCGACGCGACGGAGGCGACGCCAGCTATGGCAGGGCAGGGCGGCCGTCACCTATATTGACCGGCCATGGACGTCGAAGCGGCCGAATCGGACCGGCGCCGGTCGGCCGAGCCCGGCGGGTTCCGCCCCGTATCCGTCATCGACGGCGACCCGACGTCGGGCCTCGTCATCCTCTGCGACCACGCCGGCAACGGTCTGCCGCCCGAATACGGCAACCTTGGCCTGCCGGCGGCCGAATTCTCCCGTCACATTGCCTTCGACCCGGGCGCCGCGCCGGTCGCCAGGGCGCTCGCCGGGAGACTCGCCGCCCCGGCGGTCCTCGCCAATTTCTCGCGCCTGCTCATCGACGCCAACCGCGGCATCGACGACCCGACGCTGATCATGCGGCTGTCGGACGGAACTATCGTACCCGGCAATGCCGCGGTCGACGGGCCCGAGCAGCAACGGCGGATCGGCCGGTTCCACGCCCCCTATCACGACGCGATCGATGCGGCGATCGAGCGGGCGATCAAGAGCGGCACGGCGCCGGCGTTGGTCTCGATCCACAGCTTCACGCCGGTGTGGCGCGGCAAGACGCGACCGTGGCACGCCGGCATCCTGTGGGACGCCGATCCGCGTCTGGCGGTCCCGCTGGTCGCGGCCCTGCGCGCCGATACCGGGCTCGTGATCGGCGACAACGAACCCTACTCGGGCGCGCTCACCAACGACACCATGCACCGCCACGGCACCCGGCGCGGGCTCGCCCATGCGCTGATCGAGGTACGACAGGACCTGATCGGCGACGAGGAAGGGGCTCTCGACTGGGCGGCGCGGCTGACGGCGGTTCTCGCCGACCTCAACCGGCGGGGCGCTCTGCACGACATCCGCCACCACGGCTCGCGGATGGGACCGGTCGAGTCGATCTAGCACGACGCGAGGGTGCCGTCGGCCACTCCCGGGCTCGGTGAGTTCGCGCGGCGGGCCGTGTATGATCGGCGGAAAAAGGACGGCTGCGGAGGAAGCATGAAGACCGATAACGCCACCAAGCTCAGCAGCGACCGGGCGTGGCTCGCCGCCGCCGACTGCCGGATCGAGGATTTCGCGGCGCTGGTCGAGCGGACGACCGACAAGGCGGACTATCCGCTGGCGGTCGAGATCGCCGAGAACATTCCGGTCTACGACGGTGCCGAGGTGCGCAAGGCGGCGGCAGTGCCTGCCACCCGCAAGGCCCTGGCCGCCGAGTGGGTGGCGGCGATGAGCGAGGGGCCCGGCATCGTTGCGATCGGCGGCGCGTTCGAAGACACGGCGGCGGTCGACGCCGCCAGCCAACGCTTCAACGCCATCATCGCCGAGCAGCACGCCGTCGGCGCCGGCGTCGGCGACCACTTTGCCAAGCCGGGGGCCAACGACCGCATCTGGAACGCGCTGGAGAAGCTGTGTCTGACCGACCCCGAGACGTTCGCCGCCTATTACGGCAGCGAGGCGATCGCTCTGGCCAGCGAGGCCTGGCTCGGGCCGGCCTATCAGATGACCTCGCAGGTCAACGTGGTGAACCCCGGCGGGGCGGCGCAATCGGCCCACCGCGACTATCATCTCGGCTTCCAGACCGCGGCCGCGATCGAGCGCTACCCGGCGCACGTGCATCGGCTGTCGGCGGTGCTCACCCTCCAGGGCGCGGTCGCTCACTGCGACATGCCGCTCGACAGCGGGCCGACGGTCTATCTGCCCTACAGCCAAACCTACGTGCCGGGCTACCTCGCCACCGGCAAGGAAGAGTTCAAGCGATACTTCAACGAGCATCGCGTCCAGCTGCCGCTGAAGAAGGGGGACGCCGTTTTCTTCAACCCCGCCCTGTTCCATGCCGCCGGCAGCAATCGCACCAAGGACATCAGGCGGATGGCGAATCTTCTTCAGGTATCGTCGGCCTTCGGCCGGGCGATGGAGAGCGTCGACCGCAGGCGGATGAGCACGGTGCTCTATCCGGTGCTGAGGCGGATGCTAAAGGATGGCCGGATCAGCCGGGCGAGGGCGGCCAACGCCATCGCGGCGACGGCGGAGGGCTACTCCTTCCCGACCAATCTCGACCGCGACCCACCGCTTTACGGGCTGGCGCCGGAGACGCAGCAGGCCCTCTTCAACCGCGCCCTCGACGGCGATTGGGAGCCGCAAGCGTTGGTGGCGGGGCTCGACGCGCAGGTCGCCAAGAAACTCGCCTGAAGCAAGTGGCGGGCGCTTGACCGAAGCAGGAGACTCGGGGCATCAGCGGCGCCTTGTCGCCACGCGTGGGGAGACGAGTAGAGATGGCCGAAGCGGCTGGCTTTGCCAAGGACCAGTTGAGATCGCTGGTCGAGCGGGTTGAACGGCTGGAGGAGGAGCGGCAGGCGCTCGCCGCCGACATCAAGGAAGTCTACGCCGAGGCCAAGGCCAACGGCTTCGACGCCAAGACGCTCAGGCGGGTGGTTGGGCTGCGCAAGCAGGACTCGGCCGAGCGCCAGGAGCAGGAGGCGCTGCTCGAGCTCTATCTACAGGCGCTGGGGATGCGATAGGCGCCGCTTCATCGGGACGGCGGAACAAGCCGGCGGCGACGGTCAGCGTGCCGCGACCTTCAATCCGGGGGTCAGGTCGACGACGAACGGCTGGACGACCAGCGGACCGGCGAAGCGGTCGGTGCGCAGGCTGCCATAGGCGGCCGGGCCGAACCCGGCGGCGAAGGCGAGTTCGGGTTTGTCGGCCAAGCCGGGAGACTGGCTGAGGTCCGGCATGGTCAACAGCGCGTAGCGCTTCTGGCGGGTCGAATCGACGCCCATCCACAGACGCAGGCCCTCGGTGTCGAGCACCGTCATGGTCAGGTCCGGGACCTCGAAGCGGCGGGGCGGAACGATTGAGCGCGTCGCCGGCGGACGCGCCACCGCCACGGTTCGCAACGGGTTCGGCTGCGGCAGGCGGATGCCGGCGGCGCCGAACTTCGGCGGCGGGCTCGGCGCGAAGGACTCAATCGGCGCGTAGGCGAGGATTTCGGGAACGTCGCCCGCAGCACCATCGGCGGTGCGCAACACCGCGGTGGTGATGGCGGCGGCGCGCAGCGGCCGGCTGACGTCGACGGGGGCGACAACCGCCGGCGGCGCGAGCGGCACGGAGGCGCCGCGGCGCCCCAGGTCGCGCGCGGCCATCGCCAGGACGAGGGCACGGGGAACCGGCAGCGACTGCCAATCCTGCGGCGAAGCGAGATCGAAGTCGGGGCCGGCGGCCGGGGCCGCCGTCGCTACTGTCGCCACCGTGTCGAAATCCAGGTCGGGTGCCGGGACGCTAGCCGCCAATGCGACAGCGGCGACGACGACCGGCTCGGCGCCCCGCGGAGCAAGACGCGGGAAGGGCACCGCGGCGGCGGCATAGCTCGCCACGGCCACCGCGCGGCGCGGCGACGGCGTCGGCATGGCGACGGCGATCTCGTCTTCTTCCTCTTCCGGATCGACCGCCGCGATGACCATGGGTCCGGTCGACGGCGCCGGCGCGGCGAAGCTCGCAACCGCGACGCCGCCCGAGGTCTTGCGCGCCTTGTAGGCGGCAAGCGCTTCGGCATAGCCCGGCAGCGGCTTGCCGTCGGAGGGGATGTGCAGCGTGCGTCCGTCCGGGAAGAGCTGCACCAACTGCTGATGCGACATGCGCGGCCAGTGGCGGACGCTGCCGGTGTCCAAGTGGACGAACGGCGCTCCCGAGCTCGGGTAGAAGCCGACGCCGCCGAGCTGCATCTTCAACCCGATGGCGCGAAGCTTCGCCAGCTCGACGTCGGGAATATAGAAATCGATCGCCTGGCCCTTCATGTGGAGGCTGTTTTGGGCGACGCCCTTCGACCGCCGGCGCAACATGCTGTTGGTCTCGGACGAGCGATAGCCGCAAACGACGTCGATGTAGTCGCGCGACCCCGACTGGCGGTAGACATCCCACAGCAGGTCGAACAGCTGCGGGTCCATCCGGGTCGGCTTTTCCTCACGCCAGTCGCGCAGGAACTGGTTGAGCTTCTGAAGGCCGGCCTGGTCGTAGCGGCCGTCGCGCTTGAAGACGATGACCGCCTTCTCCTGGGTGTGGATGTTGTAGAGCTTAAGGGCGCGGTCTTCGGCGGCGGCGGGGTCGACGCCGATGGCGAGCAGGCCGAGAAGAACCGCGGCCTGCCACGCTAAACTCAACGCCACAACGCGATCCGCCCAGGACCGCGAGCTAGGCCGTCGTCCGGTCTCGCCCCGCAAGAACAAATCCGTCGCCGTCCCCTACCTGACGATACAGGTACCCAGCGGCCAATTGTCGTGGGATAAGGTTAACGCCTCTTTACCAATCGTCGGAAAGCGCCAGACCCACCCCTCGAGAATCTCACCGGACCTCCCCAATAGGGTGGGATCGTGGCATTTCGTGGGCAGTGAGGCAAGCCAAAAGCTCGCCTAAGCACCCGTCCCCGTTCGACTTTTCCCCCAATCTACGATTGCAGGCCGAGGGCCGCTTCCAAGCGGGCGTCGATCCCATAGAGGTCGTCGCGAACCTGAAGGGCGCCGTCTCCGTCGACCCAGGCGGTGAAATAGGTCATGTGGACCGGGATGTGGCGTTCCAGGTCGACCCGCCGCTCGGGCCCACCGACCAGCTTCTTCAGCTTGGCGGCGTTGAGGTCGGGCTCGAGGGCGAGCAGGGCGTCGGCGAACTCCCAGGGGTCCATCACCCGCATGCAGCCGTGGCTGTAGGCGCGGTAGTCGCGCTCGAACAGGCTCTTCATTGGCGTGTCGTGGAGGTACACCGAGAAAGGATTGGGGAACATGAACTTGACGCGGCCGAGGGCGTTGCGCTCTCCGGGGGGCTGCTTGATCTGAATCTTGCGCATGTCGACGGTGTGCCAGTCGATCAAATATGGATCGACGGCGCGGAAGCGACCGCCGACGTTGGCGAAGACCTGATAGCCGTTGAGGGCAGCGGGATTGGCTCTGATCTCGGGGAGCATCTCCTTGAGGGCGATCGAGGCGGGAACGTTCCACACCGGATTGACGATGACGTGCTCGATCTCGTCGGAAAAGATCGGCGTGGGATTGCTTGGCTTGCCGACGACGATGCGCGTGGAGTGGACGATCTGGCCGTCGCTGTAGATATCGAGGTTGAAGTTGGGCACGTTCACCTGGACGTGGAATTGGCCGAGCTTCTCCGGCATCCAGCGCCAGCGTTCCATATTGGCGATGATGGTGGCGACGTGGTCGTCGGCGGCGGCGTTAAGGGCGCCGAGGGTGGCGCGGCCGACGATGCCGTCGGCCTTGAGGCC
>JBBDMC010000162.1:2811-7093 GCA_040878485.1 Bauldia sp. | reverse complement strand
GAGGCCGACCGATTCCTGGAATGCCCGGATCGCCTCGTCGACTGCCTCGTCGAAGCGGTCCGGGGCCGCGGCGGCGGCGACCTTGAGGCGCTGACGCAGGACGGCGACGCGGGGGTCCTTGGCTCCGAGCTTGAGATTGGGTCCGGCTGGGACGACCGGCGGCCGCTCGGTTTCCGTGGCGCGAATCTCGGCGAGCTTGTCGCGCAGGCGCAGGAACTGCGGGTGGGTCGGGTTGTACGACGCCAGCGCGGCGGCCGGGTCGGCCGCGGTGGCAACGTTCGACAGCACCGCGATCGGGTCAGGCAGGTGCGGCTTGTAGTCGATGTTGGGGCTGATGTCGGCCGGGTCGTAGCGGCCGGAATTGGCGTGGCGGGCGTAAGCGACGATCGCCCGGCTGAGCATGACGTCGGCGCGGGCGGTGATGGCGACGCTGACCGGAACGACGCTGCCCATGCCGATCACCGGTGTGCGGTAGGCGTATGGGTCGAGGCCATCGAGGTCGGCCTGGTGGACGCGCCTGATGATTGGCTCGGCGCGCTCGGTCAGCCTGCCGTCGCGGGTCCAAGCGGGGGCAAAACCCTGCTCCTGGTAAAACTCGGCGACCGCGGCGGCGTCGCGTTTGTCGAGGAACGCGCCGTGGGTGCCGGCGTCGTCCAGGATGGCGCGAATGGCGGCCACGATCGGGTCGGTCGTGCGGTCGTAGAGGGGGTAGCGCGTGCCGGTCCCGGCCAGCTCGGCCGCGCCGTTGCCGGCGTCGGAGGCGGCGGCAAGGGGACCGGCCGAAGCCAGCATGAGTGCGATGGCGGCGCAGGCGGGGATCAGGGGGCAAAATCGCATGTTGAACGGGGCCTCTACGCGTGGTCCTCGCCAAGTTGGCCGAGCTTGGTGAAAAGAAACCAAACGGGGGTCGATTTTCAACCGCGGGAAGCCCGGCTCAAGGCGATTCTACCCCTTATTCCGCTGCAATTCCGGAAACTGTGTCCGAAATGCCCAGTTCCTTGAGCTTACGGTAAAGGGTCGAGCGGCCAATGCCCAGCCGGCGGGCGACGACCGTCATGTGGCCACCATAGCGCTCAACCGCCAAGCGAATCATAGCGGCCTCGACCTCGGCGAGGGGGCGAACCTCGCCGGTGGCGTCGAGGGCGGCCAGACGCCCGGGGGCGTCGCTGGCCGGCGGGGTCATGGAGATCTCGATCGGCTGGGTCGGCGGGGCGAACGGCTCGGCCGCCAACGGCGGCGCCAAGCCTTCCACATAGGCGGCGATCTGGGGGAACTCGTCCGGCGTCAGCATCGGACCATCGGCGAGAACGATGGCGCGGAAGACGGCGTTCTCAAGCTGGCGGACGTTGCCCGGCCAGTCGTGCCGGCAGAGGAGCTGCAAGGCCTCGGCGGTGACGCCGCGGATGAAGGCCTTACCCTCCTCGGCGGCGAAGCGGGCGGTGAAATGACGCACCAGCTCGGGGATTTCGTCGCGCCGGTCGCGCAGCGGCGGCACGCGGATCGGAAAGACGTTGAGGCGATAGTAGAGGTCCTCGCGGAACGCGCCAGCTTTGACCAGATCGATCAGGCTGCAGTTGGTCGCCGAGATGAGACGGAAGTCGACGCGCATGGGACGGCGGGCACCGACCGGGTCGATCTCGCCGTCTTGGAGCGCGCGCAAGAGCTTGACCTGGATGTCGGGGGGCAGCTCGCTCACCTCGTCGAGGAACAGCGTGCCGCCGTTGGCCTCGCGGAACTTGCCGACGTGTCGATCGGCGGCACCGGTGAAGGCGCCCTTCTCGTGCCCGAAGAGGATGCTCTCGACGAGGTTGGCCGGAATGGCGCCGCAGTTGACGGTGATGAACGGCTTGGAGCGGCGGTCGCCGCCGCCCTGAATGGCGCGGGCGATGAGCTCCTTGCCGACGCCCGACTCGCCCTCGATGAGAATCGGGATCTGGGAGGCGGCGGCGCGCTCGCCGAGCCTGATCACCCGCTCCATCGCCGGACTCTTAGTGACGATGTCGCGGAAGGTGAGCGTGCCGGAGGCGGTCCGCTTCATGCGGGCGATCTCGTCTTCCAGCGCCCCGAGCTTGAGGGCGTTCTCGATCGACACCTGCAGGCGCTCCGCCGACACCGGTTTGACGACGAAGTCGATGGCACCGGCGCGCATGGCGCTGACCACGGCGTCGATGCCGCCGTGGGCGGTCTCCACGATCACCGGCACCTTGCCGCCGCTCTTGCGCAGGCGGGCCAGAACCGCCATGCCGTCGAGGTCGGGCATGACGAGGTCGAGGATGATGAGGGCGACGGCCTCGCCCTCCGGACTGTGCAGAAAATCGAGCGCCTCCTCGCCGCTGGCGATCGCGACCGCGCTGTGGCCGAGGCGCTCGACCGCGGCGGAGATCAGTCGGCGTTGGATCGGATCGTCGTCGACGATGAGGATGGTTGTCGTCATGGCCTTGGCCGTGGGTGGCGCCTCGATGACCTGTTTTGGGCCATCCGTCGGAAAGGAATCGCGGCCCGCTGCGGATTGTTGAGGACGATCTTGGGTGGGGGCGGTTAATCGGCGCTTAACCCATGGGCCGATCTGGCGCCGGTGCCACGACCGGCGGCGAATGGGCCGCCCTGTTGCCGAGATGCATCGGTCGGTCGGGGAGGCCACCGGCGGGTTGTGGTGCCGTCGCGCTTCAGCCCTAATTGGGTGTGACCCTGATTAACCATGTTTGCCGCAGAACGGTGCCGACATGACCCAGTCCAATCCCGCCGATGCCAGAGAGGCGAGCGCGGCGGCAAGCGAGGCGCTCGGCGAGCTGCCGGAGTGGAACCTCGGCGACCTCTACGCCGGGATGGACGCCCCGGGATTGCAGGCTGATCTCGTCCGCGCCGCCTCCGAGTCGGCCGCCTTCGAGACCCGCTACAAGGGAAAGATCGTCGAGTTCGCCGAGCGCGTGGACGGCGGCAATCAGCTCGCCGACGCGGTCATCGCCTTCGAGCAACTGGAGGAGCTGCTTGGGCGGATCGTGTCGTTCGCCGGGCTGGTGCATGCCGCCGACACCAGCGACCCCATGCGGTCGAAGTTCTACGGCGACATCGTCGACAAGATCACGGCGGCGAGCGCGCATCTGCTCTTCTTTGCGCTCGAACTCAACCGCATCGACGAGGCGGTTCTCGAAGCGGGGCTCGAGGTGCCGAGCCTCGGGCGCTACCGGCCGTGGCTCGAAGACGTGCGCAAGGAGAAGCCCTACCAACTCGAGGACCGGGTCGAGCTCCTGTTCCACGAGAAATCGGTCACCGGTGGCGGCGCCTGGAGCCGGCTCTTCGACGAGACGCTGACGAGCCTGACATTCACGGTCGGCGGCAAGGAGCTGGCGATCGAGCCAACGCTCAACCTGCTCCAGGATAGCGACGAGGCGAAGCGCAAGGCGGCGGCCGACGGGCTGGCGGCGACGTTCAAGAAGAACACCAGGCTGTTCACCCACATCACCAATACGCTTGCCAAGGACAAGGAGATCTCCGACCGCTGGCGGGGGTTCAAGGACGTTGCCGGGGCGCGCCACCTGGCGAACAAGGTCGAGCCGGAGGTCGTCGAGGCGCTAGTCGCGGCGGTGAGGGCGGCCTATCCGCGACTGTCGCACCGCTACTATGGGCTGAAGGCGCGCTGGTTCGGGCGCGATCACCTCAATCACTGGGACCGCAATGCGCCGCTGCCCGACGTGCCGAGCGAGGCGATCCCGTTCGTCGAGGCGCGGGCAACGGTGCTCGGCGCCTTCGGCCTGTTCTGGCCGGAGATGGCGTTGATCGCCCGACG
Organism: Bauldia sp.; assembly: GCA_040878485.1. GTDB lineage: Bacteria > Pseudomonadota > Alphaproteobacteria > Rhizobiales > Kaistiaceae > JBBDMC01. Next base: position 3,306 of record JBBDMC010000162.1, on the reverse strand, counting down.
CTTCTTCGACGAGCGTTGGATCGATGCGCCGGTGCGCCTCGGCAAGGCGCCGGGCGCCTTCTCGCACCCGACCGTGCCGTCAGTGCACCCCTACGTGCTGGTCAACTACCAGGGCAAGACGCGCGACGTGATGACGCTTGCCCACGAGCTCGGCCACGGCGTGCATCAGGTGATGGCCGCACCGCAGGGTGCGCTGATGGCGTCGACGCCGCTGACGCTCGCCGAGACGGCAAGCGTCTTCGGCGAGATGCTGACCTTCCGCGCCCTGCTCTCGGAACTAAGCGACCCGGTCCAGCGCAAGGCGATGATCGCCGCCAAGGCGGAGGACATGCTCAACACCGTCGTCCGCCAGATCGCCTTCTACACGTTCGAGCGCAAGGTTCACCTCGAGCGCCGCGAGGGCGAACTCACCGCCGACCGGTTGGGCGACATCTGGCTGGAGGTGCAGCGCGAGAGCCTCGGGCCGGCGATCAGGCTCGGGCCGGGCTACGAGAC
>JBBDMC010000162.1:0-2801 GCA_040878485.1 Bauldia sp. | reverse complement strand
GACGTTCTGGTGCTACATCCCGCACTTCATCCATTCGCCGTTCTACGTTTATGCTTACGCCTTTGGCGACTGCCTGGTGAACTCGCTCTACGGGCTCTATGAGGAGAGCCCGGCGGGCTTCCAGGAGAAATACGCCGACATGCTGAAGGCGGGCGGCAGCAAACACCACAAGGAGCTGCTGGCGCCGTTCGGTCTCGATGCAAGCGAGCCGTCCTTCTGGCAGAAGGGCCTCGGAGTCATCGAAGGGCTGATCGGCGAACTGGAGGCAATGGAGGGCGGGTGAGCGGTCGTCGGTAGCGCGGGCGCTCGGCAATACCTATCTGGCCTCCGACGCTGCTCATCGGAGGTCCCCGGTGAAACTGCTTTTCTTCATCCTCCTTGTCATCCTGATCGCCCAGATCGGCTTCTGGAAGACGCTCGGCGCCGTCATCGGCGCGGCGGCGATGCTGGGTCTGCTCGCCCTCTTGCTGGTCGCGGCGGTGGTCGTCGGTGGGGTGCTGATCGCCGCCAGGATGCGCTAGAGCCGGCCCGATTCGGCGTCATACATTTCGTATAACGCCTGTTATACATTCTGTATGACAGACGACGGAGCGGGCGATGAGGCTCGAAATCAAGAACATCGGCAACTCCACGGGCCTGATCCTGCCGAAGGGAGTTGCTGGCCGATGTCAATTTCAAGCAGGGCGATTGGGTGACGGTCGCCAAGATGGCGGACGGGAGCTTGCAGCTTCGCCGCTCAGACCCGGTTTTCGACAAGGGCATGGAAATCGCCGAGAAGGCGATGGACACCTATCGCAATGCCCTTGAAGACTTGGCGAAATGACCGAGCCGGTCCGGCTGCCGGTCGACCTGGTCCTTGCAATTCACGAACGGCAGTTGAGCAGATTCGGAGGCGCACCGGGAAAGCGCGACCTCGGCGCGCTCGAGTCGGCGCTGGGGCGTGCGCGCAACCGATGGGCCTACGAGGCAGGCGACCTTGCCGCTCTGGCTGCTGCCGATGCTTTCGGCATCGCCAGAAACCACGCGTTCGAAGGCGGCAACAAGCGGACGGCACTCTTGGCGGTGCTAGCGTTTCTGGGCCTCAACGGAGTTGAGTTCGTCGCCGACGAAGCTGAGGCGGTCGTCATCTTTCGCGACCTTGCGGCCGGTGCGGTCGACAACACGGGCCTCACCCGCTGGATTCGCGACAAACTGCCGACGGCATAGTTCGGCCTCCGGCCGCGACGCCATGCGCGATTGCCGCCGGCCGGGCTTTTGCTATAAAGCGGCGGCTTACCTCTCCAAGGACGAGGACCAGAAATGGCTGAGCATGGCGCCGCCCAAATCGGCACCGCAGCGGGGACCGAGTATGCCGAGCACGAGCGAACCTACCGGGGTTTCCTGCGTCTGGTCAAATACAGCATCGCCGGCATCGTCGTCATTCTCGTCTTGATGGCGACCTTCCTCACCTGAGCGAGCCGACTGCCCTGGCAGTTCTTCGCCGCTTCACGGAGTTAGAGGCGCGGCCGAACGGGGACGATCGCATGAAAATCGCGGTTCCGGCGGAGGCCGACAAGCTCGAGACCAGGGTCGCGGCAACGCCGGAGACGGTGAGGAAATTCGCCGAGCTCGGCGCGGTAGTCGCCGTGCAGGCCGGCGCCGGCGTCGACGCGGGCATCACCGACGATGAATTCAAGGCGGCGGGAGCGACGCTCGCCAAGACGGCCGCGGCCGCGGTCAAGGATGCCGACATCGTGCTCAAGGTGCGCCGGCCGATGGCGGACGAGGTCAAGGGCTACCGGCGCGGGGCGCTGGTGGTGGCGATAATGGACCCCTACGGCAACGAGGCCGCGCTCAAGCAGATGGCAGCGGCCGGGGTCGCCGCCTTCGCCATGGAGCTCCTGCCCCGCATCACCCGCGCCCAGGCCATGGACGTGCTGTCGAGCCAGGCGAACCTTGCCGGCTACCGTGCGGTGATCGACGCGGCGGAGGAATACAGCCGGGCGCTGCCGATGATGATGACGGCGGCCGGAACGATTCCGGCGGCGCGGGTCTTCGTCATGGGCGCCGGGGTCGCCGGCCTGCAGGCGATCGCCACCGCCCGCCGCCTCGGCGCCGTCGTCACCGCGACCGACGTCAGGCCGGCGGCCAAGGAGCAGGTCGAAAGCCTCGGCGCCAAGTTCGTCGCCGTCGAGGACGATGAGTTCCGCCAAGCCGAGACCGCCGCCGGCTATGCCAAGCCGATGTCGGCGGAGTACCAGAAGAAGCAGGCGGCGCTGGTCGCCGAGCACATCAAGAAGCAGGACGTCGTCATCACCACGGCGCTGATCCCCGGTAGGCCGGCGCCGCGCCTGGTAAGCGCAGCGATGGTCGCGTCGATGCGGCCGGGCTCGGTGATCGTCGATCTGGCGGTCGAGCGGGGCGGCAACGTGGAGGGCGCCAGGCCGGGCGAGGTGGCCGCCGTCGGGCAGGTCAAGGTCATCGGCCACCTCAACGTCGCCGGACGCATCCCGGCAAGCGCCTCGGCGCTCTACGCCCGCAACCTCTATGCCTTCGTCGAGACCATGATCGACAAGGACAAGAAGGCGATCGCCATCGACTGGAACGACGACATCATCAAGTCAACCAGCCTCACGCGCGAGGGCAAGGTCGTGCATCCGGCGTTTGGCGGAGAAGGAGACAAGAGATGAGCGAACTCGCCCAGATCGATCCGTTCGTCTTCCGCCTGTCGATCTTCGTGCTCGGCATCTTCGTCGGCTACTACGTCGTCTGGTCGGTGACGCCGGCGCTGCACACGCCGCTGATGTCGGTGACCAACGCCA
>JBBDMC010000161.1:8588-16177 GCA_040878485.1 Bauldia sp. | reverse complement strand
CCAAGTTCCGTCGACGCGACGCGCCGCGACGCATTTGGTGCGGGTGCGGATGTCGGCGCCGCGATCGGCGGCGTCCCGCGCGTTCAGCACCACCAGGCGTGCGTCCTCGACCCAGCAATCGGAGTATTCGAAGGCGCGGCGATAGGCGCTTCGAAGCCCTTTGCCCGCCGGATCCCTGGTCAGATCAAGGCTGCGGGTCGGCGGCAGAATGCGGCGGCCGCCGAGATGGTCGTAAAAAAAGAGGCCGAGCCGGATGACCGGCCACGGCCTCAGGCCCTTGTGATGCGGGAGGACGAATCGCAAGGGCCAAATCACATGGGGGGCGGACTTCAGAAGGACTTCTCGCTCAATCAAGGCTTCGCGCACTAGCCTGAACTCGTAGAACTCGAGGTAGCGCAGGCCGCCGTGGATGAGCTTGGTGGAGGCTGACGACGTGGCGCCGCCGAGATCACCCATTTCGGCGAGAAAGACACTGAGCCCACGCCCCTGCGCGTCGCGGGCGATGCCGCAGCCGTTGATGCCGCCGCCAATGATGGCAAGATCGTATTGCGCCCCCGACACCCTTCCCCCGCCGCCGTCGGCGCGCCGGCGCTCGGCCACGCACGCGTCTTCGTTTCTGTTTTCTTTTGACGCTAAACGAAAATTATTGCGAAGGCAATCAGCGCTTTACGAAGACTGATCAGAAAGAATGCACGCGGTTTTCGAAACAAATTGGCTTGTCATCTCAGACGCTTGGGCTACAGCCTGCTCGCCGAATGGTCGATCTTCGGTTCAATCGCCGTTGCTTTCCTCGGGCCGCGCTTCGATGACGCGGACGCCGTGGGCGCGGCACAGCTCGGCGATCGGCGCCGAAAGAAGCTGATCTGTGACGAAGACATCGATTTGCGAAATATGGCCGATGCGAACGGGCGCCGACCGCTCGAATTTCAACCGATCGGAGACCAGGATGACCTGCCTGGCGTTGCCGATAATGGCTTGGCTGACGCGCACTTCGCGGTAGTCGAAGTCGAGGAGCGCGCCTTCCTCGTCGATCGCCGAGGCGCCGATCACTGCGTGGTCGACTTTGAACTGCTGTATGAAATCGACGGCGGCGCCGCCGATGATGCCCCCGTCGCTGCGGCGGACAGGGCCGCCGGCGATGATCACTTCGATGCGCGGGTGACGGTAGAGGATGTTGGCAACGTTGATGTTGTTGGTGATGACGAGCAGTCCTTCATGGTCGAGCAGGGCTCGGGCGACCTCCTCGGTGGTGGTTCCGATGTTGACGAAGAGCGAGCTGTTGTTCGGGATCACGCGCGCCGCGGCGGTGCCGATGGCGCGCTTCTGTTCCTGGGCAATGAAGCGCCTGGCCTCGTAACCGACGTTCTCGACGCCGGATGCGATAGTCGCCCCGCCGTGGATGCGGGAGAGCAGGCGCTGGTCGCAGAGCTCGTTGAGATCCTTGCGGATGGTTTGCGGCGATACCTCGAAGCGCGACGCAAGGTCGTCGACGGTAACGCGGCCGGCGGCGCGGGCGATCTCGACAATCTGCTGCTGACGAAAATTCGGAAGCACAGGCACGGCTGAAGCGACCCTGGTTGCGGCTACCATCCGCATCGCGACCGAGGAAGGAGCATGGCCGCCAATTCGTCAAGCCGATGATCTTAGCTGAAATGCCCACGTCGTCCTTGGCGCGGCGGTCACCCGTCTGTGTTTCATCCAGGGAGGGGTTATCGGGGGTGCAGGTGTGCAAGCGGAGGGAGAGAAACCGAAGTCCAACGTTCCCTCTCTCGAAAGTTCGAATTGCCTTGCCCGACCCGCCAACCCTCGAGGGAGATAGAAAGGACTTAGCCGAGGCCGCCAACGCAAACATATTTGACGTCGAGATAGTCTTCGACGCCGTATTTCGAGCCTTCCCGGCCGGCACCTGATTCCTTGACGCCGCCGAAGGGGGCGACCTCGGTGGTGATGAGGCCTTCATTGATGCCGACAAGGCCATACCTCAACGCCTCGGAGACGCGGAAGGCCCGCGCGAGATCGCGTGTGTAGAAGTAACAGGCGAGGCCAAACTCGGTGTCGTTGGCCATGCGGACGCCCTCTTCATCGCTTTCGAAGCGGAAGATCGGGCTCAGAGGCCCAAAGGTCTCATCGCGAGCGACGGTCATCTGCTGCGTCGCATCGCGGATCACGGTCGGCTCGAAGAACGTACCGCCAAGCGGGTGTCGCTTGCCGCCGGTGAGGATCGTGCCGCCCTTCGCCGTGGCGTCGGCGATATGTTCCTCGACCTTGGCGACAGCCCTCTGGTCGATCAGCGGGCCTTGCTGCACGCCCTGGTCGCGTCCGTCGCCGACCGTGAGCTGCGCCGCAGCCATCGCGAGCTTCCCGGCGAACGCCTCATAGATGCCCGACTGGACGTAGAAGCGGTTTGTAGACACGCAGGTCTGGCCGGAATTTCGGTACTTCGCGGTGATCGCGCCCTCGACGGCACGATCGAGATCGGCGTCGTCGAATACCAGGAACGGCGCGTTGCCCCCGAGTTCCATCGACATGCGCTTCACGGTCGCCGCGCCCTGGGCGAGAAGCTTCTTGCCGACCTCGGTCGAGCCGGTGAAGGAAATCTTGCGGACCAGCGGATTGCCTGTGAGTTCGCCGCCGATCTCCGTCGCCGAGCCGGTGAGAACGCTGACAATCCCCGGGGGAACTCCCGCCTTCTCGGCGAGCACGCCCCACGCGAGGCCGGAATACGGCGTCTGCGACGCCGGCTTGATGACGATGGCGCAGCCGACAGCCAGCGCCGGACCGAGCTTGCGGGCGATCATCGACGACGGGAAGTTCCACGGCGTGATGGCCCCGACCACGCCCACCGGTTGCTTGCGCACGAGGATCTGCCGGTTCGGCCAGGGCGAGGGAATAATGTCGCCATAGACCCGGCGCGCCTCCTCCGCGAACCACTGCACATAGGCGGCGCTGAAATTCACCTCGCCGCGTGCCTCGGCAAGCGGCTTGCCCTGCTCGGTAGTCAAGAGCAGGGCCAGCTCCTCGCGGTGGTCGCGGATGAGCCCGGCGAGCGTGTGAAGGACCTCAGCACGCTCCGCCGCGGTCTTCGCCGCCCAGGACGGTTGCGCCGCTGCGGCCGCCTCGATGGCGCGGCGCGTTTCGTTGCGGCCGCAATTCGGCACCGTCCCGATGGTCTCGCCGGTTGCCGGATCGTTGACGCTGATCGTCGCGCCGCTGTCCGCGCCGGCCCACGTGCCGGCGATGAAATTGGCTTCGCGCTTGACCTCGATTTTCTGCAGCATGAGACGCTCCTATTGCGTGGTTTAGGCGCCGAGCGCCTCGATCTCGGCGCGCAGCCGGGTGCTCACGGTCAGGCCCTCGGCATGCGCCTTGGCCCGTGCCGCGAGCCGCCGGCTCCCCGGTAGCCGCGCCCCCGGCTCGGACTCGACCGCCGCGGCGAGGACACCGAAGCGTGAAACGACAGCCTCCCCTCCGAACGCATCCGGATCAAGGGCGATTATCAACTGGCCGGTCCCGGGTGGCGGCCCTGCTGCATCGAGAAAAGACGAGGCCTCCGATGCATAGTTGGCGCCCGTCAGCCCGGCGGCAAGGAGCTCCACCATCAAGGCGAGCACCGTTCCCTTGGCGTCGCCGAGCGGCAGCATGGTGCCCCTGAGGGCCGCATAGGGATCGGTCGTCGGCCGGCCCTCGGCATCGAGCGCCCAGCCTTCCGGAATCGGCTCGCCGTTCTGCCTGGCGGCGACGATGTTGCCGCGGGCGACCTTGGCGAGCGAAAGATCGACGACCAACGGCGAGCTGCCGGGCAGCGGGCAGGCAAAAGCGATCGGATTGGTGCCGAAGAGGCCGTGGGAACCGCCCCAGGGCGCGATCGCCGATGGCGTGTTGGCGAACAACAGTGCGACCAGCCCGCGTTCCGCCAGACGCTCGACCGGATGGCCGGCGGCGCCGCAATGATGCGACCGGCGAGTGGCCGCGGCGGCGATCCCTCGCCTGGAGGCGATTTCCGGCAGGCGGTCCACCGCCAGATCGAGTGCCGGATAGGCAAATCCGTGGGCGGCATCGACGGTAAGCACGCCAGGCCTTGCCAGGGACACCGTGGGTGCGGCGGCACCATCGACCTTGCCGACTTTCGCCTGCGCGGCGTAGCTCGGGACGCGGCTGAGGCCGTGGCCCTTCAGCCCGTTGGCCTCCGCGGCGACAAGGGCCCGAGCTACCGAAGACGCGTTTGCCTCGGTGGTGCGGCAGCGCCGCAGCGCGCCCGCAACCAGCGCCTCGGCCGCCGCGAGGGACAGGCGTGCATCGCTCATCGCCGGCCGTCGAGGTGGCGGCGAACATTGTCGGCCGTCAGCCACGAGACGCGGACGTTCGATTCGGCCGTCACGCCGGCGATATGGGGCGTCAGGATGAGGTTCGGCACATCGCTGAAGATCGAGGCAGCTTCGGCACCAAGCGGCTCGCCGGCGAAGACATCGAGCGCCGCGCCGCCAAGGCGCTGCTCTTTCAGCGCTGCCGCCACAGCCGCCTCATCGACCACGCCGCCGCGGGCGGCATTGATCAGGATCGCGTCGCGCTTCATGCGCGCGATAGCATTCCTGTCGATGAGATTGCGTGTTTCGTCGGTAAGCGGCACATGGAGGCTCACCACATCCGACTCCGCGAGAAGGCTGTCGAGGTCCTGTTTGACGACTTCGCGCCAGGCCTCGTGCCCCGCGGGAAGGTACGGGTCGTGGCCGGCGATTGTCATGCCGAGGGCGCGAGCGCGGGTCGCGGTCGCGCGCGCGATCGCCCCGAAACCGACGAGGCCGAGGCGCTTACCGGCCATCTCGCGGCCCATCAGCCGGCCCCGCGGCCAGCCGCCGGCAACCATCTCTGCGGTCGTGCCGTGAGCGCCGCGGAGCAGCACCAGGGCGGCGGCGATGACGTACTCCGCGACCGAGGTGTTGTTGGCGCCGGTCGCTGGATAGACGGCAATGCCCCGCGCCTTGCAGGCCGCGACGTCAATATTCTCGAGCCCGACCCCGAGACGCCCGATGCAGAGGAGCTTGGCGGCGGCGGCCAGCAGAGGGCCGCGCACCTCGGTGCGGTTCCTGATGATCAGCGCCCGCGCATCGACGACGGCCGCCGCGAGCTCCTTCGGCCGGTCGACAATATCCGTCTGGTAGAGGACGGCGTGGGTTCGGCTCAGATCGGCGACGGCCGGCGCGTCCATGAATTCGGTGATGACGATGTCCATCGGCAAGGTCCGCGCCGCCGTCGGGGAGCCTTCAGGCGCTCCGGTAAAGCTTGGTCATGACGAACTCGCGGTGGCCGCGCGCCTCGGCGGCGCTCGCCCTGCCGTTGGCGGTGCGCCTGACCATGTCGATCAGGGCGTCGCCGGCCGCAGCAATGGTCATGTCGCGGCGAAGGATCCCCGAGACATCGATGTCGATGTGCTCCGACATTGTCCGAACCGTGCGCGGGTTGGCGCTCAACTTGATCACCGGCACGATCGGATTGCCAATGACGTTTCCCTGCCCGGTCGGGAACTCCCGGCGCGTCGCGAGCCCGCCGAGCGCGCCGGACTGCTCTGCGACGACCGTCGCCCGCAGTGACCGGGGCGCTTCCGGAGCGCTGCCGAAAACCTGGTCCTCGAACAGGCGGAGGATCTCTCCGCGCCTCGCGTCCCACCAACGATCGGCAGAAGACACGCGCGCACCGTCAACGGTCAGCAAGGGTTCGGGTAACGCATAGGGCGCCACCGCGGCCTCGTCATAGTTCGTGCCGGGCGGGGCCTCGTGGAGGAGGGGAACTGCCGATGTCATGCGAGCGAACACCTCCCTCTCACTTGGGCTGGCGGTGCGGGTAGTCAGCTGCGAACCCGTCTCAGAGCGATCTCCGACGAGTCGGACCTTCTCCACCCCCAACCTCGGTTAACCGGATACGGCAGCCACCTCGAACTCGTCGGGCAGGTCGGGCACGATGTGAGTGCCGGCTTCTCCCCTGAGCGCCGACATCGCCTCTTCGAGATGGGCAATGATCGCCCGCTTCCCGCCACCCTCGATAAAGCCGATGGCGGATCGGATCTTTGGACCCATGCTGCCTTCGTGAAAATGTCCTTCGTCAAAGTACCGCTTGGCCTGCGATAGCGTGACGCGGTCGAGTTCGCGCTGATCGGGCTTGCCGAAGTTGATTGCCACCTTCGACACCGCAGTCAGGATCATCATGACCTCGACGCCCAGAATGTTCGCCATCAGCGCCGAGGTGAGGTCCTTGTCGACCACCGCTTCGATGCCGTGGCGGACGCCCCGCGCGTCGCGCACCACCGGAACGCCGCCGCCGCCGGCGGCGATCACCACCGTGCCACGGCTGATCAACGCCTCGACCAGTGAGATGTCGCAGACGTGCCTGGGTATCGGCGAGGGGACCACCAGACGCCAGCCGCGGCCGGCGTCCTCGCGCATGGTCCAGCCCATCTCCCTGGTGAATCCATCGGCCTGCTCCTTGGTGAAGAAGTAACCAACCGGCTTGGTCGGACGGCTAAGGGCGGGGTCGTCGGCGCTGACCTCGACCTGGGTGACGAGCCCGACCACGTGCCGAGGATTGCCGGCTTCGCGCAGCGCATTCTCGAAGGCCTGCCCGAGAATATAGGCCGTCGCGCCCTGCGTACTGGCGACGCAGATGTCGAGCGACATTGGCACGACCTGGGGCTGCGCCAGGGCCTGTCGCATCAGCACCTTGCCAACGGCAGGTCCGTTTCCGTGCGTAATGACGAGCTCGTTGTCGAGCTGCAGGATCGGCAGCAAGCTGCGGCCGGTGTTCGCCGCAACGGTCACCTGCTCTTCGGACGTCCCGCGCATGCCGGCGGGCTGGATCGCGTTGCCGCCGACGGCGATGAGCAGGCGCCGCGGAATTCGCACATCTTCGGCCATCCCATGCCTCCTCAGCCCAAGCCGTTGGCGCCGCCGCGAATCCGGTCGAGCAATAGTTTGATATCCGGAGCCGACAGGCCGTCAGCCAATGCCAGTGACAACAGAATCGCCGACTTGGCCGGATTGAGAAAGCCGGAGGCCAACAAACCGGCGCCGCCTTGAAGGCTCATGGTTTCAGGCTGAACCGTCACTTCCCCAACCCGCGAGGAAACAACGATCACGCGGCCTTCGGCTGCCATTTCCCGAGCCGTTTCGGCCATCGGTCCGGGCATGGTGCCGGCTCCGAATGCGGCGATCACCAGACCCCGGCACTGCGTCCCCTGCCACACGCGGAGCGGAGCGTCCCCGCAACCGCCATGCAGGTAAACGACACCGACCTCGGGCAGATCATCGGCACTGGCGAGGCGCCGTTGAAAGGCGCCGGCCAGCGGCGCCGGACGAACTGTATTGACGACCATCAGCCGCTCGCCAAGGACCCTCCCGACCGACCCGGCGGGGTAGGCACGAAAGGAATCCAGAGCCACGGAGTTGGTCTTGACGGCCTGCCATCCGGGCAGGAGCAGGCCGTTCATCGCCACCAGGACCCCGCAATCCCTGAGACGCCGGTCGCCAGCGGCCAGAACCGCATGATGGATATTGGCCGGTCCATCGGCGCCGAGGGCCGTCGACGCCCGCATCGCGGCC
>JBBDMC010000161.1:0-8578 GCA_040878485.1 Bauldia sp. | reverse complement strand
TTCGCCGGGGTACACCGCCTGTTGGCCACACACGACGCCCGCATCGCGGCCGTCATCACCACCGGTTTCTCGGTGCGGCACACCAGATCGAGGAAGAACGCCGCCTCCTCCAGAGTGTCGGTGCCATGGGTGATCACCACCCCGTCCACGTCGGAGCGGTTGGCCGCGGCCTGAACACGCTCGCCCAGCTTCAGCCACTGGCGGGGGCCGAGATCCTCGGAGCCAGCCGAGAACAACGTCTCGACGCGAATGTCGGCGACGCGGTCCAAGCCGACGACCGTCGCCATCAGGTCATTTGTGTCGACAGCCCCAGGCTCATAGGCGGCGCTGGTAGGCGTCGAACCGGTGCCGGCGATGGTTCCGCCCGCTCCGATGACGTGGATTCTTGGTCTGACCGGCACGAGCCCCTACCTCGGCCGGGGTCAGCCGGCGCCGACGATGTTGGCGAGTATCGACATGCGCAGGGGCACGGAGAACGCGATCTGCTTGAAGTAGAGCTCGTGCGGGCTGTCGTCGATGGCGAAATCGAACTCACCTTCGTTCCGCGGCAGCGAGTGCATGATACCGACGGTCTTGCCGGTCTTCTTCTCGATGGCGCGCAGGCCATCGACGGTGAAATAGAATTCCCGCATCTTCTTCATGAAGTCGTCGCGCCCGGGATCGCCCTTCTTCACGGAGCAGCCCGGCAAGTAGACGAGGTCGACGCCCTCGTCGGCGATCAGCTGTTCATGCTGCTTGATCGGCAGGTCGGTGACCTCCGTGTAGTTGGCGCCCATGGCGTCGAGCTTCTTTCGGATCAGGTCGGGCGTCCGCAGGCCGGTGGTTCCGGCATAGATCAGCTTCGCGCCCATGCGAGCGAGGCCGAGGCCGAAGGACTGTCCCGAGCGCGCCCGGGACAGGTCGGGGGTTGCGATCATCACGGTCATGCTGGCGAAATTGCCACCCAGCACCCGATAGGCGGTGTACATGTCAAGCAGGCCCTGGGTCGGGTGGGTGGCGTTGCCGTAGCCGGCGCTGATGATCGGAACCGTTTTGTCGCGGAGGTCCTCGACAATCTTGACGACATCGTCGTCGGGATGGCGAAGCACGATGACGTCGGCATACTGGCCGACGACTCGCAGTGCATCCGACAGCGACTCACCTTTGGCGGCCGACGAACTAACCAGCGGGTTGGATTCGGTGATGACGTTGCCGCCCAGCCGGTACATGGCGGTCTCGTGGCTGAACCGGGTTCTGGTGCTGGGCTGGAAGAACTTGGTGCACAGGATCTTGCCTTCGAGAAGCGGGATGCGGTAGCGCCAGTAGGGCTCCAGAAACTCGGCGGTCGTGAATAGACCACTCAATTCCTTGGCCGAAAAATCGTCGATGAACGTCAGATGACGCCCTCTTATGCCGGTCTTCTCGATCTGCTTGCGGATGTCGTTCGGTCCGAAGTTTGCGGTAAGCGTCATCGTTGACCTTGCTGTTGATGCTGAAAAGAAGCGATACCGCGCATACCGCTCGTGCGAACGCGGGTCGCAAATGGATGCCGGCAGCCCGGCATGAGTTTGTCTACCGCCGCCAGTTGTCGGGGCACAAGGCGGATCGATGGTCGATATCGCACTGCGTGGCTCGTCGGGGGCCGTTTCAGTTCCTAGGGCGTCCATCCGTCAATGGCTCGGCCGGAGCGCGGTCCGCATCATTGCCGTTTTCCCCGTCGTTCAAAGACGATGTCCTGGGCGCCCTTCCAAAGCGTGAGCTTGCCGAGGGCCTCGAGATTTTCGCGACCCTTGGTGATCGTCAGAAAATGGTTGCCGGCGAGCTGGCCGACCTTGCTCGCGAATGAAACACCGCCATAGGCGAGCAGGATCTCGGTCTCGCTGATGCCGCCCGGATAGAGGATGACCTGGCCGGGCGCGGGATGGCTGGTGTGGTTCTCGAAGGGCAGGCCGAGGTCGAGATCGCCGAGCGGGATCCAGCAGCCCTCGCCGCTCCAACGGACGTGGATGATCTTTTGCTTGTAGGGCAGCAGGCTCTTGAACTTGGCGCAGGTCTTCGGTGCCGCTTCTTCCTCCATGCGCGCCTCGAATTCGTAAGGGCCTGCCTTGATCCTGATGGTCGTCATATTTCCATTTTCTCCAACAATCGTCGCACCGAAGCTGCCACTCTCGTCGCCCCGTTTGGGCCTTCACGACTTCAAGATCGTCTGGATGTCGATCGAATAGTCCACCTTTTCGGTCAGTTCGAGATCACGCTCAATGTGATTGAGGTGTTCGACCATCCAGTTGGCGGCGTGATCCGCCTCACGCTCGATGATGGCCGCAATGAGGGTGCGATGTTCGCCGTCCAGGCAGGACGAGATGCCCGGCGATCCGAACAGGCCGATGATGAGAGAAGTTCGCGCCACGAGTTCCTCGACGAACCGGGTCAGCACCGGATTGTTGCCAATCTCCGCCAGCCTGACGTGAAAGCCGCCAGATAGCCGTATCGCCTCGTTGCGCTTGCCGGAGACGTGGGCGGCGGTCTCTCGGTCAACGTGATCCTGCAGTTTGGCGATTTCGCCGTCCTCGATCAGCGCCACCACGTTGCGCATGATTGTCGGTTCGATCGCCCGCCGCGCGGCGAAAACATCCCTCGCTTCGTCGGCGGACGGCCGCGCGACGAAGGCGCCACGATTGGAGCGGAGCTCGACGACTTCGCGCTCGGCGAGGATGAGCAGTGCCCGCCGAATGCGGGCCCGGCTAACACCAAAGGTATCGCACAGCACGTTCTCCGGCAGCTTCGTTCCTGGCGGAAGGCGCTGCTCCATCACCGCCGAGAAGATGCGGTCGGCGATCGTCTGCTCGGAGATCACCGGTCCGCTCTCTTCCGGGACAGGCCGGATGCGGTCGTTGTGGAGTATCTTGTCCATTGCTAAAACCAGTGGCCGGTGAAAGCTCAGGCAATCGCCGGTTCTGCCTCCAATGAAGGCATCACGTGCCCATATTGTACACAATCATAATTTAGATTGTTGACAATAGCGCACTTCAAGCCTTCACTTTCGTTTGTGTCGCTGCCATCGGCCCGATGTCGCGGCGTCAAGTCTTTTGGAGGGAAGGCCATGATCAACGGACGCGAAGCATTGAAGTCTATGGTGATTGGCGCCGTATCCGCGGTGGCGTTCACCATGGCCGGCGTGATGTCGGTGTCGGCCGCGAACGCGATTCTGAAAATCGGCTTCGTCGGCGTCACGAGCGGCCCGGCTGCCGCCTGGGGTACCTCGAATGTGCGGTCGATGCAGACCCGCGCCGCCTGGCTCAACGAGACCGGCGGCGTGACGATCGGCGACAAAACGTACGACATCGAGATCGTCACGTTCGACGACCAGAAGGATCCCAAGCGCGCCATCGCCGGGATGGAGAAGATGGCACAGGAGGGCATCCGCTACGTCGTCGGGCCGAACGTCGACGACGGCGCAGCCGCGGTGCGTCCGGTCGCCGAACAGAACGGCATAATCTACTTCCCCTACGCGTTCCCGAAGGAGCTCTACACCAAGCCCGCCTCGAACGCGGTGCTCGGCATGATCGCCAGCTACCAATCGGGACCGGCGATCTACAAGTACCTGAAGGACAACAAGGGCGTGAAGACCGTCGCCTTCGTCGCCGCCAACGAATCCGATCCTATCAGCCAGCGCGACAGCGGGGTGGCCGCGGCTAAGGCGCTCGGCCTCGATGTGGTCGCCGAAAAGGACACCTACCAGGCCGACACTCGCGACTTCACGCCGGTGCTGACGCCGATCGTGCGGCTGAAGCCCGATCTTCTGGTTCTTTCGGGCGTGGCGCCGGGCAATGCGCCGCTTCTCATCCGTGCGGCGCGCGAGCTCGGCTACGAGGGTCTGATCTCCACCGAGACGGCGCACGACGCCAAGATCCTCGAAGAGGGCGCCGGTGAGCTTGCCAACGGGTTCATCTCGGTCGGCGGTGCGTCGACACCGGAAATCCGGTCGAAGACCATGGAGGAGTTCATCGATCGCTACACCAAGATGTTTGGCGAATATAACGACGAGTCCAACACCAAGGTCTACGCCCTCGAATACATCCTCGAAACGTTGAAGGCGAACCCGGCGGCGATCGACAATGTCGACGAGTTCAAGAAGACGATCGACGCCTTCGCCGCACCGAACCCTTACATGAAGGGCGACAGCAAGCTGACATATGTCGGCGGCACTTCATTCGGCCAAAAGCGTCAGGTCGCGGTTCCGATGGTCGTCAACGAATATCGCGACGGCAAATTCGTGACTCTGTTCGTCGGCCAGGTCGACTGACAGACCGATATCGTCTGGCAGCGAGGGCTTGGGGCTTGACCCAAGCCCTCGGTTCGCATTTTCAGGCTCCATGGAACAGGTCGTCGCCAACGGGCTCTATCTTGGGGCGCAATACGCCCTGATCGCCCTTGGGCTGACACTGATCTTCTCCCTGATGAACGTGCTCAACTTCGCGCACGGTCAGATGTACGTCCTCGGTGGGTTCGTCACCTACACGGTCTATGCCCGTTTTGGCCTGCCCTTCGTCGTGGCGCTCATCGCCTCGGGCGTGACTCTCGCCGTCATCGGCGCCTTGATCGAGAAGCTGCTCTTCCGACCGGTTATCAGGCGAAGCGTCCGCGAAGAGAGTACGATGCTCCTGGCCGCCGCCATCGCCTTTTTCTTCGACGCAGTCGTATTGCTGCTCTTCGGCGAGAAGCAGCGTGGCGTCCCGAAGATCGTCAAGGGCGTCCTTGACTGGGATTACCTCATCATCCCCTACGACCGCATCGTCGTGGGGGCGCTTGCGATACTCGTCATCGCCGCTTTCATCCTGTTCATGCAATACAGCAAACCCGGCAGAGCAATGCGCGCGCTGGCCCAGGACCGCGTCGCCGCCGAACTGATGGGTGTCAAGGTCGACCGCTATTCGATGATCGGCTTCGCCCTTGGCGCCATGCTCGCCGGCGTGGCCGGCGGTTTGCTGGTTGCCATCACCGGCGTGAATTCCGGCATCGGTGGTCCGATCTCGATCAAAGCCTTCATGATGGTGATGATTGGCGGCGCCGGGGTCGTCAGCGGAGCGATCGCCGGTGGCTTCATCCTCGGCATGTTGGAATCGGTTGGGCTGTCGGTCCTACACGCCTATGGCGATATCACCTATCTCGTGATCTTCGCGGCCCTGATGGTGTTCCTCAGCATTCGGCCGCACGGCTTGATGGGCAAGCCCTGGGGCTGATCGGGCATGTCGCCGGGATCCAAAATCGTTGCCTCCGCAGTGTTCATCTTCGTCGTGCTCGTCGCAGTGCCCTGGCTGATCGCGGTCACCGAGCGCTGGGACCTCTACTACACGCTCACCTCGGTCGCTCTCCTGTCGATCGCCAGCGCCGGCGTCTGGATTACCTTTTACATCGGCCGCATAAACATCGGACAGGGCGCCTACGCGCTGATGGGCGGATACGTCTCGGCGATCTTGGTCGTCACGTACGGATTCTCGTTCTGGCTGACCCTGCCGATCGCCGGCCTGTTCTGCGCCGCGGCCAGTATCCTGATCGGCCTGCCGATCCTGCGCCTGCGCGGCGTCTACTTCGCCATGGTCACGTTGGTATTAACCGAGGTCGCGCGACTGCTGGCGCTGGCCCTTCCGGTCACCAATGGCGCCAAGGGCATCGTCAGCATTCCGCTTCCCGGGTCGGTCGAGATCCTCGGCCTCACGCTCATCCCGGATTTCGCCACCGTCGCCAATTCCAGGCGGGCGTTCTACTTCCTATCGGTCGTCCTGATGGTGCTTTGCTTCGCCGGCCTCTATCGCCTCGTTCATTCGCGCGTCGGCCGACTGTGCCTCTCGCTGCAGCAGAACGAGGAGCTCGCCTCGTCGATCGGCGTCAACGTCGCCTTCCTGCGGGTCGTGGCCTACGCGATATCGTCGTTTCTGGGCGGCGTCGGCGGAGCCATCTTCGCGGCGATCTCGCAGTCGATCTATCCGTCGAGCTTCACGGTCGTCGATTCCATCAACTTCATGCTGAACTGCTTCCTCGGCGGCCTCGGCTACCTCTTCGGACCGATAGTCGGCACCTTCGTCCTCTATTTCGGGTGGGACCTCCTGTTCAAGACCGGAGATTACCAGCTCCTCATCTTCTCGTCGGTTCTCATTCTCCTGATGCTCGTCCTCCCGAACGGCCTCCTCAGCCTTCGCCCGTTCAAGGCCAAGCAGGGATAGCGCGGTGGGCGATCTGCTCGAGATTTCGGGTCTGACCCGCCGCTTCGGCGGGCTGGTCGCTGTCAACGACGTCTCCTTCACCGTCAGGGAGCGCGAGATCCTCTCCGTGATCGGCCCGAATGGCGCCGGCAAGTCGACGTTGTTCAAATTGATCGCCTCGTTCCTGAGACCGACGAAGGGCGAGGTGCTGTTCGCGGGCGATCGCATCTCCGGCCTGGCCCCTCATATCGTCGCCAGCAAGGGCGTGGTCAGGACCTTTCAGGAAACGACCATCTTCAAAGGCATGACTGTCCGCGACAACGTCATCATCGCACACCAATTGCGGGCCCGGGCGAGCCTGGTCGGCTTCTACTACGGCTCGCGGCTGGCGCGCGAGGACGAGGAAGCGTTCGCGCGCTCGGCCGACGAGATACTCGAATTTCTCGGCATCGCCCCGATCAAACATGAGCTAGCGAGCAACCTTCCGCACGGCCATCTGCGCGCTCTCGGCGTCGCCATCGGCCTCGCCACCAAGCCGACCGTCCTGCTCCTCGACGAGCCTTTCGCCGGGATGAATCACGACGAAACCACCCGCGCCGTTGAAATGGTGCGCGCCGTGCGTGATCGCGGCGTGACAATCCTTCTCGTCGAGCACGACATGCCGGCGGTGATGAAGATCTCCAACCGGATTGTCGTCCTCAGTTTTGGCGAAAAAATCGCCGAGGGAACGCCAGCTGAGATCCAGCAGAACGAAAAGGTGATCGAGGCGTATCTCGGCATCGAAGACGACTCGATCGGGCTCTAGGTCATGGATCATTTGCTCGAGTTGAATAACGTCGAGCTCTACTACGATCACGTCTATGCGCTGAAGGGGGTTTCGCTCCACGTCCATGAAGGCGAGACGGTCGCCTTGATCGGCGCGAACGGTGCCGGCAAATCTTCGATCCTTCGCGCCATCACCCGGCTCAGAAGAATCCGCAAGGGCGAGATAACCTTCCAGGGAATCCGCATTGACGGGCACAGCCCGGATGAAATCGTCAGGATGGGCGTCGCGATGGTGCCGGAAGGGCGCCGGGTTTTCCCGTTCATGTCGGTCAAGGACAACCTCCTCATGGGCGCGTTCTCACGCACCGACAAAGCCGGCATCGGCGCCTCGCTCGACATGGTGCTCGGCCGGTTCCCGCGACTCAAGGAGCGCTATTCGCAGGCGGCGGGTACGCTCAGCGGCGGCGAGCAGCAGATGTTGGCGATCAGCCGCGCGCTGATGGCGAAGCCAAGGCTCCTCCTCCTCGACGAACCATCGCTTGGCATGGCGCCGAAGCTCGTCCAAGACATCGCCCGCTCGATTGTCGCCATCAATCGGGACGAGAAGGTCAGTGTGCTCTTGGTCGAGCAGAACTCCCGAATGGCGCTGCGCATATCGCAGCGCGCCTACGCGCTCTCCACCGGCGAAGTCGCGCTGTCGGGCGCCTCCGCCGATTTGCTGAACGACGAGCGCGTCAAACACCTCTATCTCGGCGGCGAACTCTAAAGGATCGATGGACCTGCCCATGCGGATTCTCGTGGTCAATCCAAACACCACTGCCTCGATGACGCGAAAGATCGGGATAGCGGCGAGCGCCGTTGCGTCGAAGGAAACCGAGATCGTTGCGGTCAATCCCGACTTTGGTCCGCCGAGCATCGAGGGCTATTTCGACGCGGTGTTCTCAGTTCCCGGCGTGATCGCCGAGATGCAGAAGGTGCCCGACATGGACGCCTACGTGATCGCCTGCTTCGATGACACCGGGCTGGAGGCGGCCCGATGCTTCACGGACGCGCCTGTGGTCGGGATTGGCGAGGCGGCTTTCCATATGGCGAGCCTGATCGCCGGCAAATTCGGCGTCGTCACGACTCTCTCCCGATCAATCTCCGCGATCGAGCACAACCTGGTCAAATACGGGCTTGCCTCGCGCTGCGCCAAGGTGCGTGCCAGCGACGTCGCCGTTCTGGAACTGGAGGAGCCGGGCTCGGACGCGTTCCATCGTATCTCGCGCGAAATCGGCAAGGCGATCCAGCAGGACGGGGCGGAAGCGATCGTCCTCGGTTGCGCCGGCATGGCCGATCTTGCGGCGGCACTGTCGCGGGACCACGGTATACCGGTGCTCGACGGCGTCGCTGCCGCCGTCAAACTGTGCGAAGGCCTCGTCAGTCTCGGCTTGAAGACGTCGAAGGCCGGCGCCTATGCGTCGCCCCGACAGAAACTCTTCAGCGGGGCGTTCGCATCCTTCTCCCCGCCAGGCAGGCCGTCGCCGGCCGCTGGGACGCGGCCGCCTCGCCGGAAGAGACGGATCTAAACTGGACACTGACCGCTCTCAAATCGAGCCATCGGGTCATGGCTCCGGCGGCGCCCAGAGATTCAA
>JBBDMC010000160.1:8472-16212 GCA_040878485.1 Bauldia sp. | reverse complement strand
AGCCGCGTGGTCTTGAGCGGCTGCGGGGTGGCGGCGGTCGAGAGCGCTGTCGGCAGGATCGCCAGGCAGTAGAAGATCGCTCCGAGGACGAAGGCGAAGTGATCGGTCGACGGCACGAACGCCAGCAGGAACTGGCCGGAGGTGGAGGCGGCGAAATTGACGATCTGGTAAACCGAAAAGATCGTGCCGCGGTTCTCGCGCGAGGCACGCTCGTTGAGCCAACTCTCGACGATCATGGCGGCGCCGGCGAAGCAGAAGCCGGATAGCGCCCGGAGCAGAATCCAGGGAAGCGGCGCGATGATCAGCAGGTTGAGCAGGATGGTGACGGCGGAGACCGAGGCGAGGGCGCCGTAGCTGCGAATGTGCCCGACCCGCCTGACCATCGCCGGGACGAGGAGGCAGCCGCCGATGAAGCCGACCGCCCAGCCGCTGCCGAGCAGCCCAAGCTCGGCGGTGGTGAAGCTCTCGATCATGCCGCGTATCGGCAACAGCAGGCCGTGCAGGCCACCGGCGATCAACAGGAACGCCGAGCCGAGAAGGAGCGATGCGACGGTGACGAGTTGAAATGCCATGAGCGGGTGGTGCGAGGGCGATTCGGCCGAGGAGAGCGGCTCGAATCTCTGCCGCTGGCGATGACGTTTTCGGCCCCTGCAGCGCCGATTTCAAGGCCGCAGCGCTCGCCTTGCCGTTGACATGGATCAATCGGCCGCGAACCCATCGGGCCAACATGCGGGCACGCATTGACTGGGTTCGCCCTCACAGGAGAATTCGATGATCAATCAACGTCGAGAATGGCGGCGACGGGTGCTGGCGGCGTTCGCCGCTTTCGCGCCTGCGGTTGCTGCCGGAGCAGCTCTGGCCGAAGAAACGCCGCGCAACTACTACGGCCCCCACATGTGGGACGGCGGCTGGTGGTTCCTCGGCCCGCTATGGATGCTGATCTTCATTGCCGCAACGGTGGCCGTCGTGGTCCTAATCGTGCGCTGGCTCGGTGGTCCCGGCGCTCGTCCATCGGGCGGCCAAAGCGCTCTCGACATCCTGCGCGAACGCTACGCGCGCGGAGAGATCGACAAGGGCGAGTTCGACGAACGCAGGAAGGTGCTTGGCGGCTAACAGCGGCGCTGTCGTTCACTTCCGGTCGAGCGCGTCCCTGAGCATCAAAAAGTCGCGCCAGGCAAGGCGCTTCTGGAGAGGCTGGCGCAGTAGATAGGCCGGGTGGAGCGTCGCCATGGCGCGGATCATCCGACTGCCGGTATCGTAGTCGCGCCACTGGCCGCGAAACTTCAGGATGCCGTCGCGGTTGTTCAACAGCTCGGCGGCGGCCGGGGTGCCGAGGCAGACCAGGAAGTCCGGGTCGGCAAGCTCGATCTGGCGCTCGATGAAGGGGCGGCAGGCGGCGCTCTCCTGCGGTGTCGGAGTGCGGTTTCCCGGTGGACGCCAGGGAACGATGTTGGCGATGTAGACCGTCGTTCGGTCGAGGCCGATGGCGGCGAGCATCCGGTCGAGCAGGTGCCCCGAGCGGCCGACGAACGGCAGGCCCTGGATGTCCTCGTCGCGGCCCGGCGCTTCGCCGACGAACATGACGCGCCCCTCGGGATTGCCGTCGGCGAAGACGAGCTGGGTGGCGGTGCGGCGCAGATTGCATCCCTCGAAGCGGTTGAGCGCCGCGCGCAGCTCGTCAAGGGTCGCCGCGGCCCTGGCGGCGGTGCGGGCCGCCCGCTCGCTTTCTCCGGCCGATGCCGCCACCCGGCTCGCCGGGGCGATGATCGTCCGCGGTTGCGGGGGAGGCAGTTCCGGGGCAGGCGGCGGCAACGGGGCGGAGTGCACGGGCCGCACCGCATCGGGCACATCGGCTTTCCCGGGTGCAAGCCGGTCGCGCGGCGCCTCGTCGAGGACCGCGTCGACGCCCATCTCGGCGTACCAGGCCAAGAGATCGGCGGCTGGCGAAGGGGGGGTGCCGGGCGTGGCCATGCCACGATGCTAGCGCGGAACGCCGGCTGACTTAAGAGGGCAACCGGGCGGGCTGTGGATCGTCACCGCGGCGGGCCGCACTGGTTTTCGTCTTCCGCGCGTCGCTCTATGCCGCTACCGCGGCGGAGGTCCTCAATGGTCCATTGACATCGGGCAAGATCGCCCAGATTCTCCGTGGCATGGCTCGCCTCAGCAACCTCGTGCCGGCTCCGCCCGGCGAGGTCAGTACGCCACGTCACGCGGCGTAGCCGCGGCCATTCCCGATGCCCGTCGGTTTGCCACAACGCGAGTCCACGGACGTCGATGTCGTCGTCGTCGGCGCCGGGCCGGCGGGCCTTGCCGCCGCCATCCGGCTGAAGCAGGTGGCGCCGGATCGCTCGGTGGTGGTTCTCGAGAAGGGCTCGGAGGTCGGCGCCCACATTCTGTCGGGCGCGGTCATCGATCCGATCGGCATCGACCGGTTGCTGCCCGGCTGGCGTCACGAGGAGACGCCGATCAGAACGCCGGTCGCCGCCGACCGGCTGCTGTGGCTCGGGCCGGCAAGGGCGATTCCCGTGCCGCGCTTCCTGCTGCCGCCGCTGATGCACAACCACGGCTGCTTCATCGTCTCGCTCGGCGACGTCTGCCGCTGGCTCGGCGGCAAGGCCGAGGCGCTCGGCGTCGACATCTATCCGGGCTTCGCCGCGGTCGAGACTCTCCACGACGATCGGGGAACCGTGGTCGGTGTCGCCACCGGCGACATGGGGGTTGCGAGGGACGGAACGCGCAAGCCGACCTTCCAGCGCGGCATGGAGCTCCGCGCCAAATACACGCTGATCGCCGAGGGCGCGCGCGGCTCGCTCGCCAAGGCGCTGATCGGCCGCTTCGGACTGGCGCAGGGTCGCCAGCCGCAGAAATACGGCATCGGTTTCAAGGAGCTGTGGCGGATCGATGCGGCACGGCACCGGCCGGGCCGCGTCCAGCACACCTTCGGCTGGCCGCTCGACAACCGCACCGGCGGCGGCTCGTTCCTCTATCACTTCGGCGACAATCTGGTTTCGGTCGGCTTTGTCATTCACCTCAACTACCGCAACCCCTATCTGTCGCCGTTCGAGGAATTCCAGCGCTTCAAGACGCATCCGGTGATCCGTCCGCTGTTCGCCAAGGGAGAGCGGCTCGGCTACGGCGCGCGGGCGGTCAGCGAAGGCGGCTGGCAGTCGGTGCCGAAGCTTGCCTTCCCGGGCGGCGCTCTCCTCGGCTGCGCTGCGGGGTTCGTCAACCTGCCGCGCATCAAGGGAAGCCACAACGCCATCCTGTCGGGAATCATGGCCGCCGATCAGGCCGCGGCGGCGTTCGCCGACGGACGCGCCAACGACACCCTCGACGACTACGACGAGGCGTGGCGCCGGTCGGCGATCGGGCGCGACCTGAGGCCGGTGCGCAACGTCAAACCGCTGTGGTCGAAGTTCGGAACGGTCGGCGGCTTGGGGCTCGCCGGGCTCGACATGTGGGCGAACACGCTGGGGATCTCGCTGTTCGGCACCCTCGGCCACGGCGGGGAGGACCACGCCGCGACGCTGCCGGCGTCGCAGGCGCGGCCGATCGCCTACCAGAGGCCGGACGGGGTCGTCAGCTTCGACCGACTGTCGTCGGTCCATCAATCGAACACCGGCCACGAGGAGGACCAGCCGGTCCACCTTCACGTCGGCGATCCGGCACTGCAGAGGTCGTCGGAGCACGAGGTCTACGGCGGTCCGTCGGCGCGCTACTGCCCGGCCGGCGTCTACGAATGGATCGAGGACGGCGGGCTGCGCTACCAGATCAGCGCCGCCAACTGCGTCCACTGCAAGACCTGCGACATCAAGGACCCCAACCAGAACATCGCCTGGGTGCCGCCGGAGGGCGGCGGCGGGCCGAACTACCGCGGCATGTGAGGGGCGCACTTGCTGACCAACAGCCGCGATATCATTGCCCGGTTGCGGCGCGAGGGCTTTGAACTCGTCTCGATTCGAGGTTCGCACCACAAGTTGTTCAACCCCAGGCGTCGTTGGATGGTGATCGTCCCGCATCCAAAATCGGACTTGCCTACGGGAACGGTAAGCGCGATCTATCGGCAGGCCGGATGGCGGAAAGACTGATCGAGCGCAGATTCATGGCTCACTATATCGCTCTGATTCACAAAGAGCCGGGGACACTCTACGGTGTGTCGTTTCCCGACCTGCCCGGCGTAGTCACCGCCGGCGAGTCGATCGACGAGGCGATGGAGCAAGCCGCCGACGTGCTTGCCTTTGCGGCCGAGGACTGGGCGCATTTCAACGAGGAGCAGTTCCCGACGCCGCGCACGATCGACGATCTTCGCCGGGATCGGCGGTTCCTCACCGACTCCGTGGATGCTGTCGTTGCGGCCGTTCCCCTCAGAAATACGGTCGCACAGCCCGCCTGATCTTGTCCGGCTCTGGCGGCCCGCATCGACGTCAACGCGATTGCCTTGGGCGACCTGCCGGTGATCGCGGTTTCGCCCGAGGCCATCGGCCGTTATATTCCACCAGACATATCGCCGAGCCGCGCGGGGTGACCCATGCCGAGTGAACTGCCCGACCACGATGTCCTCGCCACCGCCCAGTCGTGGCGGAAGGCCGGCCGCAGCGTCGCCATCGCCACCGTCGTCGAGACCTGGGGCTCGGCGCCGCGCCCGGTCGGCAGCCAGCTCGTCGTTGACGAGGCGGGCAACTTCGAGGGCTCGGTGTCCGGCGGCTGCGTCGAGGGCGCCGTGGTCGGCGAGGCGGTCGAGGTGATCGGCGAGGGCAAGCCGCGGATGCTCGAATTCGGGGTCGCCGACGAGACCGCCTGGCGCGTCGGTCTGTCGTGCGGCGGTCGCATCAAGGTCTACGTCGAGACGCTCGTCTGAGGGAGGTCGTCCGGCTCGTGAAGCTCTCCGTCCTCGAGGCTTTGAATGCTGCGCGCGGCGCGCGCCAGGCTGTGATGGTGGTGACCAACGTCGCCACCGGCGAGTCGCGGCTGGTTCGCGATGGCGACGATACGCGGGCCGATCCGCTCGGCGAGGAGCTGCAGGCGCGCTTTCGTTCGGGCGTCTCGGGAATGGTCACGACGACGAGCGGCGAGGCGCTGTTCCTGACCGTCCATCTGCCGCCGCCGCGGCTGGTGGTGATCGGCGCGGTCCACATCAGCCAGGCGCTGGCGCCGATGGCGCGGATCGCCGGCTTCGACATGACCATCATCGATCCGAGGACGGCTTTCGCCAGCCCCGACCGCTTCGGCGACGTGCGCCTAATCGCCGAATGGCCGGACGAGGCGCTGCCGCGGGTCGGGCTCGATGCGTTCACGGCGCTCGCCGCACTCACTCACGATCCCAAGATCGACGACGGGGCGATCGCGGCGGCGCTTGGCGCCGGCTGCTTCTATGTCGGCGCTCTCGGCAGCCGCAAGACCCACGGCAGGCGGCTGGAGCGGCTGAGCGCCGGCGGTCTCGACGACCGACTGTTCGGCCGCATCCAGGCGCCGATCGGCCTGGCGATCGGCGCCCAGTCGCCAGCCGAGATCGCGGTGGCGATCCTGGCGCAGGTGATCGCGGCGCTGAGGAGCCGGGGTGCTCCGACCAAAGACGCGGCGGCGTGACGTTCGGACCGGTGGCGGCGGGGCTCGACATCGATACCCCAGAGGCGCTGACGGCGGCCGGGGGGCGCGCCGGCGTGAGGCGGCCGGCCATCGCCTGTTCACCGAAGGCGGGGAATTGGCGTATGGTCCGGCGTCGGTTTTGGCGGTGAGCGGGAACGGCCAATGTCCTTGTGGCTGACGGAAGTCTTCGCTCGGGAGACCATCGCCCAGCATGCGGCCATGTTCCTCGTGGTGGTGGCCCTGGCGATGCCGACCGTCGGGCTCGTCCGCCTGATGGCGCTGATTGCCGGCGTCGTCGGCGTCGGGTTGTCGGCCTTCTACGTTTATGACCCGATCGGCCTGTTCTGGTGGAGCCTGGTGGTGGTTGTGGCGCTTGCCCGCTTGGCGACCGCCAGCGGGCGGCGCCCGGGGCGGTCGCTGACCGGCGAGCAACGGCTGTTCCACGAAAAGGCGGTGCCGATGCTGTCGACCGGCCAGGCGCGGCGGCTGATCGAGATCGGCCGCTGGCGCGAGGTCATGGCCGGAACGGCGCTGACGCGGGCGGGCGAGGCGGTGAGCGAACTGTGCTTCGTCACCCGCGGCCAGGTGGACATCGTCGTCGACGGCAAGAAAGTGGCCGAGTGTGGCCCCGGCACGCTGGTCGGCGAAATCGGCATGTCGACCGGCGAGCCGGCGACGGCGACGGCGATCTGCGCCACGCCGGTCCGCTATCTGAGCTTCGAGGCCAAGCGCCTCTACCGTCTGCTCGACAGTCACGTCGAACTGCAGGACGCGGTGGAGCTCGCCATCGAACGCAGCCTGCGCGAAAAGCTCAACCGGTCGAACATCGCGGCTGCCCACCATGGCGGCGGCGCGGTCGGCTAGGTTGTCAGCACTCGGCGGCGGGCGCTGCTAACCTTCTGGCCATTAAGACAAAATTTAATCTGGCGGATTGCAATTGACCGGTTCGCAAGCGAACCTTGAGGTCGTGCGGCGACCAGCATTCGTACCGGGAGCTCGGCAATGGAGCCTGACGGGCACAAGTGGCAGTTGGCGGGGTTCGGTCTGACCACGGCGAGCATCCTCTACCGGATGCCCGACCATCCCGCGGTCCTGCAGACCTTCGTCTGGCAGGAGTACGACCTGGCGCCGGAGTTCCCGGAACTGCGGCGATTCCTCGATTTCTGGCGGCGTGAGCTCGAAGGTCCGCTCCATTCGGTGACGGTCGCGCACAAGCTCTTCCTGACGCCGGCCGAAGTGCGCATGGTCTCGACCGAGATTCGCTTGCACTGACGGTCGACAATTGCGCCGCGTCATCATCGCGTTCGATCGGCTCGCGCTGACGGTGGAGCTGTTGGCGACGCCGACTGCCGGCGCGCTATGGGCGGCGCTGCCGTTCGCGGGCGAGGCGCTGACCTGGGGCGAGGAGGTCTACTTCACGACCCCGGTCTCGGTGAAGCGCGAACCGGACGCCCGCGCCGTGGTGAAGCCGGGCGAGATCGCCTTCTGGCCGGACGGCGATGCCATCGCCATCGGCTACGGCCGGACGCCGATCAGCCGCGGCGACGAGACGCGGCTCGCCAGTCCGTGCAACATCTGGGCGACGACCGACGATGACGTGAAACGCCTGTCGGCGGTCAGGGCGGGAAGCCGCGTCAGGCTCAGGCGGCTCGAATAGCCGGCGGGCGCCGGAAACGGCCGGGCGCCGGCCGAGCGCGGCGCACGGCCGGCGCGATCAGCTCACTGGTACGGCGGCGGCGGGATGGCGCTGTGGGCGGCGCGCAGCGCCGCCGACCAGCGCTCGCGCAGATCGTGGAAGTAGGGCTCCGACTGCCTGATCGATGCGATAGTTGAGCTGAACCTTCAGCGCGTCGCGCCGGATCACCAGGAGGTCGATCGGCAACCCGACGCCGAGGTTCGGCCGGCAACCATTGCCGTCTCGGTACATCTCGTCGAAGGCGGCGGTCATCGGTTGGCTCGCGGCGCCGGTCCGGGCCCTATCCTAGACCGGCATGCAACCGCCGCGCCATTGATTCGGCCGCGCCACCGGGCGCCGGCGTCCAGCCGATTGCCGGCCGCCGCTTGCTAGGCCGCCGCGCTCTGGCTCTCCACCGGCGTTTCGAGCCCCGCCGGCTCGCCGGCGTTGGCCCAGTCGACGACCGCGAAGCGGCCGTC
>JBBDMC010000160.1:0-8462 GCA_040878485.1 Bauldia sp. | reverse complement strand
CCCGCTCTCTCCGCCTCCGCCTCCGCCGCGGGGGGGGCCGCGCCGGCGCCGGTGTCCACCTGACGAGTTCGAGAGTGCCGTCGTAATCCTCGACGATGGCGGTGCAGCTCTCAACCCAATCGCCGCAGTTGACGTAGGTGAGCCCGAAATCCTCGTGGATGGCGGCGCGATGGATGTGACCGCAGATGACACCGTCGACGGCGTGCAGCCTGGCGGCTCGCACCAACGCCTCCTCGTAGCGGCCGATGAAATTGACCACGCCCTTGACACGCATCTTGGCCCAGTTCGAAAACGACCAGTAGGGCAAGCCGAGCCGGCGACCGATCCGGTTCATCGCCGTGTTGATGGCCAGGGCGCTGGCGTAGGCGCGGTCGCCGATCAACGCCAGCCAGTGCGCCTGGGCCTGAATGACGTCGAAGCAGTCGCCGTGCACCACCAGGTAGCGCTTGCCGTCGGCGGCTTCGTGGATGGCGTCCTCGGCGACGTGGAAGCCGTTGATGCGGCTGCCGCAGTAGGGACGAACGAACTCGTCGTGATTGCCGGGGAGGTAGACGACGCGAGCCCCGCTGGCGGCCTTCTCGTGGAGGCGGTGGAGCACCGCGGAGTGATTGTCCGGCCAGTGCCAGCGCAACCGCAAGCGCCATTCGTCGATGATGTCGCCGACCAGGTAAATCGTCTCGGCGTCATGTCCGTCGAGGAAATCGACGAGCCGGGCCGCCTGGCATCCCTTGGTGCCGAGGTGGAGATCGGAAAGGAAGAGGGTACGGTGTTGCCGCCGGGCGGCCGGGGCTATCATCGGGGCATTTCCTCGCTCAGCTTTGGTCGACGGAATCGGTCATGCGGACGCGACAAGTGGGACTGGGGCCTCGCCACCTGGGCGGGCCCGCGACCGCCGACGGGAGCCTGCGATCGGGACGCGAACGGGCCCGGGTGCCCGCCGGGAACGAAATACATGGGCAACAATCCACGGACCCCGGGGCGACCGGTGGAGCCCACGATGCCCGGTCTCCGTGGCAGCAGAATCAACGACCTGTGACAGGCATGTGACGACGTTAGCCGCAAAGCCGGAGCGAGGCTACGCCAAACCGGGTAGACGCGCGCAACGGTCGCGGCAACGGCGGTCAGGCGTGCGAAGCCCGAATCAACGAGAAACCGGGGAGACGCGCTGCTGCCGCCGCCCCCGTCAGGCGCGCTGATCGCCGGCCAGCCTGCCGGCCTCGGGGAAACGGTGTCTGGGCCGATAGTCGCGGCGGAAGTCAGACGGAGACTTCCCGGAGATTTTCCGGAATGTTTTGTTGAATGCGCTGAGCGACCCGAAGCCGCTTTCCATCGCCACGCGCAGCACGTTGGCCTCATCGTCGTTGATGAGCATTGCCTGAGCGTAGCTCAGTCGAAGCAGGTTGAGGTATTCGTTGAGCGTCAGGCCGGTCGAGCGGCGGAAGATGTTCATCACGTACTTCGGATGGAGATCGGCCGAGGTGGCGATATCGGCGGAGCCGATGTCGTGGCGGAAATTGTCGGCGATGAAATCGCAGATGTGCCTGACGCGTGCAAACGGCGCCGGGCCGATGCCATCGATCGCATCGTGATGGCCGGCCGCAGGATCCAGGAGGCTGAACGACTCCAGCGGGATGCGCTCAATGCGCAACAACAATTCGTCGATAGCGTGCTCTACTTTGGCCTCGTCGCCAGAGCGCATGTACTCGGACCAGCGATTGAAGGCGTAGACGTCGCCGGAATCGGGGGCGAGGCTCAGGAGCGTCGCGCCGTGAATGATGCGGTGCTGGATCGAATAAGGCAGGCGCAGCCGGAAGAAGTGCATCAGTGGCAGGTGAAAGGCGATGTACTCCGGGTCGGACGAGGTGTCGACGACCTGGTGCGGCAGGCCTCCCCAGAAAAGGGCGATCGATCCGCGCTCGAGGCGGATCGAATGCCCGTGCATCCGGTAGTCGACGACGCCGCGGATGAGATAGTTCACCTCGAACTGAGCGTGCCAGTGAGGCACGCGCATCACGCCAGGCTGCTCGTGCGATACCTGAAGGCGATTGGGCGCCTTCTCAACCGTGCTCTTGGACGGCTCCCACTGGCGTTTGGCCATACCTTACTATTCTGCAAGCGGCGCTTCCCATTCGCCGCGAACGCAGTCTCCTTAGCCCTAATCTAAGGTCAGCTCATCTTGAGAGCAAACAGGGAGGAAACTGATGCGTAGGCAAATCTTACGCGCTGGAGCGATTCTGATCGCGGGCTTGGGACTCGGCTTGGCCGGCGCACAGGCCGCCCCAAAGGGCGAGATCACCGTGTGGAGCTGGAATATCGCGGCGGAAGCGCTCGATATGCTGGTGCCCGACTTCAACAAGAAATACCCGGACGTGAAGGTCAACGTCCTCAACATGGGCAACGGCGACGTCTACACCAAGACGCTGGCCGGCTGTGCCGCCGGCGGCACCGACCTGCCCGACGTGGTGACGATCGAGAACAGCGAAGCGGAGATCCAATGGGCCCGCTTCCCCGACTGCTTCGTCAATCTGAAGGAGTTCGGCGTCGAGAAGTATGTCGACAAGTTCCCGGCCTTCAAATGGACCGAGCTGATGGCCGGCGACGGCATCTTCTCGCTGCCTTGGGACTCCGGCCCGACGATGATCTTCTATCGCCGCGACCTCTACGAGAAGGCCGGCGTCGATCCCGCCGCGATCAATACCTGGGACGACTTCATCAACGCCGGCAAGAAGATCCTCGCCGCCACCAACGGCGAGGTGAAGATGGTGACCATCGACATGAACGAGGACGGCTGGTTCCGGGCGCTCGCCAATCAGGAATCCTGCTCCTACTTCACCAATGACGGCGAGGCGGTGGCGATCAATCAGCCCGGCTGCGTTGTGGCGCTGGAGATGATCAAGAAGATGATCGACGCTGGTATCGTCGCTAACGGCGACTGGGGCGGCCAGATCCAGAACATCAAGACGAACTCCGTCGCGAGCGCTTATTTCGGCGGCTGGTATGAGGGGACGATCCGCTCGAACGCTCCCGAGCAGTCCGGCAAATGGGGAATGTATCCACCGCCCGCCGTCGAGCCTGGTGGCGTCAGGGCGGCCAACTGGGGCGGCTCATCGCTTGCCATCACGTCGTCGTCGAAGAACAAGGAGGCGGCCTGGGCCTACATCGAGTATGCACTGGCCACCGACGAGGGTCAGATTTCGATGCTCAGGAATCGCGGCCTGGTGCCGTCGCTCCTCTCGGCGGTCTCGACCGACTATGCCAAATCGCCGATGGAGTATTGGGGCGGCCAGCCCGTCTGGACCGACATGCTCGCCACCCAAGGCAATATTCCGCCTTACCGCGGCACGCAGTATTTCGACGAAGTGCGCGGCACGATCGTCAACAAGACGATCAGCGACTTCATGAACGGCAACTACAAGACCGCCAAGGAAGCGCTGGATTTCGCCGCTAGCCAGATCGTGTCGGCGACCGGGGTGCCAATCGCGCAGTAGACCCTTCGATGGAGGGCCGGCGGTGCGCCGGCCCTCCCGTTTTCCGTGTTAGCCTCACCGCCGCCATGCGACGCCAGGCAGTCCCTTACCTCTTCCTCGCTCCCTACCTTGCGGTCTTCGCCGCTTTCTGGGCGTGGCCGATCGTCCAGTCGTTCCTGCTTACCTTCCAGAACACGCGGGTCATTCCTCCTCGCTGGCAGCCGGGGCTGAACTGGGGCCGGCTCCTCAACGACGCCGTCTTCCTCAGCGCGCTAAAGAACACGTTCTTCATCCTGCTCGTCCAGGTGCCGATCATGCTCGCGCTGGCGACGATGCTGGCGCTCGCCCTCAACTCGACGATGCTGCGCGCCCGTGGCCTCTTCCGCTTCGCGTTCTTCGCGCCGGTGGTGGTCGGGGAAGTGGCCTATTCGGCCCTCTTCCGGCTGATCTTCAACGGCAAGTTCGGCGCCGTGAACGGCGCTCTCGGCGCCCTCGGCTTGCCGACGCCGGATTGGCTGCAGCGGCCGGGGACGGCTATGGCGGTGGTCATCATCGCGATCACGTGGCGATGGACCGGCTATAACGCCATCATCATCCTTGCCGGCCTGCAAAACATTCCCCAGGACCTCTACGAGGCGGCCGCGGTCGACGGCGTTCCGCGCTGGCGCCAGCATTTGTCGATCACGCTGCCGCTGCTGAGGCCGGTTGTCCTTTTCGCCCTCGTCCTATCGATCATCGGCACGATGCAGCTGTTTGCCGAGCCGTGGCTGATCACTTTGGGCGGGCCCGGAAACGCCACCGAGACGCTTGGCACCTATCTCTACCGACAAGGCTTCACCAGCACCAATTTCGGCTATGCATCCACTGTCGCTTACGCCATGGCGCTCATGGCGGCGACGTTCTCAGCCGTGCAGATTGTCTTCTTCGGGAGGCAGAGATGAACCGCTCGCGGCCGCTGGCGGCAATCGGGCTGCACACCCTGCTCGTCCCGCTGGCTCTGATCTGGATCATGCCGCTGTGGCTGATGTTCACCTATTCGACGCTGCCCGAGTCGGAGTTTTTCCGCGCCTCAGTACCGCTCCTGCCGATGTCATCCTTTGGTGACAATTGGGATGCCCTGCAGACCCAATCCCGCTTTGTCCGGCCGCTCTTCAACAGCCTCGCCACGGCGTCGATCTTCACGCTGGCTTCGGTGCTCCTGACCAGCATGGCCGGCTACGCCTTCGCCCGCTACCGGTTCTTCGGGCGGAACGCGCTGTTCACCATCGTCATCGCGACGCTCACCATCCCCTACTTTGTCGTCATCATCCCGCAGTTCATCCTGGTGGCGCGCGACCTGAGGCTGTCGAACACCTGGATCGCGGTGATCGTGCCGCCGCTGTTCAACTCGGTCGGCGTCTTCTTCATGCGCCAAAATTTCTCCACCATTCCGCAGGAGATGCTCGACGCCGCACGGGTCGACGGCGCCGGCGAGTTCCAGATCTTCTGGCGGATCGCCTTGCCGCTGGTCGTGCCGGCGCTCGCGGCCCTTGCCATCATCCTGTTCCTGTTCTCCTGGAACAGTTTCCTTTGGCCGCTCCTCGTCCTGTCGAAACAGGAGGCGCAAACTGCGCCGGTGGCGCTCGGCGCGCTGGTCGGCCTCAACCGCGTCTTCTGGAACGCGATCATGGTGGCCGCGGTCCTAATGACCTTGCCGATGCTCGTCCTCTTCCTCTTCCTGCAGCGCTACTTCATCGCCGGCATCACCGCCGGCGCCGTCAAGTAGGCCGCGCCGAGTTCGCATCGCACCGTCCGAGCCCGCCATGCCAGCCCTCCTTCCCGCCACGCTCGCTTCCTTCCAGCCAGAGTTCCCATGACCCGTCAGCCAGCCATCCGCTGGGGCATCATCGGCCCCGGCACCATCGCCAAGACCTTCGCGGCGAACCTCCGCCAGTCCGACCAAGGCACGCTCGTCGCGATCGCCTCGCAGCATCCCGGCAAGGCCGGCCTCGCCGACGCCTTCCCTGGCGCGCGGATCCTCGACGGCTACGACGCGATGCTGGCGGATCGCGAGGTCGAGGCGATCTACATCGCCACCCCGCACCCGTTCCACGCCGAGTGGGCGATCAAGGCGGCCGAGGCCGGCAAGCATGTGCTGTGCGAGAAGCCGATGGCCGTTTCGGCGGCCGAGGCGGAGGCGATGATCGTTGCGGCGCGCAAGGCCGGTACCTTCCTTGGCGAAGCCTTCATGTACCGCCACCATCCGCAGACGGCGAAGCTCATCGCGCTGATCGGCGCCGGAACGATCGGCGAGGTCATGCTGATCAAGGCGAGCTTCGGCTTCACCATGGCGAACCCCGATCCGAAGCACCGGCTGCTCTCGCCTGACACCGCCGGTGGCGCCATTCTCGACATCGGCTGCTATCCGGTGTCGATGGCGCGCCTCATCGCCGGCGTCGCCGCCGGCGCGCCGTTCCTCAATCCGACGAAGGTCGCCGGCGGCGGCCGGATCGGGGCAACCGGGGTCGACGAATGGGCGTCCGCCATCCTGAAATTCGCCAACGGGATCGTCGCCGAGGTGTCGGGCAGCATCGCGGTGGCCCAGGACAATACCGTTGGCGTCTTCGGGACTACCGGCTGGCTCGAGGTGCTGTCGCCGTGGTTCTGCAGCGGGCGGCAAGGCGGCAGCGCCGATATCGTCGTCCATCGCGGCGACGGCGGCGCCGAGACGATCACGGTCAAGGAGCCGAAGTGGCTCTATACGTTCGAGATCGCGGCGGTGGCGCGGGCGATCCGCGCCGGGCGCGGCACGTTCGACCGGCCAGGCATGGATTGGGCCGACACGCTCGGCAACATGGCCGTGCTTGATGCTTGGCGGGCCGAGATCGGGCTCGAGTACGACCTCGAACGGGCGCCCCGCCGCACCGCCAAGATCGATGGCCGGCGGCTGGCGAGCGCCGCCAGGCCGATGCCCAGGCGCCGGCTTCCGGGCATCGCCAAGGAGGTGGCGGTCATCGCCCTCGGCGCCGCCGACATCAGGACCTACACCCAGGCGATGATCCTCTTCGACGCCTACTACGAGCGCGGCGGGAACGTCATCGACAGCGCGTGGATGTATGGCCAGGGGCGCTGCGACCGGCTGGTCGGCGAGTGGATGACGGCGCGCGGCGTGCGGCAGGAGATGGTCGTCATCGGCAAGGGCGCCCACTCGCCGCTGACCTACCCCGACGTGATCGGACGGCAGCTCACTGAATCGCTCGAACGGCTGCAAACCGACTCGATCGACATCTATTTCATGCACCGCGACAACCCGGAGGTTCCGGTCGGCGAGTTCGTCGATGCAATGGCTGCCGAAGTCGAGGCCGGCCGCATCGGCGTCTACGGTGGCTCCAACTGGAGCCGCGAGCGCATGGACGCCGCCTTTGCCTATGCCGGGAAGCAGGGCAAGCAGCCGCCGGGAGCGCTGTCCAACAATTTCTCACTCGCCGAGATGGTCAATCCGGTCTGGCGCGGCGTCGCCGCCGCCTCCGACGACGCCTGGAAGGCCTGGCTCAGGGCCCGCCGCATCCCGGTCTTCGCCTGGTCGAGCCAGGCGCGGGGCTTCTTCACCGATCGCGCCGGTCCCGACAAGCGCGACGACCCGGTGATGGCCAACGCCTTTTACAGCGACAAGAACTTCGCCCGGCGCGAACGGGCGATCGAGTTGGCGAGGCGGCTCGGCAAGAGCCCGCTCCACGTCGCGCTCGCCTACTGCATCCATCAGGACTTCGCGGTCATCCCATTGATCGGGCCGCTGGCGCTCGCCGAGCTGGAGGACTCGCTCCTGGCGCTGGCGATCGACCTGTCGGCAGAGGACGTCCGCTGGCTGGAGGAGGGCTAGATCAGTTTCAGGCCCTTGAAGCTGACGTGGCCGTCGCGGCCGACGATGATGTGGTCGTGGACGGCGATGCCGAGCGGCTTGGCAACCTCGATCACCGATCGCGTCATCTGAATATCGGCCGTCGATGGCGTCGGGTCGCCGGACGGGTGATTGTGGACGAGGATCAGCGCCGTCGCCGATAGCTCGAGCGCCCGCTTGACCACCTCGCGCGGGTAGACCGGAGTGTGGTCGACGGTGCCGGTCTGCTGAACCTCGTCGGCGATCAGCGCGTTCTTCTTGTCCAGGATCAGGATGCGGAACCGCTCGATCGGCTCGAAGGCCATGGCGGTGCGGCAGTACTCGATGACGGCGCTCCATGAATCGAGAGCCGGACGGTGGCGGACCCGGTCGCGGGCGAATCTCTGGGCGGCAGCCTGGACCAACTTGAGCACGTGCACGACCCCCTCGCCGACGCCGTCGACCTCGACCAGGCGCGCCTGCGGCGCCGCCAGCACCTCCGGGAAGCTGCCGAAGCGGGCAAGCAGCGCCTTGGCGATCGGTTTCACGTCGCGACGCGGCAGCGCCTGGAAGAGGATCAGCTCGAGGAACTCGTAGTCGGCGACCGCATCGGGGCCGGCGTCGCGGAAGCGAGCCTTCAAGCGCTCGCGATGACCGTGAGAATGGTTGGCGCTGCCGGCGGTGACGCGCAAGCCCTTCATGCGCCGCTCAAGGGGGAGGTGGTGAAGATTTCGCGGCCGGTCTCGGTGACCCCGACCGTGTGCTCGTACTGGGCCGACAGCGAGCGGTCGCGGGTCACCGCCGTCCAGCCGTCCGACAGGACCTTCACGTGCGGCCGGCCGAGGTTGATCATCGGCTCGACGGTGAAGATCATGCCCGGCTTCAAGGTGACGCCCTCGCCGGGGCTGCCGTAGTGGAGGATGTTGGGGACGTCGTGGAAGAGGTGGCCGACGCCGTGGCCGCAAAAGTCGCGCACGACGCTGCACCGCTCGCCCTCGGCGTAGGCCTGGATGGCGTGGCCGATGTCGCCGGTGGTGGCGCCGGGCCGGATGGCGGCGATGCCGCGCATCATCGCCTCGTGGGTCACCTCACACAGCCGCTCGGCGCCGCGCTTGACGTCGCCGACCTTGTACATGCGG
>JBBDMC010000159.1:6349-16466 GCA_040878485.1 Bauldia sp. | reverse complement strand
GAGGCCGCCGACGCCACCCGCTCGAAGGGGCCGAAGCGGGTTGGGCCGTTCGCGGTGCCGAAGGCGATGTCGTCGACCGCCTCCGCCACCCTGTCGACCTGGTTCAAGATCAAAGGCGTCAGCTATTCGATCTCGTCGGCCTGCGCCACGTCCAACCACTGCATCGGCAACGCCTACGAGCTCATCCAGATCGGCAAGCAGGACGTAATCTTCGCCGGCGGCTGCGAGGAACTCGACTGGACCCTATCGGTGCTGTTCGACGCCATGGGCGCCATGTCGAGTCACTTCAACGACCGCCCGGGGACGGCCTCCCGAGCCTACGACAAGGATCGCGACGGCTTCGTCATCGCCGGCGGCGCCGGCGTTCTGGTTCTCGAGGAGCTGTCGCACGCCAAGGCGCGTGGCGCCCGCGTTTACGGCGAGATCATCGGTTACGGCGCCACCTCCGACGGCTACGACATGGTGCAGCCTTCCGGCGAGGGTGCCGAGCGCTGCATCAGGATGGCGCTCGCCGACGTCGGCGACAAGGTCGACTACATCAACCCGCACGCCACCTCGACGCCGATCGGCGATCTCAAGGAGGTCGAGGCGATCAAGAAGGTGTTCGGCCAGGCCTGCCCGCCGATCTCGGCCACCAAGTCGCTGACCGGGCATTCGCTCGGCGCCGCCGGGGCCCAGGAGGCGATCTATTCGCTGCTGATGATGAACAACGGCTTCATCTGCGAATCCGCCAACATCGAAGAGCTGGACGCGGATTTCGCCGACGTCCCGATCGTCCGCCAGCGCTTGGATGGCGTCGAGATCAACACGGTGCTTTCCAATTCCTTCGGCTTTGGCGGCGCCAACGCAACGCTGGTGTTGCAGCGGTACGGCGGCTGAAAAAGCCGGGGGAGCGGGCGACCATGACGATCGGTGTGATGAGTGGCAAGCGCGGACTGGTGATGGGGGTCGCCAACGACCACTCGATTGCCTGGGGGATCGCCAAGCGTCTGGCCGAGCACGGCGCCGAACTCGCCTTCACTTATCAGACCCCGGCCCT
Organism: Bauldia sp.; assembly: GCA_040878485.1. Taxonomy (GTDB): domain Bacteria; phylum Pseudomonadota; class Alphaproteobacteria; order Rhizobiales; family Kaistiaceae; genus JBBDMC01. Next base: position 15,427 of record JBBDMC010000159.1, on the reverse strand, counting down.
CGGCAAGCGGGTCGAGCCGCTGGCCAAGTCGCTCGGCTCCGACTTCGTTCTTCCCTGCGACGTCGGCCTCCACCCCGACGCCGACGATCCGGCCGCGCTCGATTCCGTCTTTACCGCGCTCGCCCGGCGCTGGCCGACCATCGATTTCGTCGTCCATGCCATCGCCTTTTCCGACAAGGCCGGGCTCAAGGGTCGCTACGCCGTGACCACCCGCGAGAACTTCGTCCGCACCATGGTGATCTCGTGTTTTTCCTTCACCGAGGTCGCCCGCCGTGCCGCCCGACTGATGCCGCGCGGCGGCGCCATGCTGACGCTCACCTACGGCGGCTCGTCGCGGGTGATGCCCAACTACAACGTGATGGGGGTCGCCAAGGCGGCGCTGGAAGCCTCGGTGCGCTACCTGGCGGTCGATTTCGGCGCCGACAACATCCGCGTCAACGCCATCTCCGCCGGGCCGGTTCGCACGCTTGCCGGCTCCGGCGTCTCCGACGCCCGCCTGATGTTCGGCTACCAGAAGCGCAACGCGCCGCTCCGGCGAACCGTCACCATCGAGGAGATCGGCAACACCGCGCTTTATCTTCTCTCCGACCAGTCCTCGGCGGTGACCGGTGAAATCCACTTCGTCGATTCCGGCTACAACATCATCGCCATGCCGCGCCTCGACGAACTGAAGGCCGTCGATCCCGGCGAGGAGCCCAACACCCAGGCGGCTGAGTAGATCGGGCCGGATCGCGGTTCGCCGCGTCGGTTGGGTTGCGGCGGGCGTCAGCGCTGCTAATCTGGCGCCGGCGGGGGCCGCTCGACAGTCAGGTGACCGGGGATGACCGAAGGGTTGCGACGCCCCGACCGACGGCGCGTTCTCGGCTTGGCCGCCGGGTTGGCCGGTGGTCTCTCAGCCCCGCCGCTCGCCCACGCCGGCGCGCCGATCAGCTGGAGAATGGCAACCGCCTGGCCGTCGGACGGGCCGGGCGGCGGCAGCAACGCCCGGCGCTTGGCCGAGCTGATCGGGACCGTGTCGGACGGCCGGCTGGTGGTCCAGCCGTTCGCCGCCGGCGAGCTCGTCGCTCCCGGCGAGATCTTCGACGCGGTGTCGGCGGGCACGGTGGAGGTCGGTCACGCCACCTCGGCCGCCTGGCGCGAGCGTGACCCGGCGTTCAGCTTTTTCGGTGGCGTGCCGTTCGGTCTGCTCGCCCACGAATACCTCGGCTGGCTGCGCTTCGGCGGCGGCCAGGCGCTTTGGCAGGACGCTTGCGAGCCGTTCGGCATCGTCCCCTTCTACGTCGGGTCCTTCGGCATCCGGGCAGCCGGCTGGTTTCGGCAGCCGATCGGCGGCCTCGACACCCTCAAGGACCTGCCGATGCGAACCGAAGGCCTTTCCGCCGAGGTCTGGCGCCGGCTCGGCGTCAAGGTCGTCGGCCTGCCGTTCGACGAGATCGTGCCGGCGTTCGTCGCCGGCACCATCGACGCGGCTGAGTGGCTCGGTCCCTGGGGCGACTACGAGCTGAAGCTGTGGAAGGTCGCCGAGAACTATTACGTGCCCGGCTTTTCCGGGCTCGGCCAAGCGATCGCGCTGATCGTCAACGGCGCCGCCTACCGGTCGCTCCCCGACGATTTGCAGGCGGTCGTCGCCGCCGTCGCCGCCGCCTCCGCCATCGAGACCTCCGCCGACTTCTCCTACAACAACATCGCTTTCCTTAAGCCGATCGTCGAGTCCGGCGTCACCGTCGCCGCGTTGCCGGATGCGATCGTCCGCGCCGCCGGTCAGGAGGCCGAAGCCCTGCTCAAGGACATCGCCGCGATGAGCCCGGTCGCCGGCGAGACCTACGCCTCGTTCGTCGCCTTCCGCGCCAGCGCGGCGGCCTTCGCCGACCGCGGCGACCGCGAGGCGCTGCGCATGCGCGCCATGGCGCTCGGCGCCTGAGGTCGGAGCCGCTTCCAACCCGCGGCGTCGGTTCGCCTTGCCGCGCTTCCCGCTCCATCGCCGGTCTGCTAAGAGCCGCGCCATGACCGCCGGCCCCCAGAGCCACATTCGCAACTTCGCCATCATCGCCCACATCGACCATGGCAAATCAACGCTCGCCGACCGCCTCATCCAGATGACCGGCGGGCTGAGCGAACGGGAAATGAAGGCCCAGGTGCTCGACACCATGGACCTTGAGCGCGAGCGCGGGATCACCATCAAGGCCCAGACGGTGCGCCTCGCCTATCGCGCCGCCGACGGCAAGGACTACGTCCTCAACCTGATCGACACCCCAGGCCACGTCGACTTCGCCTACGAGGTGAGCCGGTCGCTTGCCGCCTGCGAAGGCTCGCTCCTCGTCGTCGATGCCTCCCAGGGCGTCGAGGCGCAGACGCTTGCCAACGTCTACCAGGCGATTGCCGCCGGCCACGAGGTTGTCCCGGTCCTCAACAAGATCGATCTGCCGGCGGCCGAGCCGGAACGGGTGAGGCAACAGATCGAGGAGGTGATCGGCCTGGATGCGTCGGGCGCGCTGCTGATTTCGGCCAAGACCGGGGAGGGGGTCGACGCGGTGCTGGAGGCGATCGTCCACCGCCTTCCCCCGCCGGTGGGCGACCCCGAGGCGCCGCTCAAGGCCTTGCTCGTCGACAGCTGGTACGATTCCTATCTCGGCGTCGTGGTTCTGGTCAGGATTGTCGACGGCGTGCTCAGGCGCGGCATGAAGGTCCGCATGATGGGCACCGGCTCGGCGCACGAGGTCGACGAAGTCGGCGTCTTCACCCCGAAGCTGGTCGATTGGCCGGAGCTGAGGCCCGGCGAGCTCGGCTTCCTGACCGCCTCGATCAGGCAGGTCGCCGACACCCGGGTCGGCGACACCATCACCGAGGACCGCCGACCGGCGGCGGCGGCGCTCCCCGGCTTCCGGCCGGCGCAGCCGGTGGTCTTCTGCGGCATCTTCCCGCTCGACGCCGCCGACTTCGAGGACCTGCGCACCGCCATCGGCAAGCTCCGTCTCAACGACGCCGCCTTTACCTATGAGCCGGAAACCTCAGCCGCCCTCGGCTTCGGCTTCCGCTGCGGCTTCCTCGGGCTGCTCCATCTCGAGATCGTCCAGCAGCGGCTCACCCGCGAGTTCGACCTCGACCTGATCGCCACCGCTCCGTCGGTGGTCTACCGCATCCGGCTGACCAACGGCGAGGCGATCGAGCTCCACAACCCCGCCGACATGCCCGATCCGGTCAGGATCGCCGAAATTTCCGAGCCGTGGCTGCGCGCCACCATCCTCACCCCCGACGACTACCTCGGCGCGATTCTGAAGCTCTGCCAGGACCGCCGCGGCGTCCAGGCCGACCTCGCCTATGTCGGCAGCCGCGCCATGGTCACCTACGACCTGCCGCTCAACGAGGTGGTGTTCGACTTCTACGACCGGCTGAAATCGGTCTCCCAGGGCTACGCCTCGTTCGACTATCAGTTGACCGACTACCGGCCGGGCGATCTGGTCAAGCTGCAGATTCTGGTGAACGGCGAGGCGGTCGACGCGCTGTCGATCCTCGTCCACCGCTCGGCCGCCGACAAGCGCGGCCGGGCGATGTGCGAGAAGCTGAAAGAGCTGATCCCGCCGCACATGTTTCAGGTGCCGATCCAGGCGGCGATCGGCGGCCGCATCATCGCCCGCGAGACGGTGCGGGCGCTGAGGAAGGACGTTCTGGCCAAGTGCTACGGCGGCGACGTCACCCGCAAGCGCAAGCTGCTGGACAAGCAGAAGGCGGGCAAGAAGCGCATGCGCCAGTTCGGCAAGGTCGACATCCCGCAGGAAGCCTTCATCGCCGCGCTGAAGGTGGGGGAGTAGCCGACGTCAAAAGGCCGGCGGCCCGTGTGAGCCGCCGGCCCTGGGTGTCGTAAGCTGGCCGCTTAATGCTTCATTGCCGCGTCGGCGGCCTGCCTCGGCGCCGAGAAGATTTCCGGGTTATCCGGCCCGTCGACCTTGAGCACCCCAACCAGGCCGCGCAGCGCCCGCGACAGCGCGTGGTCGACGAGGATGTAATTGCCGGGGACCTGGACCTTGAATTCGACCATGGTCGCGCCGCCCGGCGGCACCGTGATCGTCTGCACGTCGCTGAGCGGCTGGGCCGTCAGTGACGCCATCGGGTAGACCTTGTCGAAGATTTCGCCGATGACGTGGAACGACGAGGTGGCGTTCGGCCCGCCGACCCCGAAGAAGATGCGGACCGTCTCGCCGACCGTGGCGGTCAGCGGGTGCTGCTCCGACAGCGCCCCGACCGCGCCGTTGAAGACGTAGTACTCGGGTGTCTCGTTGACGAGCTTGTCGTAGCTGTCGAAGACCTCACCCTGGGAGCCGAAAGTCTCTTCGGTGTAGATGTCGCCCTGCATGACGTAGAACTCGTGATCGACGGCCGCGAGGCCGCCTTCGGGCTCGACCAGGATCAGCCCGTACATGCCGGCGGCGATGTGCTGAGCCACCGGCGGCGTCGCGCAGTGATAGACGTAGAGCCCGGGGTTGAGCGCCTTGAAGGTGAAGCCCTTGGTCTCGCCCGGTGCCGCTTCGGTCGCCGCTGCGCCGCCGCCCGGCCCGGTCACCGCGTGGAAGTCGACGTTGTGCATCATCACGCTGTCTTCGGCGTTGGTGAGCCTCACCTCGACCGTGTCGCCGACGCGGACGCGGACGAACGGTCCGGGGACCTTTCCGTCAAACGTCCAATAGTGATACGCCGCGCCCTGGTCGATCTGACCGTAGACCTCGACCGTTTCGAGGTTGACGACGATCTTCGCCGGCCCGCGCGTCTCGATTGGCCCGGGGAGATCGGTCGGCAGCCTGACGATGCTGACCGGCGCCTCGACCGTGCCGCGCTCGATCGGATGCGCCACCTGGTCCGTGGCTTCCTCGGCGAATGCGGCCGAGCCGAGCGACAGGCATGAGCACATCGTCAGCACGGTCGCGGCGGCAGCCAGTCCTTGCACTTTGTTAGCCATGATTGGTCTCCGTTTCCGGTGTCGTGGCGTACATTGGCGCGATTCCGGGCAAGGTGCTTTGAGGCAGCGCAAAGAACGGGACCTCCCCCCTGCGGCATTCTGACCGCGGCGAGGGTCTCGATTCTTGCGCTGGCGCAAGGCCTGGGCGCGCCGGGCGGCATAGGCAGTTGCCCAACGACAGTCGGACATCGGCGTCGAACGAGGGAGAGATTGGAATGAAAGCGACACTCGTGACCGCTGTATTTGCCGTCGCCCTGGCGCTGATCGGCTCCACGGTCGCCGGCGCCGCCGATCATCAGGTCAAGATGCTGAACAAGGGCGCCAGCGGCGCGCCCATGGTTTTCGAGCCCTCGTTCCTGGCGATCGAGCCGGGCGACAGCGTCACGTTCGTGCCCACCGACAAAGGCCACGACGCCCAATCGATCAAGGGCATGATGCCGGATGGCGCCGCGCCCTTCGTCGGCAAGATGAACCAACAAGTCACCGTCGGCTTTGATACGGGCGGCGTCTACGGCGTCAAATGCGCGCCGCACTACGGCCTCGGCATGGTGGCGCTGATCGTCGTCGGCAACGATGCGAGCAACCTCGCCGCGGCTCAGGCGGTCAAGCAGCCGGGCAAGGCCAAGCAGGCCTTCGCCAGTCTCTTCGATCAACTCAACACGGTGCTTGCCGGCCAGTAGCGCCGCCGGCGGGCGCGGTCTCCCGATTCTCGATCACGACCGCAGCCACGCCTTGGCTCGGGCGATGTCCTCGGCTGGGAAGACCCGCAGCTGCGCCGGCATCAGCCCGTCGAGCGCCTTCACCGAGCGCGCGTAGGGTCCGTCCTCGGCGACGAAGGCGATCTTGTCGAAGTCGGTGAAATGGCGCGTGCCGAAGACCGCGTCGTCGTACAGCCCGCCCCGGTCGTAGCCGGTGAAATCGCGCCCGGCGACGTACAGCAGCTTGACCGGACCGCCCATTTCGAACGCCCAGTCGATGGTCGGTTCCAGCACGTTTTTCCTGTCTTCGACGGTGATGCGTCCGTTTGCCACGAAGCCGATGGCGCCCGGTGGCAGGTTTTCGATCGGTGTGAACATGGTGTCCTCCTCAGGTCGCCCGATGGGAGCCATCATGGCGGCCACTTGCGAAGACTTGTTGGCCGCTTCGTGAAGTTTCCGGTACGGAAATTTGACCGTTCGATGGCCGCGCCGGCGGCTCACCCCACCAGCCACGCCTTCGCCTTGTCGAGATCGCTCATCGGGAAGCTCTTCACCCCCGCCGGCATCATCATCCCGAAAGCCTCGATCAGCGAACGGAAGGCGGGATTGTCGGAGACGAAGGCGATCTTCTCGAAGTCGAAGAAGTGGCGCATCCCGAACATGCTGTCGCCGACGAGCGCATCCATCTCGTAGCCCTCGAAATCCGGGCCCGCCACCAGCAGGAAGCGCAGCTTGCCGCCTTCCTTGGTCCGCGCCTCGATCTCTGGGATGAGCACCTTGGTGTAGTCGTCGCGGCTGATCTTGCCGACGGCCGAATAGCCGATGACGCCGGTTGGCAGGTCGAAGATCGGTCTGAACAAGGCTTCCTCCCGCGTCTGTGGTTGGCGAATCGATCCTAACGCGTCGTGGCCTATGGCACGAGGACGGCGGCGCCGGTGAGGCGGCCTTCACGCAGCCGCGCGAGGGCGTCGTTGGCCTTTTCCAGTGGGAACGCAGTGACGCTCGTCCTGATCGGAACTTCCTCCACCAGCCGCATGAACTCCTCGCCGTCGGCCCTGGTGAGGTTGGCGACCGAGCGCACCAGCCTTTCGTTCCACAGGATCGCGTAGGGAAACGCCGGGATGTCGCTCATGTGGATGCCGGCCGCGATCACCGCGCCGCCCTTGCGCACGGCCCTGAGCGCAACCGGCACCAGCGCGCCGACCGGCGCGAAGATGATCGCCGCGTCGAGTACGGCCGGCGGCGTTTCGTCGGAGCCGCCCACCCATTCGGCGCCGAGGCTCAGCGCGAAGTCCTGCGCCGCGCGGTCCCCCGGCCGCGTGAATGCGTACACCCGCTGCCCCTTGTGGCGCGCGACCTGCGCCATGATGTGGGCGGCGGCACCGAAGCCGTAGATGCCGAGCCGCGCGGCCGCGCCGGCGAGCCTGTGGGCCCGGTGGCCGATCAGCCCGGCGCAGAGCAGGGGTGCCGCCTCCGCGTCGCCATAGCGCCCCGGCACTCTGAAGCAGAAGCGATGGTCGGCGACGGTAAGTTCCTGGTAGCCGCCATCGCGGTCGCAACCGGTGAACCCGGCATTGTCGCAGAGGTTCTCTTGTCCCGCCAGGCAGAAGCGGCAGTGCCCGCAGGTCCAGCCGAGCCACGGCACCCCCACCCGCTCGCCGAGCGCGAAGCCAGCGACCCCGGGTCCGAGCCTCGCTACCGTGCCGACGATCTCGTGGCCCGGAACGACCGGGTAGCGGGCCTGAGGCAGTTCGCCATCGACCACATGCAGGTCGGTTCGGCAGACCCCGCAAGCAGAGACCTTGAGAAGGAGCTGGCCTTCGCCCGGTGTTGGCTCGGGCCGGTCCTCGAGTCTGAGCCTCCGTCGCGGGGCGTCGAGCACCATCGCGCGCATGGCTTGATCCTCGCACACCGAGCGGCAGGCGCGGGCCACAATACGGACCGCTCGCATGAGGAGGCCGACCGGGCGGATCCGGGCGGTTGCCCTTGGCCCCGGCCAGACCCTACCATCGGCCATGCGTTGGACCGTGGCCACCGATGATTCGGGCAGTCGTTCGCGGACGATACGCGCCGCAAGGCTGCTGATCGCCGCCCTCCTGCTGCCGACGTCCGGGGCCTTGGCGGCTGGCGGCGGGCCGCCGGCCAAGCAGCTCTTCGGCAAGGTCGCCGGCCCCGTGCCGATTGAAGCGCGCAGCATCGGCTTTTACTCGCGCGGCTGCCTGGCCGGGGCCGAGCCGCTTCCGGTCGATGGGGCTGAGTGGCAGGCGATGCGCCTTTCACGCAATCGCCATTGGGGAATGCCCGCGCTTGTCGCCTACGTCGAAAAGCTCGCCCGCGACGCGCGGGTCAAGGAAGGATGGTCGGGGCTGCTGGTTGGCGACATGTCGCAACCGCGCGGCGGTCCCATGCCCACCGGCCACGCCAGCCATCAGATCGGCCTCGACGTGGACATCTGGCTCGATCCGATGCCGGGGCGGATGCTGTCGGCGACGGAGCGTGAGGCGATCGGCGCGACTTCGTACGTCAGGGCCGGCACCAACGTGGAACTCGACAAGAGCCGCTGGACCGCGGCCCACAGCCGGCTTCTTCGCCTCGCCTCCAGCTATCCGGAGGTCGAGCGCATCTTCGTCAATCCGGGGATCAAGAAGGAGCTGTGCGGGTGGGCCGGGTCCGACCGGGCATGGCTGAGGAAGATTCGGCCCTGGTACAATCACGACGATCATTTTCACGTCCGCCTGCGCTGTCCGGCGGGATTGGCCGGGTGCCAGGCGCAGGAACCGACGCCGGCCGGCGACGGCTGCGACGACAATCTGGCGTGGTGGCTGAGCCCGGAGAGATACAGGCCGCCGAAGGGCCCGATCGTGCCGGCGCCCGAGCTCACCCTCTCCGATCTGCCGGCGGCGTGCGCCGGGATTCTCGCCGCCGCTCCAGACGGCGTCACCCCCGCCGACTTCGCGGTCCGCCCGCCGCTCCCGCGGCCGCGCCCCGAGATGAACTGACGTGGATTGCCTCAGGCGAGGTGGACGCGACGGCCAAAAGCCCTCGGCCTCCGCCAGTAGACTCTGGCGCCGAGATCGAACGCCTCAGCTTCCAGCGCCCGACGCCGCTCGGCAACAAGGCAAAGCTGGCGCATCAGCAAGCCGTCGCCCCTGATCGACAGCGCCAGCTTCTCGGCGAGCACCGCGTGGTCGTGATCGCGGCCGAGGAGCTCCGACAGCCGATCGAGACGGCGCGCCAGCCGGCGGGATTTGCCGGGCAGCCGCCGTTGCGCCAGACAGACAAGGTGCCAGAAGTCCTTGACCTCCTTCCAACGTTCGATACACTTGGCGCTGCGGCGAGCGTTTTGAGAGGGGGTATCGGAATTGCCACTGGTACCTGCGATCAGCGGCCTGCAGATTGGTACCGTCACAAAACTCGCCGACGATCCGG
>JBBDMC010000159.1:0-6339 GCA_040878485.1 Bauldia sp. | reverse complement strand
GATGGAGGTCCGGCGTCGCCAGGCTGATTCTTGCCCACCGCATGGTCCGCCGCCCGCGCCGGTACGCCCGCCTGAGAGCGGCATCGAGCAGCGCGCTTCCCTCGAAGGTGACGCCGAACCCGGCGACCGCAGCCCTGGTCGCCGCCAGACGCCGCCCGACTTCGTCGAGCAACATCTCTTCCTGATGGTCCGCCGCCTCGCGGTCGAGTGCCTCGGCCACCAGGTCGAAACCGACGTCTTGGTCGCTGGCCGCCGTCGCCGCCGCGAGGTCGCGGGCGCTGGCCGCCGCGACGCCGGCATCGCGCGCGCCGGCGAGCAGCCGCGCCGTCGCCGCCGTCTCGCCGCGCGCCGCCCTTGCCCCGTTGCCGAACATCGGTTCGAGCACCCTGAGCAGTGTTCTGACGCGCTTCAGGTGCTGGCGGATCCGGTGTACGCGCGCCTCGGTCGGCTCGTCGCCGGCAAGATCCGCCAACGCGTCATCGAGGTCGCCCCGCACCAGCCGCACCAGCGCCGCGGCAACGTCCTCTTTCCGGCCGACGCGGTACGCCACGCGACTCCCCCTGAACTCACCGTGACTTGACGCACGCCCGCGCTTCCCGCCGGTTGGGCGTCGCCGATGCGGGCACCGACGACGCTTGACCGATTCCGGCGCCGCCCGATCAGTTGGCGGCCACGCCGACCCCGACCGGGCACGATATGCCGGTGCCACCGAGGCCGCAATAACCGGCGGGATTCTTGGCGAGGTACTGCTGGTGGTAGCCCTCGGCGAAATAGAACGGCCCGCGATCGGCGATCTCGGTGGTGATCGCGCCGTAACCGCGCGCCGCGAGCGCCTTTGTGTAGACCGCCATCGCCGCCTCCGCCGCCCTCCTCTGCGCCTGGCTCGCCACATAGATGCCGGAGCGGTATTGGGTACCGACGTCGTTGCCCTGGCGCATGCCCTGGGTCGGGTCGTGGGCCTCGAAGAAGGCCTTGAGCAGCATCTCGTAGGTGACCGCCTGCGGGTCGAAGACGACCAGCACGACCTCATTGTGTCCGGTCATGCCGGAGCAGACTTCCTCATAGGTCGGGTTCGGCGTCGAGCCGCCGGCGTAGCCGACCGCCGTCACGGTGACGCTCGGTATCTTCCAGAAGGCCCGCTCGGCCCCCCAGAAACAGCCGAGGCCGAAGAGCGCCGTCTCGTGGCCGTCGGGATACGGCCCCCTGAGCGGGCGGTGGTTGACGAAATGGGTCTCGTCGGTCGGGATCGGCTCGGCCCGTCCCTTCAGCGCCGCTTCCTTGGTCGGCATCATGGTCTTGCGGGTGGCGCGGTTGAAGATGTTCATGGCTGGTCTCCAATGCGGCGCGGGCGCCGGCTCTTGTTATAAGGGTTCAGGCGTAGGCCGGCCTGATGCGGCGCGGGCGACCGAGATAGGTGAGCAGAAACCCGAAGGTCGCCAGCACCGCCCAGGTCGGCAGCATCAGCACCCACATGATCAGCGGGTCCCACAGCCAGCCGCCGATGGTGGATTCGATCCTGCGCTGGACGAATTCCTGGACCGACATCAGGGTTGACGGGCTCAGCCAATACCAGGCCGGGCCGAGTTGGGTAACGGTGAGCGCCGAGGCTGCGATGGTCTTGGTCGCGTCGACGACCAGCGTCACCAGAGCGCCCGCGATGAGCCACAGCCCGACGAAACGCGACAGGAGGCGGATCATGGCGGCGCCAGCCCTGCGAGATCCACGCTTGTTGCTCCTGCCATACCCACGGTTGCCGCCTCCCGAGGCGTTGTTCGTCCCGCCGCTGACATAGTCATGGTTGGCATCTTTGGTAAGCTGGCCGCTGGTCAACTCCTGGCGAGCGCCATGTGAAAACTTGCGCCGAGGGTCGCCCCGACTATAGTGCGCGCGCTCACCGAAGGCACGTTTCTGGAGGGGTGGCCGAGCGGTCGAAGGCGCACGCTTGGAAAGCGTGTTTACGGGCAACCGTAACGCGGGTTCGAATCCCGCTCCCTCCGCCAGTTGCTACCGCGACAACTTTCTCCGTCGACATTTGGCACCGCAAAAACCCCAGTATCCGCGTCGTTCACTCACCGAAGCTGTTGACCGAGTGAATCGCGCCGGTGCCCGGATTCTTCTCTCTCCGGCCCGGTTTCTCCAAAGCTCCCGACTTCGGCAAAACGGTACGGATTTCTAAGCGTTTGACTTTCCATTGTTATTCACCGTGAGAAATCCGTACTTTTGGTATTCTTCTAGGAGCCGCGAGAGTAACCGGGATCGAATCACGGCATTGAGATCGCCGAGTTGTTTCGCGCCTTCGGTACGGCCGGCCGATCAGTATACCCGCCCGCCAGCAGCGCATCACAGAGCGCCGCGGCCTGCTGCAGTCACGTTCTCGACGGCCTGTCCTAAGGGCCGGGCAGATAGTTGGTCACAATACTGATGCCGCCTGCGGTGCTGCCACGCGCTCCAACATTGTTCGCACGTATGTGGCCTTGTCCTCGTCCTGGAAAAGGATGTTCCGCGAGTCCATGGCCGTCTTCTCAACAGCCCAAAGGAGCCGCATGACGTGCGATGGCGTGTTTGAAATGATGAAGCTGCTGAGCGTCACGGACGGATCGCCAAGGCGCCGTTCGATATCCTTGATGGTTTGAAAAAACTGAATCTTCGGATCACCGAAACCGATATTTCGGATGCCCTTGGGATCGATGAACACGATGAACTGCCGATCGGCCATGGTCAGCCAGAGAATGAAGTCGGGATGGAAATTGCCTGCTTCGAAGAAGCCGACGCCGCGGCCCTTGCTCAGGTTGCGCAGCAGATAGAGCTCCATGTCGGCGAAAAACTCCGGCGCGCCGTCGTGAAACTCCTTCACATCCTCGACCAGGCTGCGCTCACCCTTGTTGAGCGGCACCGGACTGACCTCGACGATGTTCTGGTCGAGGTACAGGAGCGGCTCATAAAGGTGCTGTCCGAACCAGATTGCCTTCATGCCGTTGAATTCCCACGGCCTCATGTCTCCGTGGTCAATCAGCGTCTTCAGTTCGGTGAGCTTGGCGACGATCTCCTCCTGGGACCGATCAAGGAGGATACGATAGTACCCTTCGCCGTCGTCGTCCGTGCCTCTCGGAAAATTCGGGTCGCCGGCGGTCAGTTCTTGGTACTCGAGATGAGGCAGCTCCCATTCGCGCTTGCGGAACGTGTAGTAGCGCTCCGTGTATTTCTTCAGAAGCGACAGCGCGATCTCCTCCCAAAGCCGAATTCTTTCAAAGGAGTCGCAGGCGAGCTTTTCGGCAGGGATGAGAAGCTGATACCAGCTCTGATCTGCAAGTAGCTCGACAAGTCCGTTAGCCGTAAGGTTGAGATTGTACCAGCCACGCTCCGCCTTGAACCGCTCCAGCTCGAAATAGAGCCGATCAGTGTCCAGGAACGCGATGTGCCTCGTGGTTAGGTGCGCGTGATTGGGCGCCGCCTCGGCATCGCCGCCCGCGACACCACCAGATTTCATCGCCTGGATTTTCGGATACCAGTTCAGGATGACCCGGTTCTTCTGAAGGTAGGCAGTCGCCTCCTCCTTCGCTGGGTCTGGCGTCGCGAGCGTCGGGATCGGACCCAACCGCCGGAACGCGTCGCCAAACTCGGTGCTGACACCGTTGATCGTGTTCTTGAGGCGGATGGTTTTGAGTTTTTGCGTGCCGAGGTTCTTGATGACGGGTAGCAAGAACTCGATGCGGTCATCGTTGACCGGCAATCCTTCCTCTTCAAGGAAGTCGCGGAACTGGGCCATATAATCCGCGCGAATGCCGAAGATGGAAAGTGTCTCCAGCACGCCGATATGCTTCGGACGCGTCATGTCATCCGGCAGTTGGGCCTTGCCGCTGCGTTTCAGACTCGAGCCATAGCCCTTAAGCCGCACACCGCGGCCAAAAAGCTGGATGATCTGCGAGCCTTCCGTCTGACCGACATTCATCAAGCCCATCGTGCTCACGCGCCAGCTGTTCCAGCCCTCAGTGAATTTCTTGGATCCGATCAGCAGGTTGACGGTCGATTGCGGCGTGTTGATCGCATGGAAGAGCGAGCCCGCGAACTCGTTGTCCTGCGTGGCGATCCCGTTCTCTTCACACAGTTTGACCAGCTTGGCGTCGTCACCCACGTTGATCACGCCGAAGGAGTCGTTGTCGCCGACGCGTAGGGCGATCTCGCCAGTCGCGCCCTTCAGGTTCTCGACATGGAGCGCACCGCCACCTGCGGCGTTGAACAGGATCGCGAGCGTTTCATCGAACACCTGCGCGGACGACAGGCCGATCGTGTTGAGATAGGTGAAGCGGCCTGCGAAAAGGTTCTTCCCGCCAGCGGTAACAAGGCCCTGATTAAGGACGCGGTCGATGCGTTCAATGCTCGCGGAGCGGTTGGACACGTAGTGCGACAGAAACTTCAGGATCTCGATGATGTCGGATGCATCGCGCGAGGCGAGCGTCTTGGTCACGCTGCCGCCAACAAAAATCCAGAGTGGCTTGTCGATGTTGAACGGGCGGAACGCGAAGCCCTGCTCCTTGAAGAGCCGCTGCTGTTGAAAGAACGCCAGCAGGCAGGCGACCAGATAGGCGTCGAGATGGTTTGCCTGCGTTCCCTCGTCGAGATTGAGGATCTGGTAGTCCTTCCCGAACCCGTCACCGTAAAAGTAGCGATAGGAATAATCGAACAGGATGCTCTTGGCGTAGGTGTCGGTGAGCGCGCGACTGCCCTTCACCGCCTGCCCGAAAGTCGCGGAGTATTCGAAGGAGAAACCCTTCTCGCAAAGCGCGTTGCGGAAGCGCATCCAGGCGCCTTCCTCGCCGCCCGACGCGCCACGGTGACCCTCGTCAACCAGCACGAGGTTGTTGCCCTCAAAGGCATCGATGGCGATGGTCTTGTCGCCCATCTCGTCCTTCAGCTTGTGGATGTCGAGGATCTCGATCCGCTGCCCGGTGAAGAGCCCGGTGCCATCCTTCTGGAACAGCTCGGCTGCCAGGCCCGCCGCCTCGAATTCCCGCAAATGCTGCTGGCTGAGGCCTTCGTTCGGCGTCAGCAGGATGATCCGGTTCAGGTCGCGGCGCCGGCCGTGTTTGTCGAGATAGAACTGGTACTGCAGGATGTTGGCATGCATCAGCAGCGTCTTGCCGCTGCCGGTCGCGCTCCAGTAGGCGATCTTGTTGATCTGTGACCAAGCCTCGCCGTCTTCCTTGAAAGGCGAAATGTGGTCCGCCTCCGGCTTGTCAGCATTGCACGCGGCGACCTGCTCGTTGATCGCCTTCAGGAGCGCCGCGGGATCATTGAAATAGCGATCGAGATAGATCTCAGTGAAGAGCAGCGTCAGGTACTGGAAATACTTCCAGACGATCGGCGCTTCGCCGCGGGTGATGCGGCGCTCGTTCAGGCGCTGGGTGTGCTTAACGATGTTCTGGTCGTATTCGAGCAGCAGCTCGGTCGGCAGCTTCGTCAGGTTGAAAAGCTGCGCCGTCAGGGCGTGATGAAAATGATGGACGTTGTTCTCGTCCATCCCTTCCAGTGTTTCGTTGCGCAGATGCTCGGCCAGTTGCTCGAACCGCTTCACGTCGAACAACGAGAGAAGCCACTGGTTCAGTACGAGCTTGTGAACGAAGGGAACCTGGGGTCTCCCGTTCGCACGTTGGCGCGTGGTCGTCATCGCGGCGCGGGCCATCACAGACCCTCCGCATCGAACATCAGCCGGTGGAAGTCCTCTTCGATCAGACGGACCTTCCATGTGTCATCGGCCGCTTTCAGGTTCTCCAGATTGTTGTCGCCGTTGACGTAGATCAGGCCGAACTCGCTGTCCTTGGCGGAATACCCCGCGCGCGTGAACCACGTGTCGAGCACGAGATTGTCCTGCTCGGGCTCCCCGGTAAGCTTGCGCCATATGATCAGCGCCCGGCGCCCATCCGGCGCGGTGCCGGTCACGGTGCGGAACCACCACGGCCCGCCCGCATCCTGCCGCAGCCGCCCCTTGAGGCCGAGCCGTCCCTCGGTGTCGCGCTCGAATTCGGCGGTGAAGGTCTGCGGCGCGGCGATACCCTGCACGGTGAGGCCGATCAGCCAGTTGAACGTCTCCAGCAGGTCGACGTTCACCTCCCGGCTTTCATCCGATCCCGGGCGCTTCACCTTGAGCTGGTAATCGGTCGGGTCCGCGAAAGCCTTGACGTTCAGCAGCGACTGGCTGCCGCGCGTTTCCACATCCAGCATGTAGCGGAGCATGTATTGCTCCTTCAGCCGATCGGCGCCCTGCGCTTCGGTCGAGGCCAGAAGATCTGGGCTGCTGCCGGTTCGGTTGACGCCCGCTTAAGCTAATCGCATCTGGTCCTC
>JBBDMC010000158.1:12787-16532 GCA_040878485.1 Bauldia sp. | reverse complement strand
GCGACATCCATTGCGTCACCAAGTGGAGCAAGTTCGACACCAACTGGGAGGGGGTGACGATCGACGACATCCTGGAGGATGCCGAGATCAAGCCGCCGACCGACTACGCGCTCGCCACTTCCTACGACGGCTACACCACCAACGTTCCCTTCAAGGACCTCGCCGGCGACAAGGGGATGGTCGCCATCCGCTACGAGGGGGCGCCGATTGCGCCGGACCACGGCGGACCGGCGCGGCTGTTGGTGCCGCACCTCTACTTCTGGAAGTCCGCCAAGTGGGTGGACACGCTGCAATTCACCGAGCGCGACGAGGCCGGCTTCTGGGAGCTGCGCGGGTACCATATCTACGGCGATCCTTGGCGCGAGCAGCGCTTCTCCGGCGACTGAGCATCATGGATCAACCGGTCGCACCCGGTCGTATCGCCTGGCAACCGGCGACGGTGGCCCGCATCCTGGCGCAGACGCCGACGGTCAAGAGCTTCTTCGTCAAGCCCGAGCGATGGACCTCGTTCGTCGCCGGGCAGCATGTCGACGTGCGGCTCACGGCGCCGGATGGCTACCAGGCTCAGCGCAGCTACTCGATCGGCTCGGCGCCGGGCGCACCCGAGGTCGAACTGGTCATTGAGCGGCTCGACACCGGCGAGGTCTCGCCGTTCTTCCACGACGTGGTGGCGGCCGGCGACACGATCGAGCTGCGCGGGCCAATCGGTGGCCATTTCACATGGCGGGAGCAAGACGGCGGCCCGCTACTGCTGATGGGCGGCGGCTCCGGTGTCGTACCCCTGGTGTCAATCGCCCGCCATCGCGCGACGGTGGCGGCGGAGGTTCCGACGGTGCTTGTGTACTCGGCGCGGCAGATGGCCGACGTGATCTTCCGCGACGAGCTTGTCGCCCGCGCCGCCGGCGACCGGGGTCTGACATTGGTGGTGACGATCACCCGCGAGCAGCCATCCGATCGCCGCTTCCGCGGCGGCCGCATCGACCGCGACCTCGTCGGCGAGGTGCTCGCGGGCCTCGGCACGAAGCCGCGCCATACCTACGTCTGCGGCGCCAACGCGTTCGTCGACGTGGCGAGCCGGCTGCTGCTCGACATGGGCGTTCCCTTCGCCAGCATCAGGACCGAGCGCTATGGCGGCGATCCGGCCCGCGAGACAGGCGGCACGGCGGTGCCGGAAGCCTGAGGCGCGAGGGCATCTACCTATTTGTTCGATTTCTTCCTCGCGGGACCGGCCTTCGGCCGCGCCTTGAGGCGGTCGCGCCACGAATACTTCGGCCGGTAGCCCAGCACCTCGCGCGCCTTGTCGATCGAAATCAGCGACTCGTTGGGCTCCACCGGCCGTTGGCGCTTGGCCCGCGGAAAGACCTCGGCCAGGAGCTCGTCGTTCGGCCGGCTCATCACCGAATCGGCGTTGGCGATACCGAAGACCTCGGCGCCGGTGATCCTGGCTTCGAGAGCCAGGCGGATCGCCTGAGCGGCGTCGCGGGCGTCGATGTAGGTCCACAGGTTCCAGTGGCGTGAGCGCGGGTCCTTGTCGAAAGCGGGAAAGCGGGCGTAGTCCTCGGGCTCCATGACGTTGGAAAAGCGCAGGCCGATGATCTTCAGCCGCCGGTCCCAGCGGCAGTATTGCTTGGCGATCTCCTCGCCGACCAGCTTGGAGAGGGAGTAGGCGGTCTCCGGCCGCTGAATGGCCTCGTCAACCGGCACGTAGGCCGGCCCCTTGGGGTAGGGAATGCCGTAGACGGTCTCGCTCGACGCCCAGACGACGTTGCGGATGCCGAGCTGCCGCGCGGCCTCGAAGATGTTGTAGGTCGAGATGGTGTTGGTGGCGAAAGTGACGTGGTTCGGCGCCTGTCCAGGCGCCGGGATCGCGGCGAGATGGACGATTGCCGTGACCTTGGCGACGCGTTCGTCGATCATCGACAAGGCGGCCATCGCCTGACCGAAATCGGTCACGTCGGCGCGGCTGAAACGGACGTTGCTCGGCGTCGGCGGGTTGGTCTGGCCGGGCGGCGGTACCAGATCGATCGAGGTCACGTCATAGCCATGTTGCATCAGTTCCCTGACGCAGGCGCGCCCAACCTTGCCGCTTCCCCCGGTGACGATGATCATGAGCGTTCTCCCCTGAATTCCCGCAACTCGCCGACGGTCGCTTGTCCGACGGACGGAAGCGGCAATACTCTCACACCCATGCACGAGTACAAGCCGGAGCGGACCGACTCGTGGTCGCAGATCGCCGATGCGCCGCGGGCCGCTGAGGCGGCCGGCAGGCTCGAGCGCCTGGGGCGGTCGCCGAGCGAGGTCGAGGTGCGACGGCGGGCGCTCGATCTCCTCGCCCTGACGCCAGGTAACATCGCGGTCGATGTCGGCGCCGGCTCCGGGACGATCGCGGTGGAGATGGCGCGCCGGGTGGCGCCCGGTGGCCGGGTGTTCGCCGTCGACCCGTCGGCGCTCCTCCTCGATCAGGCGCGCGCCCATGGGCGCGAAAGCGGCGTCGGCCACCTCATCGATTACCGGGTCGCCGACGGCCGCGGCCTGCCGTTCGGTACCGCCGCGTTCGACGCCGCCTTGTGTCACTGGGTGCTCGCCCATGTCGATCGGCCGGAGGCGGTCATCGCCGAGACGAAACGGGTGACGCGGCGCGGCGGCAAGGTGGTGTGCGTCGAGATCGACTGGGAGACGGTCATGGTCCATCCCGGAGAGCCGAACGTCACCCGGCGCATCCTCCAGCACGGTTCGGGGCGCTACCTCGATGGCTGGATCGGCCGCAAGCTGCCGGGCCTGTTTCGCCGATGCGGCTTCAGCGACGTCGTGGTCGAGCCGATCGTCAGCATCGACGAGGCGGGTGGCGATCGGGCATGGCTCGAATTCCTTCACCGGCGCGCCGGTTTGGCTCTCGACTCGGGCCTTGTGGATGCCGAGACGGTGGCCGGATGGACCGCGGCGCTGGACCAAGCCTTCGCGTCTAAGACGTATTTCCTTGCGCTTGTGCAATTTTTGGTTGTCGGCCGGGTTCCGGGCTAGGGTTTGGCCAGCCCGCTTGACCTCCCTTTCGGTCCCAACGGCGACGGTCTGCTTCGGATCACGCTCAGCGACGAGATTTTCAACTTCGGCTTTTCGGCACCGCCCACTATGGGGCGACCGTCAAGGCGAAGTTCAAGCTGCTGGAGGCGCCAAGCGAGGTGCCGATCCCGCCGGCGATCGCGCTTTTCGGCTCGGTGATCGCCGCATCGGGCGCGGGCTCCTGGTGGAAGCGCCGGCGGCAGGAGCGGTCGCGGACGACTGCCTGATCGAGCCGGTCGCGGCAACTGCGCGAGCGCTGTTCCAGTCGATTCCCGGCTAAGGCAGGACGAGGATGGCGCGGAAATCGTTGACGTTGGTCAGCGTTGGCCCGGTGACGACGAGATCGCCCAACGCGGCGAACACCGGATAGACATCGTTCGAGGCGAGGCTCTTCGCCAGGTCAAGGCCAAGGGCGCCGGCGCGCGCGAGCACATCGGGCGCGATCAGGGCGCCGGCGTTGTCCTCAGTCCCGTCGATGCCGTCGGTGTCGGCGGCGAGGGCGTGGACGCCTTCGGCACCATCGAGGCCGAGCGCCAGACCGGCGAGGAACTCGCCGTTGCGACCGCCCCTGCCCCTGCCGGTCACGGTCACCGTGGTCTCGCCGCCGGAGAGAAAGACGCGCGGCGGATCGGCTGACCGCCGCGCGCGGCGCGCGGCAAGCGCCGTCGCGGCCGTCGCTCGGCCG
>JBBDMC010000158.1:4910-12777 GCA_040878485.1 Bauldia sp. | reverse complement strand
GCGAGGTCAGCGGCGGCATTGAGGCTCGCCGCCGGCGAGGCGACGACGACGACGCGTGAGCGCTCGAGCCGCCGGTCGCCGGGCTTGGGCGTCTCGTCAAGCGCCGCCGCCAGATGGCGGGAGATGGCCGCCGGCGGCGCGATGCCGTAGCGGGAAAGCACGGCTCGTGCATCGGCGAAGGTGGTCGGGTCGGCGACGGTCGGGCCGGAGGCGATGCTCGCCGGGTCGTCGCCGGGGACGTCGGAGATGATCAGGCTTACGGTCGCCGCCGGCCAGGCAGCCGCGGCGAGGCGGCCGCCCTTGATCGCCGACAGATGCTTGCGCACCGTGTTGATAGCGCCGATGTCGGCGCCGGAGGCCAACAACGCCCGGTTGACCGCCTGCTTGTCGGCAAGTGTCAGCCCGTCCGCCGGCATGGCGAGCAGCGCCGAGCCGCCGCCCGATATCAGGCAGATGATCAAATCGTCGGGCTCGGCGGAGCGGGCAAGCGCCATGATCCGGTGGGCGGCGTCGACCCCGGCCTGGTCGGGAACCGGGTGGGCGGCCTCGACGATTTCGATCCGCCGGCAAGGCACGGCATGGCCGTAGCGAGTGACGACCAGCCCGGCGAGCGGACCCGGCCAGCGATCCTCGACCACCCTTGCCATCGCCGCGGCAGCCTTGCCGGCGCCGAGAACGACGGTGCGACCCCGCGGTGGCGGCGGCAGGTGAGGGGGAAGCACCCGCTCGGGCAGCGCCGCGGCGACCGCGGCGTCGAACAGCGCGCGCAGAAACGCCCGTTCCTGGCCGGGACGGAAAGGCTGGACCACGGGCTTGCTCATCCCGACCCAATCGGACAAAGCGGTGATAAGTTCAAGCGCAGGGGGCGAACGGGGGCGATGAACTTCCTCGGCATCGATATCGGCACGTCGGCGGTCAAGGCGGTCCTGGTCGACGAGAACCAGGCCATTCTCGGCGAGGCGTCGACCCCCATCGCCACTGCCTATCGCAAGCCCGGCTGGTGCGAACAGGATCCGGAGGCTTGGTGGCAGGCGACGCTGCATGTGTTGGCGATCCTCGCCGCCCAGGACGCCGCGGCCTTCGCCGCGATCCGCGCGATCGGCCTTTCCGGCCAGATGCATGGCGCGGTGATCCTCGACGAAACCGATGCCGTGATCCGGCCGGCAATCTTGTGGAACGACCGACGCGCCGTCGCCGAATGCGCCGAGCTTGAGAAGCGCGTGCCTAACCTCGCCATGATCGCCGGTGTCGTTCCGATGCCGGGGTTCACCGCGCCCAAGCTCCGCTGGATCGGGCGAAACGAGCCGGAAAACTTCGCCCGGATTCGCACCGTCCTGCTGGCCAAGGACTATGTCCGGCTGCGCCTGACCGGCGAGTTCGCCACCGACATGGCGGACGCGGCCGGAACCCTCCTCCTCGACGAGGCGGCGCGGCGATGGGCGGAACCGGCCATCGCGGCGACCAGGCTCGACCCGTCGGTCATGCCGCGCCTGCTCGAAGGACCGGCGTGGTCCGGCATGGTCCGATCCGAGCTCCTCGCCGCCTGGGGGATCGGCCATCAGGTCGTGGTCGCCGCCCGCGCCGCCGACATCCCCGCCGGGGCCATCGGCGTCGGCGCGATCAACGAGGGCGACGCCTTCGTCTCGCTCGGCACGTCGGCCCAGATCTTCGTGGCACGCAACCGCTACGCGCCGCGTCCGCAGACCCTGCTCCACGCCTTCGCCCACGGGCTCCCCGACCGCTGGTTCGAGATGGCGGCGCTCTTGAACGGCGCCACAACGCTCGACTGGCTGGCCGGGCTCCTTGGCGAACGCGACGCGGCCGGCCTCGTCCGCCGGGTCGAGGCCGGGTTCCAAGGGCCCTCCGGCGTCCTCTTCTTGCCTTACCTCGCCGGCGAACGCACGCCGCTCAACGATCCCGATGCGCGCGGCGTCTTTGCCAACCTCGACCAGGCGACCGGACCGACCGACCTGGCTCTGGCGGTCGTCGAGGGGGTGGCGCTGGCGATCAGGGACGCCGAGACCGCCTTCGGCGGCGGCCTCGCCGGCGGCCCGATCGCCATGATCGGCGGGGCGACGCGCAGTCGGCTGTGGATGAAGGTGGTGGCAAGTGCGCTCGGCCGCCCGTTGCTGCGCCTGGCCGGCGCCGACGTCGGGCCGGTGTTCGGGGCGGCGCGGCTTGCCCGCATGGCGGCGACCGGAGAGGAAGCCGCCACCGTGTGCACCCAGCCGCCGATCGTCGAGATCGTCGATCCGCAACCGTCTTTGGAGGCGGCGTACGCCGAGCGACTGGGCGAGTTCCGCGCCCTCTACCGGTCGCTCAAGCGGACGCGGTCATCTCGCTGAGCCACGGCGGATCGGCCCCGGCGCGGGCCACGGTGATCGCCGCCGCCCGGGTCGCAAAGGCGAGTACGTCTGCAAGTTGGTCCGCGGAGAGCCGGCCGACCGCCCGCTTGGCGACGAGCCCGAGCTGGTCGAGGCGGGCGAGGACGCCGGCGGTAAAGCTGTCGCCGGCACCGATGGTGTCGACGACGGCGATGGCGAGGCCGGGGACCGACACCGGCCCGGCAGTGGACAGCGCCTCGGCACCCGCGGCGCCCTTGGTCAGCACCACCACCTTGCAACCGCTAGCCAGCCAGCGCCGGGCAATCGTCGCGAAGGTGGAGCCCGGCGCCAGCCAGGCAAGGTCGTCCTGGCTCAGCCGCACGATGTCGCTCATCGCCGCCAGACGGTCGAGGCGCGCAAGGTAGCCGTCGCGGTTCTTGATCAGTGTCGGGCGGACGTTGGGGTCGAGCGAGATCACGCGGTCGCGTTGCTCGCGTCGCATGAGCGCTTCGAGGGCCGATCCGCAAGGCTCCTCGGCCAGGCTGAACGAGCCGAAATGGAGGGCGGCAACCGTCCTCGGCAGGGCCGGCAGATCGGTTTCGGTCAGCATGCGACCGGCGGAGCCGTGGTCGAAGAAAGCGTAGCGGGCATCGCCGTCCTCGAGGCTGACGAAGGCGAGCGTGCTCGGCCGGTCGCTCACGTCGGCGAATTCCGTGTTGACCCCGCTGTCGGCGAGGGCGCGGCCGAGCATGGCGCCGAAGAAGTCGGTCGACAGGCCGCCGAAGAAGCCGGCCTCGGCGCCGAGCCGGGCGAGGGCGACGGCGACGTTGAAGGGGGAGCCGCCGGCGTACGGGCGGAATGCGGTGGCGCCATCCGGCCCGCGCCGCGGCAGAAAATCGATCAGGGCTTCGCCGCAGGAAATGATCATGGCGCGAGCTTAGCGATTCGACGGGCGCTCGGCGACGGTGGAGGACGACGAACCGGCGATGGAGGTTCCGACTCTTGGCTGAAGGCGTGCAAGGGGCACCGGCGCGGCGTCCGCGTCGCCGGGTTAATCAACACATTTTGAATGAATTGCGATATGGTCACCTCTCATCGGCGCTTTGGCGGAGTTCGGGCGTGAACGGGCGCCGCAATTGTCCTTAATAGCGGAAGCGACGGGTGAATATTTACCGTAGCTTTCGTTTCTTTTTGTAATGATACGTCCCCCAAACTAGGGTCGATCCGACGAAACCTGCAGGTCCTCGCTTGTGCCGATGCCGGCCAAGGGCGCCTGCAACGAGCGGAACCCGCCACGCAATGTGGCTGCAACACCTCCTCAGCGAGAGTGCTTGTCGTTTCGGCGCCAAGACGGCGATCGTCGCCGGCCGGCAGCGCTATTCCTACTCCGAGCTCGACCTCAAGGCGGACCGGCTGGCTCAAGCCCTCCTCGGTCGTGGGCTGAAGGCCGGCGATTGCGCCGTCGTCTTCATGGACAGCTGCTTCGAGGCGGTGGTCTCGATCTTTGCCGTGCTCAAGGCCGGCGGCGTGCTGGTGCCGATTCATCCGGCGACCGGGCCGGATGAACTTGCCTCAGTCCTCGACGACGGCCACGTCACCTGCCTCATGACCGAGGCCCGCTTGGCATCGGTCGCCGCAACGGCGATGGCCGATGGTTCGACGATCAGGCTGGTGGTGCTGGCCGGCGGTAACGCGCCGCCGACGTCCCAGACGTGTCTCTCTTTCGACAACGCCGTCAGCCGGGGCGGCGCTGGGGCGGCGCTCGTCGCGGCGGAGGTCGAAAGCGCTCCGGGCATGTTGGTCTACGAGACGGCTTCGTTCGGCAGGCGTTCGCCGGTGACGGTCGCCCGGGCCGAGATCGTCGCCGCGACCGAGGCGGCTCTTTCGTCGCTCGCCGGGGGCGAGGAGGCCGTGCTCTTGGGAGTCCAGCCGATGTCGTCAGCGCGCCACCTCTACAGCATGCTGGCGGCGGTCAAAGTCGGCGCGACCATGGTGCTGCAGCGGGCCGCCGGGGCGGTCGAGGCCCCGACCGCCGTTGCCTTGCGCAACGTGGCAGGCGTGAACTAGCGTGCCCTTCGCCCGGCGGCGGCGAAGTTGCCCGGCGAAGCGAGGGAATGCGGCGAGGCCCATCTTGACCGGGATCAGGCAGGCGGCGATCCGGGCGACGCTCGAGACGCTCTATTTCAGCGGTGCCCACCGGCTGGCGCGGCCGTTTCTCGCCGGAATGGGGGCGATCCTCACATTCCATCACGTCCGCCCGCCGCGCACCGACGCCTTCCAGCCCAACCGTCACCTCGAAGTCTCGCCGGGATTCCTCGATGAGGTCATCGCCGCGCTGCGGCGCGTCGGCGTCGACATCGTCTCCATCGACGAGGCGCACCGTCGGCTGACCGAAGGGCGTCGGTCGCGGCGCTTCGTCGTGCTGACCTTCGACGATGGCTACCGCGACAACCGGACCTTCGCCTGGCCGGTGCTCGAGCGCCACCAGGCGCCGTTCACGCTTTACGTTGCCTCGGCGTTTGCCGAGGGCGGCGGCGGGTTGTGGTGGCTGATGCTGGAGGAGGCGGTGGCCCGCAACGACCGGATTGAGGTCGAGTTCGCCGGCGGCGGCGGCCTCTTCGACTGCTCTCATCTGCGCGCCAAGACCGAGACCTTCGGGACGCTTTACCGCTACCTGCGCCAGTGCAACGACCAGGCCGGGCTCGATCGGGCGGCGCGCGAGATCGCGGCTGCGGGCGGGGTCGACTTGGCGGCGCAGTGCGTCGAACTGTGCATGGGCTGGGACGAACTCTCTCACCTCGCCGGGAGCCCGCTTGCCACCATCGGCGCCCACACGGTCAACCACGTCATCCTGAGCAAGGTGAGCGACACCGCGGCGCGGAGGGAAATGGCAGCCAGCGTCGATCGGATCGACGAGGCGCTCGGCGTCAGGCCACGCCATCTGGCCTATCCGGTCGGCGACCCGTCATCGGCCGGTCGGCGCGAATTCGCCATCGCCGCCGAGCTCGGCTTCCGGACCGCGGTGACGACGCGGCCGGGCGTGCTGTTCGCCGAGCACGCCGATCAGCTGACGGCGCTGCCGCGGATTTCGGTCAACGGCGACTTCCAGCGTCTGCGCTACCTCGATGTCCTTCTGTCCGGCGCCCCGACGGCGCTCATGAGCGGCCTCGAAGGGCTTCGGGCAGCGTGAGAACCGCCCGTAGCGCCACATCATTCGCGGTGAGCCTGGTCTTGCGCGCGGCGCTAGATCAGCCGCCGCCCCGCGAGGTTGCGCATCAGGGCGGCGGTGCCGAACGTCCACGGCTCGGCATCGCTGGTCAGCACCACTCGGTTCGACAGGCACCCTAGCTTGTCCGACGCGATGGTGACGATATCGCCGACCTTATGGGTGAAGCCGTGGCCGGGCGCATCGCGATCCTCGATCGGCGCGAACATGGTGCCGAGGTAGAGGGCAAGCCCGTCCGGATACTGGTGATGCGGGCCGATCGTCGCGGCGACGAGTTCGGCTGGGTCGCGGCTGATCCGGCTCATGGCGCTCGACCCTGCGAGTCTGAACCCGTCATCGCCGACGACCGTCAGCCGGACCTCGGCGCGGCGCACGTCGGCGAGCGTGAAGCTGCCGTCGAACAGCCTGACGAACGGCCCGAGCGCGGCGCTGGCGTTGTTGTCCTTGGCCTTGCCGAGGAGCAGCGCCGAGCGGCCCTCGAAATCGCGCAGGTTGACGTCGTTGCCGAGGGTGGCGCCGACGATGGCGCCGGACGAGGCGACCACCAGTACCACCTCCGGCTCTGGGTTGTTCCAGCTCGAGTCGGGACGAATGCCGATCTCGGCAAGGTGGCCGACGGCAGCCATCGGCGGCGCCTTGGTGAAGACCTCCGCGTCCGGCCCGATACCGACCTCCAGGTACTGCGACCACATGCCTTTCTCGATCAGCAGCTTCTTCAGCGCCATCGCCTGATCGGAGCCGGGCTTGAGCTTGCCGAGATCGTCGCCGATCAGCGCGCCGATCTCCTGGCGGATCGCCGCTGACTGATCCGGCGCGCCGCGCGCCTTCTCCTCGATCACGCGCTCCAGCATGGAGACGGCGAAAGTGACGCCGGCGGCCTTGACCGCCTGCAGGTCGATGGGCGCCAGGAGCCAGGGCCGGCGGACGTCGCGGGTCTGACGCGGGGTGTTGGCGAGGATGTCGGCGAGGAGACCGATCGGCTCGCCCGCGGCATCGATGGCGAGGGCGGCCGGTTCCGCCGCCTCGCAGAGATCGCGCACGGTTGCCGCGGCGGCGGAGATGTCCACTGCCTCGGCGCCGCGCAGCGCCACCACCGACGGGCCACCGGCTTCAGGCCGCCAGACGCGGCCGACGAGGGCGGCGCGCTCGTGGTCGCGGGGGAGGGCGAAGGCTGCGGTGGCGTCGAAGGGCATGGTGGCGGTCGGTTGTTGCGGATACGGCACAGTCGAAGGTCACTGGCGTGCGGCGGCTTTTGGCGCACTGTCAACGGTGCGGCCGGCGGTATATTCGGCTCAGCGCGTCGCGCTGCAGCGTTTGTAACGCATCGGCGACGGCGTTGACATCAAGGGCTTGCGCCTCGGGCGCTGCGGGCCGGAATGCCGGCCAGCAAGGGGGCTCATATGACTCGTACTTGGTTGGGCCGGCTTGGCGCCGTCCTGCTGGTAACGGTGACCACGACACTGGGGACGGCCTCGGCGGCAGCGCCGGGTCCGGCCGAGCCGGCCGGCTCTCCGCAGGGGCTCCGCGAATCGACCGTGACCGTGATCGACTTCCGCCTCGACACGGAAATGCTGGTGCGCGGCTGGGTCCTCTGCGCCTCGCAGGCCGCGGCGGATGCGATCGTCAGCGCCCGAGCCGGCGGTATCGCTCCGGCGCTCAAGGCCTACGACCGGCTGCGCGAGGCGAAATCGTGCGGACGGTTTGCCGAGCTGCGCGTCATCCTTCGCCGGCCTCTTTATCAGTCGGGGTCGGAGATCGACCGCGACGTGCGCGTTTTTGGGGCATCGGTGAATCTCGGCGGAAACTGGGCGAGCGGCTTCCTCATCTACGGCGGCGTTCCGGTGGAATAGCGGCCCGCCGCCCCTTAAGCGCCGCACTTGCGGCATCTGCCCGCGAATCGTCACGCAAGTTCCGCGGCTGCGCCTCTTTGCCGCCGCGTTGGCGGGTTGTGCTCGTCGCCGCTGGGGGCGGCGCCCGAGCAATGACGCGACGGCGCAAGCATCAACTCAAGGAGACATCCGATGAACAGGTTGATGATTGCTGCGAGCGCAGCTGCCCTTCTCGCCGCTTCCTCACTCGCCGCGCTGGCGGACGAGGTCACCGGCGCCATCACCAGCATTGACGTCGCCGCCGGCACGGTGATGCTCAACGACGGCAACACCTATCTGTTGCCGGCGGAGGTCGACGCGGCGGCGTTGCAGGTCGGTGCCAGGGTCAAGATCATCTACGACAAGAACGCCGATGGCACGATGACCGCGACCGAGGTCGAACCGGCGGCCTAGCCTGGCCTTCAAGCGGCGGCCGCGCCTCGCGCGGC